>CAZKZQ010000103.1:0-12110 GCA_964557235.1 uncultured Nocardioidaceae bacterium
CCAGGACCAGCAGGTCGAGCAGGGTGCTCGCGGCGGGCGACATGGGCGCATCATCTCCCGGGCTGCGCCTCACTCGGCGGAGAACGTCACCTCGAAGGCGCCCTCGCGGGTCGTGACCCGGAACGAGACGCCGTCCCCGGTGCCGTCGAGCTGCTCGCCGAGACCCTGGTCCTGGCGGACCACGTCGTACGACGCGGGCAGCGCGTCCTGGACCGCGTCGAGCACCTCGCTCCCGGTGGCCGAGGTGGCGTAGGACGCGACCTGGATGCCGCTGGCCGTCGACGAGGTCTGGCAGAGCGTGCCGTCGACCGCGTCCCTGGGCCAGGTCTCGGGCATAAGGCTGATCGCGCCCTCGTCGGCCTTCCCGACGGCAACCGGGAAGGCGTCGCGGCACTCCTGGGGGACGTCGGTCTCCTCCTGTACCTCGGCGAGGGCAGCCTCGGGGTCGTCGGAGGTGCCTGAGGTGCCGGAGGCGGCGTCGGCGTCGCCGGAGCAGGCGCTGAGACCGAGCGGTCCCAGGGCCAGGACGGCGACCAGGACGGCGGTGCGGGTGAAGGGACGGACGGTCGGACGACGGTTCATGAGCGTGTTCCTCGCTGGGTTCGGGCCCGCGCTTCTCGCGGACGCCCTCACCGTCGTACGCCCGGCGTCCTGGGAGGCAGTGACACCTGTCCCGAGCGAGTCACAGCTCCGGCTCGCTCCGGCTCGCTCAGCCTGCGGGCGCTCCCTGCGGCAAAACTGGCACTCCCCGAGCGAAGTTTCGCTCGGGGAGTGCCAACATCACTAGGGCCCTGGTGAAACCGAACCCAGCGACTCACGCCGCCATGTCGGGGCCGGCGAAGCCGCGCAGCTTCTGCAGGGCCTCCCGCTCGAGCTGGCGGACCCGCTCGGCGGAGATGCCGTGCTTGGCGCCGATGTCGGCCAGCTTGTGCACGCGACCGTCGACCAGGCCGTAGCGGGCCCGGATGATGTCGGCGGCGCGCGGGTCGAGCTGGTCGACGAGGGCGCTGAGCCGCTCGCGCGACTCGGTGCTGAGGAACGTCGAGTCGGGACCCGGGGCGCTCTCCTGGGCGATCAGGTCGCCGAGGGAGGTGTCGCCCTCCTCGTCGAGGGGGGTGTCGAGGCTGACGTGGTCGCGCGACCACGACATCAGGTCGAGCACCCGCTCCACGGGCATGTCGAGCTCGGTGGCGATGTCCTCCGGCTCGGGGTCACGCCCGAGCTGGCGCTCCAGGGTGCGGCGGGCGCCGTTGACCTGGTTGATCTCCTCGACCACGTGGACGGGGAGACGGACGACGCGTGCCTGCTGGGCGATGCCGCGCGTGATCGCCTGACGCACCCACCAGGTGGCGTACGTCGAGAACTTGAAGCCCTTGGTGTAGTCGAACTTCTCGACCGCGCGGATCAGGCCGGTGTTGCCCTCCTGCACGAGGTCGAGCATGGGCATCTGGCTGCGGCCGTACTTGCGGGCGATCGAGACGACCAGCCGCAGGTTGGCGGTGATGAACTGCTGGATGGCGCGCTCGCCCTCCTCGACCATCCACTCCAGCTCCTCCTGGGTGGCCCACTTGGGCGCGCCGCCCTTCTTGCGGCCGATGCGGCCGGTCTCGAGGAGGTGCTTGGCGAAGAGGCCGGCTTCGATGGTCTTGGCCAGCTCGACCTCGCGGACGGCGTCGAGCAGCGGGGTGCGCGCGATCTCGTCGAGATAGAGGCCGACGCTGTCGCGGCCCTCGATCTCTCGAGTGTGCGTGATGGTGGAGGTCACGGTCATTCCCTTCCCAACGGCAGGCCGGTTAACCCGGTCGTGCACCATTCACAACGCCTCGAAGGGGGTCGGTTAATCCCGAATGGTTCAAGAGAAGCCGGTCTCGGTGCGTTGCCTTCATGGGTTGTTACGCACGGCGAGGCCCCGAAGTTTCCTCGCGGGCGGGAAGTTCAGCCAACTTTCAGGGACGCGTCACCTATCCGAGACGTTGCGCAGCGCCTGGTCGAGCACCCAGGCGTAGGTGAAGGCCCGGTCCTTCCACGCGTTGTAGCGCCCGCTGACGCCTCCGTGACCGGCCGACATCTCGGTCTTGAGCAGCACGGTCTCGGGCTCCGAGACGCGGGTGCGCAGCCGGGCCACCCACTTGGCGGGCTCGACGTAGAGCACGCGGGTGTCGTTGAGCGAGGTGTCGGCGAGGATCGCGGGGTAGTGGCCCTCGTGCACGTTCTCGTAGGGCGTGTAGGACTTCATGTAGGCGTAGACCTCGGGGTCCTCGAGCGGATTGCCCCATTCCTCCCACTCGATCACCGTCAGCGGCAGCGAGGGGTCGAGGATCGAGGTGAGCGCGTCGACGAACGGCACCGACGCCAGGATGCCGGTGAAGGCGTCCGGGGCGAGGTTGGCGACCGCGCCCATGAGCAGGCCGCCGGCGCTGCCGCCCTCCGCCACCAGCCGGTCCGGCGAGGTCCACCCGGTCGAGGCCAGGTGGCGGGCGCAGGCGACGAAGTCGGTGAACGTGTTGCGCTTGTTGAGCATCTTGCCGTCGTCGTACCAGTGACGGCCCATCTCGCCGCCCCCGCGCACGTGGGCGATCGCGAAGCCCATGCCGCGGTCGAGCAGCGAGAGCCGCGAGGTCGCGAACCACGGGTCCATCGAGGACTCGTAGGAGCCGTAGCCGTAGATCAGGAACGGCGTCGAGCCGTCGCGCGGGGTCCCGGCGGGCACCACGATCGAGATCGGCACCTGGGTGCCGTCCTCGGCGGTGGCCCACTCGCGGTGCTGCTCGTAGGCCGTCGGGTCGTAGCCGCCGAGGACCGGGGTCTGCTTGAGCAGGGTGCGCTCGCCGGTGCGCAGGTCGATCTGCAGCACCGAGCTCGGCGTGACCATGGTGGTGTAGCCGAAGCGCAGCGTGGGCTGGGTGAACTCCGGGTTGCCGGCGAGCCCGACGGTGTAGAGCGGGTGCTCCATCTCCAGCAGCTCGTCGCTGGTCACCGTGGTCTCCTCCGCGCCGCCGAGGCCGAGCAGGCGCAGCTGGGTCAGGCCGTCGCTGCGCTGGCTGAGGACCACGTGGGTGGCGAACGCGTCCACGTCCTCCAGGCGTACGGCGGGGTCGTGCGGCAGCAGCGGGGTCCACTGCTCGTGGCTGGTCGCGTCGACGGGCGCGACGGCCAGCTCGAAGTTCGGGGCGCCGTCGTTGTGCAGCACGAGGAGGCGGTCCTGACCGTCGACGACGGCGTGCTCGACGGAGTACTCCACCCCCTGGCGGCGCGGGGCCACGCACCGGGGCTCGCCGGTCGGGTCGGTCGTGTCGATCAGGTGCATCTCGGTCGTCGTCTTGCTGCCGACGCCGATCACCAGGAACCGGTCGCTGCGGGTGCGGCCGACCGAGGTCCAGAACCGCTCGTCGGGCTCGTCGTGCACGAGCACGTCCTCGGAGCGGTCGGTGCCGAGCCGGTGGCGCCACACCTGGTGGGGCCGCCACGCCTCGTCGACGACGGTGTAGAAGAGGTGCTCGCCCGAGAGGTCCCAGGTGGCGCCGTAGCCGATCGCCTCGAGCCGGTCGGGCAGCAGCTCCCCAGTCACGAGGTCCTTCACCTGGAGGGTGAACCGCTCGTCGCCGGTCGTGTCGGTGCTGAAGGCCAGCCTGCGTCCGTCGCGGCTGACCGAGTTGGCGCCCAGGGAGAAGAACTCGTGGCCCTCGGCGAGCTCGTTGAGGTCGAGCACGACCTCCTCGTCGTCGGGGGTCTCGGCCGGGTCGATGGTCGGCGGGGTCCAGTCGTCGGGGTCGAGGACCGGGCGGCGGCAGGAGACGCCGTACTGCTTGCCCTCGATGGTGCGGCCGTAGTACCACCAGCCGCGGATCCGGCTCGGCACCGACAGGTCGGTCTCGAGGGTGCGTGCCTTGATCTCGTCGAAGATCGCCTGCCGCAGGTCGGCGAGGTGGGCCGTGCGCTCCTCGGTGTAGGCGTTCTCGGCCTCGAGGTAGGCGATCACCTCGGGGTTCTCCTTGTCCCGCAACCACTCGTAGTCGTCGACGAAGGTGTCGCCGTGGTGCGTCCGCTCGATCGGACGGACGTCGGCGACGGGAGGCTCGAGGCTGGACATGCCCGAAGCGTACGGCGGGGCACCGAGGCAGAATCGGCTGGGTGACGGAGCGGATCGTGGACCTCAACGCCGACCTCGGTGAGGAGGTGACCGACGACCTGGGGCTGCTCGCGCTGGTCACCAGCGCCAACGTCGCGTGCGGCTTCCACGCCGGCAACGCCGACATCATGCGCGTGGTCTGCGAGGGTGCGGCGGCGGTGGGCGTGCGGGTCGGGGCGCAGGTGTCCTACGACGACCGCGCGGGGTTCGGCCGGCGCCGCCTGGACGTGGCGCACGACGTGCTCCGGGACCAGGTCGCGGCGCAGACCGAGGTGCTCGACGAGATCGCGCGGCACGCCGGGACCAGCGTCGCCTACGTCAAGCCGCACGGCGCGCTCTACAACCGGGTCGTGGACGACGAGGAGCAGGCGGCCGCCGTGCTGGCCGGGTCGGGCCACCTGCCGGTGCTCGGGCTGCCGGGCGGCGCGCTGCTGCGGCTGGCGGCCGAGGCCGGCCGGACGACGTACACCGAGGGCTTCCCGGACCGCGGCTACCTCCCGTCCGAGGACGGGGTGGCGCGGCTGGTGCCGCGCGACCGGCCGGGGGCGCTGGTGGAGGACCCGGCCGAGATCGCCGCCAACGCCGTGCGCCTGGCCGCCGAGGTCGACTCGGTGTGCGTGCACGGCGACGGCCCGACGGCGGTCGCCGCGGCCCGGGCGGTCCGCGAGGCCCTCCTGGGAGCGGGGTTCGAGCTGCGGGGCTTCTCGTGATCAGACCGGCCGGGGAGAGGGCGTTCCTGCTCGAGGTCGACGACGTGCCGCAGGCCTACGCCGCGGTGCTGGCCGCGCTCGAGTCGGCCGGGGCGAGCGCGGTCGACGTGGTCCCCGCGGGGCGGACGGTCCTCGTCGACGGGCTCACCGGCATGACCGCGGAGGACCTGGCCGCGGCGATCGGTCGGAGCGGCCCGGGCGGGGCCGGTCCCTCCGGGCAGCTCGTCGAGGTGCCGACGACCTACGACGGCGAGGACCTCGACGACGTCGCCCGGCTGTGGGACATGACGCGCGCCGAGGTCGTCGCCACGCACACCGGCCTCGAGCTGGTCGTGGCGTTCTGCGGGTTCGCACCCGGGTTCGCCTACCTCTCCGGGCTGCCCGAGCGCCTGCACGTGCCGCGCCGTGGGTCGCCGCGAGCCCGCGTGCCCGCTGGGTCCGTGGGCGTGGCGGGGGAGTTCTGCGGGGTCTACCCGCGCTCCAGCCCCGGAGGGTGGCTCCTGCTCGGTCGCACCGACCTCGTGCTGTGGGACACCGACGCCGACCCGCCCGCGCTGCTCTCGCCCGGCACACGGGTGCGGTTCGTGGAGGCCTCGTGACCCGCCGCGTCCGGGTGCACGCGGTGGGGGCGCTGGTGACCGTGCAGGACGACGGCCGACCCGGGCTCGCCCACCTCGGGGTGCCCCGGTCCGGCTGGCTCGACCCGCACGCCGCCCGACTGGCCAACCGCGTCGTCGGCAACGACGAGGGCGAGGCCGTGCTCGAGTGCGTGCTCGGCGGGCTCGAGGTCTCGTGCGACGCGGCCATGACGGTGGCCGTCACCGGCGCCGGGTGCCCGGTGACGGTCGACGGCTCGGGCGCAGGGTTCGGGTCGGCGGTGTCGGTCCCGGCCGGGGCGCGCCTGCGGCTGGGCACGCCGGCGCGGGGGCTGCGGTCCTACGTCGCGTTCGGGGGCGGGCTCCGGGTCCCCGACGTGCTCGGGTCGCGCGCCACCGACACCCTCTCGGGGCTCGGTCCCGCGCCCGTCGCCGAGGGCGACGCGCTCACCCTCGGGCCGTCGTACGGCGTGGTGAGCGGGGTGGAGGTCTGGCCCGACGTGCCCGACGAGGTGACCGTCCTGCGGTGCCGGCCCGGCCCGCGGCTCGACTGGTGCACGCCCGACCTGGCCGACCGCCTCGCGAGGACGACGTACGCCGTGGCCGCCGACTCCGACCGCGTCGGGCTGCGCCTCGACGGCGAGCCGATCGAGCGGGTGCGCACCGACGAGCTGGCCAGCGAGGGGATGGTGCTCGGCGCGGTGCAGGTGCCGCCCGACGGGCAGCCGGTGGTGTTCCTGCGCGACCACCCGGTGACCGGGGGCTACCCGGTGCCGTGCGTGGTCGAGGAGGACGACCTGGCCCGCTGCGCGCAGCTCAGGCCGGGCGACTCAGTCCGCCTCGTCCTCCGCGGCGTCTGACTCCGACCCCGGCTCCGGCTCGTCGGTCCGCCGCACGGAGAGGGCCGGGTCGTCGTCGGCGAACGTGCGCACGGGCCCTGGCCCCGTCTCCGCGGTCTCGAAGCGCACGGTCACGCGCCCCACGCCCGAGCCCCACACCCAGCCGGGGCCGTGCTCGGTGTGCTCGACGTCCATGCCGGGCGACCAGCCCGCGCGCCGTCGCACGACCGCGGCGTCGACCTCCTCGGCCTCCTCGGGCTCGTCGTCGGCCTCGAGGGCGAACAGGTCCTCCTGGATCCAGTCGGCCAGGCCGGAGACGCCCACGCCGAGCAGCCGCACCCCCTCGGAGGTGTCGACGTCGGCGAGCAGCGACCGCGCCAGCCGCCCGACCGTCGCGGGGTCGTCGGTGGGGGAGGGCAGCGTCGTCGAGCGCGAGTGCGTGGTGAAGTCGTGCAGCCGCACCTTGATCGTGACGGTGCGCCCCGACAGCCGTGCCTTGCGCAGCCGCTCCGCGACGCTGCGCGCCTGCTTGGTCAGCAGCCCCTCGAGCAGCCGCTTGTCGACCAGGTCGGTGTCGTAGGTGTCCTCGTGGCTGACCGACTTGGTCTCCCGCTCGGCGACCACGGGTCGGTCGTCCTCGGCCCGGCACAGGGCGTGCAGCCCCGAGCCGTGGGCCTGCCCGACCAGCCGCACGAGCTCGTCGAGCGAGATCCGCCGCAGGTCCTCCACCGTGGTGACGCCGACCCGGCGCAGCCGCTCACCCGTGGCCGGGCCGACGCCGGGGAGCACGCGCACGGGCATCGGGGCGAGCAGGTCGGCCTCGGTGCCGGCCGGGACGACCACCAGGCCGTCGGGCTTGTCCAGGTCGCTGGCGATCTTGGCGACCAGCTTGGACGAGGCGATGCCGACCGACGCGGTGAGCCCTCCGGTCGCCTCGCTGATCCGGTCCTTCAGAGCGTTGCCGACCTCGGCGAGAGTGTCGGGGTCGGTGCCCGCCAGGTCGCCGGCGGCGAGGTCGACGAACGCCTCGTCGACGCTGAGCGGCTCGACCAGCGGCGACAGCTCGCGCAGCGCGGCCATGATCACGCGGCTGACCTGGCGATAGACGTGGTGGCGACCGGAGAGGTACGCCGCGTGCGGGCAGCGCGACCGGGCCTCGCGCGTCGACATCGCCGAGTGCACGCCGAAGGCCCGCGCCTCGTAGGACGCCGTCGCGACGACCCCGCGCCCCCCGGTGCCGCCGACGACGACGGGCTTGCCACGCAGCGACGGCTTGTCGCGCTGCTCGACCGCGGCGAAGAACGCGTCGAGGTCGACGTGGAGGATCGTCGGCTCGCTGCGCACGCCCCCATCATCACCGGCGCCGCCGACGCTCCCGCGCACGCCACCCGGGAGGCCGGTTCGCGCCCCCAGGCGGTGCCACCTCGCCGGCGCCCACAGCGCGACGTCGCTGCCCGACGTACGACGGCGTGCAGGCGTGGGATGAGCGGCATGACAGCCACCGACCCCTTCGAGCCCCTCCGTGCCGTGCGTCTGACGACCGAGGCCGACGTGCTCGCGTTCATCCCCTACACGCTCGGCTTCCACCCCCACGACTCGCTCGTCGTGGTCGGGATCGGCTCGCGCGGCGGACCCATGGTCGCCCGCTCCGACCTCCGCGTGGAGCAGGCAGCCCTGCGTGCCTATGCCGAGGAGGTGAGCAGCGCCGCCGCCGGGTCCGGGATCGGCCACGCCATCCTCGTCGCCTACACCGACGACGTCGGGCCCGCGCTCCTGGCGGTCGACGAGATGGCCGACGCCCTCGCTGCCCGCGACGTCCCGGTCGTCCACGCCTTCCGTGCCGAGCCCGACCGGTTCTTCCCGCTCTCGCCGGCCGAGCCCGGCTGGGGCGTCGGGACGGCCTACGACGTGAGCACCCACGCGCTCACCGCCCACGCGGTCGCGGAGGGGCGGGTCACCTACGCCGACCGCGCCCAGCTCGAGGCGAGCCTCGACCCCGCCGACCTCGACCTGGTCGACGCCGTGGGCGACGCGCTCGCCGAGCCGGCGTCGGCCGACCTGGCCGACCGGGCGGTGCTGCGCGCCGAGGCCGACTGGGCCGCGGCCTGGGTCGGCGACCGGCTGGCGCGCCCGGTCGAGGTGCCACGCTGGCCCGCCGCCGACGAGGTCGCGCGACTGCTGCGGGTGGTCGCGGTCGCCGACGCCCGGGAGGTGGTGTGGGCCCGGATCACGCGCGACACCGCGACCGCTCACACCCACCTGTGGCGGACCGTCGCCCGGATGGCGCCGGACGGGCACCGCGCCCCTGCCTGGGCGCTGCTGGCGTTCGCCGCCTGGCTCGAGGGCAACGGCGCCCTGGCCTGGTGCGCGGTCGACCGGGCCCGCGCCGACGACCCCGACCTCGGGCTCACCGCGGTGGTGGCCGCGGCGCTGGAGGACGCCGTCCCACCGAGCACCTGGACGCCGATCGACCCGGCGACGATCCGGCTGCTCAGTGCGTGAGGGTGCGGTCCCCGGTCGGGTTGGTGAAGACCAGCGCGCCGTCGTCGAAGCGCGTGCGGCCCAGCGTCCACGCGTCGTAGAAGTAGTTCTGGCGCAGCTTCCACGGCTCGCGCGAGCCCTGGCGCGGGAAGTCCGCCACCGAGCGCTGGACGTAGCCCGAGGCGAAGTCGAGGAACGGCTCCTCGGTCACGCCCTCCTGCTTGGTCGGCGTGACGACGGCCTGCCCGGTGCGCTGCATGTGCTGCAGCAGGCGCACGACCCACCCGCAGACGAGGTCGGCCTTGAGCGTCCACGACGCGTTGGTGTAGCCCACGACGAAGGCGAAGTTGGGCACGCCGCTGAGCATCGCGCCGCGATAGGCCATCGTGTCGGGCAGGTGCACCGGCTCCCCGTCGATGCTGAGCTCGATGCCGCCGAAGGCGAGCAGGTTGAGCCCGGTGGCGGTCACCACGACGTCGGCCTCGAGGTGCTCCCCGGACTCGAGCAGGATCCCGGTCGCGTCGAAGCGCGCGATGCGGTCGGTGACCACCGACGCCCTGCCCTTGCGCAGCGCGCGGAAGAGGTCGCCGCCCGGCACGACGCAGACCCGCTGGTCCCACGGGTCGTACGGCGGGTTGAAGTGCGTGTCCACGTCGACGTCGGGTACCTGCTGCATCGTCGCCTTGCGGAGCATCGCCCGGAACATCGCGGGTCGCCGCCGGGCCAGCTGGTAGAACGCCGCCTGGAGCGAGACGTTCTTGACCCGGGCGATGCGGTAGCGCAGCCCGTCGGGCAGCGCGCGACCCAGGCGGGAGGCGAAGAACGGGTCCTCGGCCGGGAGCGAGGAGACGTAGCTCGGCGTGCGCTGGAGCATCGTGACGTGCGCGGCAGCCCCGTCGCCGGTGGTCATCGCGGGCACCAGCGTGATCGCCGTCGCGCCGCTGCCGATGACGACGACGCGCTTGCGCGCGTAGTCGAGGTCCTCCGGCCAGTGCTGCGGGTGCACGATCAGCCCGCCGAAGTCGTCCTCGCCGGGGAAGTCGGGTCGATAGCCCTCGTCGTAGCGGTAGTAGCCGGTGCAGCCCAGCAGGAACGCGGCGCGCAGCTCCTCGGTGACGGTCTCCTCGCCCGGAGCGCCGCGCTCGACGGTGAGCACCCACTCACCCTCGGCCGCCGACCAGTCGGCCCGGACCACGCGGTGGTGGTAGCGCACGTGGGCGTCGATGCCGCCCTCGGCCGCGGTGTCCTCGATGTAGCCGCGGATCGCGTCGCCGCCGGCCATCGTCGTCGGGTCCGTCCACGGGCGGAAGCGGTAGCCCAGCGTCACCATGTCGGAGTCCGAGCGGACCCCGGGATAGCGGAACAGGTCCCACGTGCCGCCCATGGCCCCGCGCGCCTCGAGCACGGCGTAGGTCCGCTCGGGGAAGGCGGTCGAGAAGTGGTGGGCGGCGCCGACGCCGGAGAGACCGGCGCCGACGATGACGAGGTCCAGGCGCTCGGGGCGGTCGCGGGACGGCACGCGGTCAGCCCTGCTCGGCGCGGTGAAGGGCGTCCAGGTTGCGCTCGCTGGTCGATCGGCCGAGGCGGCGCACCTCCTCGTCCATCTTGTCCACCGAGGTCGCGGCCTGGTCGAGCGTCGGCCGGTCGCCGAACGCCGAGTTGAGCAGCGTGCGCGACTTGGCGATCGCGCCGACCCAGCCCGGGACGTAGACGTGGCGGGAGCGGTTGGCGATGCCCTCGACGAACGCGTCCACACAGGTCTGGACGTCGGTCGTGCGGTTGAGCGGCGGCGGGAGCTTGCTGATCATCTCGGCGAACGCCGACAGGTCGCGCTTGGCGTCCTGCACCAGCGGGGTGTCGATCCACGACATGTGGGCCGAGCCGACGGCCACGCCGTGGTGGGCGACCTCGAGGCGCAGGGCGTTGGAGAAGTGCTCGACGCCCGCCTTGCTCGCGTTGTACGGCGACATGCCGGGCGCCGCCGCGAAGGCCGCGAGCGACGACACGACCAGGACGTAGCCCTTGCTCTCGATCAGCGAGGGGAGCGCGGCCCGCACGGTGTGGAAGACCCCGTTGATGTTGATGTCGATGACCCGGCGGAAGGTCGCGGGGTCGACGGCCAGCACCGAGCCGTAGGACGCGATGCCGGCGTTGGCGACCGCCACGTCGAGCCGGCCGAACCTCGCCAGCCCCTGCGCGACGGCGTCCTCCATCGCCTCGAGGTCGCACACGTCGGCGACGACCCCGAGCGCGGAGTCCTCGCCGATGGCCGCGACCGTCTCCTTGAGGGCGGGCTCGTCGACGTCGGTGAGCACGACCCGGGCGCCGTGGGACGCGAGCGCCTTGGCCGTCTCGGACCCGATGCCGCGGCCGCCTCCGGTGATCAGGACGACCTTGCCGTCGAGGTCGCCCAGCCGGGCGCCGGAGCGGCGCAGCGTGTGGAGGGGGTTCAGGAGGGTACGCATGCTCATGCGGACAGTCTGGCAGGGCCGCGCCGAATCTCTCCGCAGTCTCTAGGGTGGGCACATGGGCGAGGAAGTCGAACAGCAGACCTTCACCCGTGAGGGCCGCACGCGCTACCGCAAGAAGGTCCGCGCCTGCCTCGACGTGTTCGAGCGCATGCTCGTCGAGGCCAAGTTCGACTTCGACCGGCCGGCGACGGGGCTGGAGATCGAGCTGAACCTCGTCGACGACGACGAGCGCCCCGCGATGCGCAACATGGAGGTGCTCGAGCAGCTCGGCGACCCGGACTTCCAGACCGAGCTCGGCCGCTACAACCTCGAGATCAACGTCGCCCCCAAGCGGCTCCCCGAGCAGGGGGTGCTGGCGTTCGCCGACGGCATCCGCAACAGCCTCGACGCCGCCGAGGAGGCGGCGCACAAGGTGGGCGCCAACCTGGTCATGATCGGGATCCTGCCGACGCTCACCGAGGAGCTGCTGCAGCAGGACTCCCTGTCGGCCAACCCGCGCTACCGCCTGCTCAGCGACGAGATCCTGGCCGCCCGCGGCGAGGACGTCACCCTCGACATCCAGGGCGTCGAGCGCCTGAGCGTCACCGCGGACTCCATCGCACCCGAGGCGGCCTGCACCAGCACGCAGCTCCACATCCAGGTCAGCCCCGAGCAGTTCCCCGGCTTCTGGAACGCCAGCCAGGCGATCAGCGGCGTGCAGCTCGCGGTGGGCGCCAACTCGCCGTACCTCATGGGACGCGAGCTGTGGCGCGAGACCCGCATCGTGCTGTTCGAGCAGGCCACCGACACCCGGGGCGAGGAGCTCAAGGCCCAGGGCGTGCGTCCCCGGGTCTGGTTCGGCGAGCGCTGGATCACCTCGATCTTCGACCTGTTCGAGGAGAACG
>CAZKZQ010000104.1:0-7855 GCA_964557235.1 uncultured Nocardioidaceae bacterium
TTCGGCGCCCGGCTCGAGCAGCTGCCGCTGATCTGGAGGCGGCTGGTCGACGCGGGGTTCGAGTCCGGCCACGCCTACGGCAAGTCGCTGCGCACGGTGAAGTCGTGCGTGGGGTCGACCTGGTGCCGCTACGGCGTGCAGGACTCCGTCGGCCTCGCGATCGACCTGGAGCTGCGCTACCGCGGCCTCCGCGCACCGCACAAGATCAAGCTCGGCGTCTCCGGCTGCGCCCGCGAGTGCGCCGAGGCGCGCGGCAAGGACGTCGGGGTGATCGCGACGGACAACGGCTGGAACGTCTACGTCGGCGGCAACGGCGGCTTCACCCCGCGGCACGCCAGGCTCCTGGCCGAGGACCTCGACACCGAGACCCTGGTGCGCACGATCGACCGCTTCCTGATGTTCTACGTCCGCACGGCCGACCGCCTGCAGCGCACGGCCGCGTGGGTGGAGGACTACGAGGGCGGCCTCGACGCGATCCGCGAGGTCGTCGTCGAGGACAGCCTCGGCATCGGCGAGGAGCTCGAGCGCGCCATGGCCGAGCACGTCGGCGGCTATCGCGACGAGTGGGCCGCGACCCTGGCCGACCCGGCCAAGCTGGCGCAGTTCTCCTCGTTCCTCAACGCCCCCGACCTGGCCGACCCGGACCTCGCCTACGTCGACGAGCGCGGCCAGCGCCGTCCGGCACGGCCCGAGGAACGACCGCTCATCGCCGGCGCGACGCTGGAGGTGCGGTCGTGACGTCGCCGGGCAAGAAGTGGACCGCGGTCTGCACGCTGCGCCAGCTCGTCCCCGAACGCGGGGTCGCCGTGCTCGTCGGTGACCAGCAGGTCGCGCTGTTCCTGGTCACCGGGGAGTCGGGCTCGTTCGTCCACGCCGTCGGCCACCGCGACCCGTTCAGCGGCGCCAACGTGATGGCTCGCGGCCTGCTCGGCAGCGTCGGCGACCGCGACACCGTGGCCTCGCCGATGTACAAGCAGGTCTTCGACCTGGTCACCGGCGAGTGCCTCACCGACCCGTCCGCGCGGATCCCCGTGCACCGCACGTGGGTGGCCGGGGGAGTGGTCTACGTCGAGCACGCGCCGGAGGCGGTGGTCGTCGGGTGATCGAGCTCGCCCCGGTCCTCACCGGCTGCCGGATCCTCGTCACCGCCCAGCGGCGGAGCGAGGAGCTGGCGTCCGCCCTCGAGCGCCGCGGCGCCGTGGTCGACCGGGTGCCGGCGCTGAGCGTGATCAAGCACGTCGACGAGCCGGAGCTGCTGCGCCGCACCGTCGAGCTGCTCACCCTGCCGCCCGACATCCTCGTCGTCACCACCGCGATCGGCTTCCGCCAGTGGATGGAGACGGTGGAGGCGGCGGGACTGATCGACCAGATGCTCGCGGTGCTCGGCACGGCCTACCTCGTCGCCCGCGGACCCAAGGCCCAGGGCGCGCTGCAGAGCTTCGGGCTCGTGGCCGACCGGGTCGCGGAGTCCGAGACGTCGGCGGAGATCCGCGAGTTCCTCGTCGCCGACGGCGTGGCCGGCCGGCGCATCGCGGTCCAGCACCACGGCGCGCTGGACCAGGTGCTCGACGACGCGTTCCGCCTGGCCGGCGCGGACGTCGTGCCCCTCGCGGTCTACAAGTGGGGGCCGCCACCCGACCCGGAGGCGGTCGCGCGGTCCGCACGCGGCCTCGGTGCCGGGGAGTACGACGCGGTCGCGTTCACCTCGGCGCCCGCCGTGCTGGCGTGGCTCGACGGCGTCCGCGCCGCGGGCGTGGAGGACCAGGTCCGGGCGCGGGTCGGCACGGGTGAGCTGATGCTCGCCGCGGTCGGCTCGGTCACCGCCGAGCCGCTCGGCTTCGCCGGCCTGCTCGCCCGCCAGCCCTCGCGACCGCGGATGGGGGCGCTGGCCCGGCTGATCATCGAGGAGCTCGGCCACGGCAAGCACGTGCTGCGCACCCAGGAGGGGAGCCTGCGGGTCCGGGCGGAGGTGGTCACCCTCGACCACCGGCCGCTGCCGGTCCCCCCGAGCAGCCTCGCGGTGCTGCGGCGGCTGGCCGCGACGCCCGGGCACGTGGTGTCGCGCGACGCGCTGCTGGACGCGCTGCCCGGAGGGTCCGACGACCCGCACCGGGTCGAGGTCGCGGTGGCGCGGCTGCGGGAGTCGTTGCGGGCGTCGGGCGTCGACGCGCGCCTGGTGAGGACGGTCGTGAAGCGGGGCTACCTGCTGGCAGGGAGGGCATGAACATGACGAGCACCTGGACGAGCACCCAGCAGAGCCTCGTGCTGTGCGCCCACGGGACGCGGTCGGAGTCCGGCCGCCTCGCCGTGCGCGCGCTGGTCGACCGGGTCGCCGCCGTCTGGCCCGGCCCGGTCGAGGAGGCGTACGTCGACGTGCACGGGCCCACCCTCGGGAGCGTGCTGCGGCCCGGGGCGACCGTCGTCCCCCTGCTGCTCTCGCCGGGCCACCACACCGAGGTCGACATCGCCGGCGCCGCGGCCACGGTCAGCCGGGTCCACGTCACCCCGCCGCTGGGGCCGTCGACCCGCCTGGTCACCCTGCTGCACCAGCGGCTCGTCGTGGCGGGGCTGTCGCCGGGCGACGCCGTCGTGCTCGCCGCGTCGGGCTCCAGTCGCGCGGAGGCCGCCGACGCGGTGGCCCGGACGGCCGACGACCTCGCCCTGCTCGTGCGCCGCCCGGTCGCGGCGGCCTATGCCTCGACCGGTCCGACGTCGGCGTACCCGTCGGTGGCCGAGGCGGTCGCCGCGCAGCGGGCCGCGGGTGCGCGCCGGGTGGTCGTGGCGTCGTACCTCCTGGCGCCGGGGCACTTCCACGAGCGCCTGCGGGACAGCGGCGCGGACGCGGTCAGCAGCCCCTTCCTCCACCCCGCGCGCACCCCGGAGCTGCTGGTCGAGCTCGTCGTGGCGCGCGCCGCGGCCACTTGTGACAACGAACGTTTCCTGTTGCAATGGCTGCGTGACCACCGCACCGTCCCGGACCAGCGAGCAGCCGGCCGCCGGGGGACCCACGACGCCCCGCTCCTCGCGGGCTGAGGCGCCCACGACCTACGTCCCTCGCCTGGGCGAGCCCCTCGGGCCCGACAGCCTGACCTGGCGCACGCTGGGCGACTGGCGGCTCGCCCTGGTCGGCATGCGCGCCGGGCTGCTCCAGACGATGCACCCCGCGATCGAGAAGGGCGTGCGCGACCACAGCGACTACTTCAAGGGCCCCTTCGACCGCATCTGGCGCTCCGTGCCGCAGATCGTCGGGGTCGTCTACGACGAGGACCGCCTCGGCGTCGCGGCCAAGGTGCGCGACTACCACCGCCCGATCAAGGGCGAGCTCGACACCGGCGAGCGCTACCACGCGCTCGACCCCGAGACCTACTACTGGGCGCACGCGACGTTCTTCGAGGCACAGATCGCCGCGATGCACTTCTTCGGCCACGAGCTGGGCGACGACGACAAGGAGCGGCTCTACCAGGAGTCGGTGCAGTGGTGGTCGGCCTACGGCATGTCGATGCGGCCCGTCCCGCCGGACTACGCCGCGTTCTGCGACTACTGGGACCGGATGGTCGCCGAGGAGCTCGAGCACAACCGGTTCAGCCGCGGCACCTTCAAGAAGCGCCGCGGTGCGTTCGGCCCCTCGCCATCACGGCTGATCCCGGCGCCGGTGTGGCGCGTGGCCTCCGACGCGGCGTACGACGCGGGCGTCTGGATGATCCGTGGCACGCTGCCGCCCGCGCTGCGCGACCGGATGGGCCTGGAGTGGTCCCCGGCGGACGAGCGCCGGCTGCGCCGGATCGGGTTCCTCACCCGCCACACGATCGGGCGGCTGCCGCTGCGCTGGCGGCTCGCGCCGCAGGCCTCGTCGGCCTTCGTCCGCGAGGGGGTCCGCCCGCCCGGCTGGTGATCCCCACAGGGTCGATCCGGCGGGTCACCAGACGACGCCGCGGTCCACCACGAGGTTCGAGCCGGTGATCGAGACGGCGGCGTCGGAGGCGAGGAACAGCACGGCGTCGCAGACGTCGGAGGGCGGCATGAAGCCCGGGAACGCGCTGGAGTGCCGGGTGAGCAGCTCCCAGTCGATGTCCTCGGGCAGCTGGGCGGCCGAGCTGTGCGGCATCGGCGTCTCGATGCCGCCGGGGGAGACGCAGTTGACCCGCACACGCAGCTTGGCCAGCTCGATCGCCATCGACCGCATCGCCATCAGCAGGCCCGCCTTGCTCGCGCAGTAGACCGAGTTGTAGCCCTGCGCGGTGACCGCCGAGATCGAGGCGATCGTGACGACGTTGCCGCGCGACTCGGCGAGCGCCGGGACGAGCGCCTGGGTGAGCAGCACGGGCGCGACCAGGTTGACGTCGAGGTGGAGGTGGAGCGCGTCGGCGGTGATGTCGCCGACCCGGGCGAACCGCTGCACGCCCGCGACGTTGCACAGCACGTCGACCCCGCCGAGGTGCCCGACGGCGGTCTCGGCGAAGGCGGCGACGGCGGCCGTGTCGCGCAGGTCGACGGCGTGCAGGTCGTCGTCCCCCGCCACCGCCACGACGTCGCACCCGACCACGTGCGCGCCCTCGCGGCGGAACATCTCGACGAGCGTGGCGCCGACACCGCCGGCGGCTCCGGTCACGACGACGCGCTTGCCCTCGAAGCGGGCAGTGCCGGAGGTAGAACCTGTTTCAGAAGTCACGAGCGGCAGGATACGGCGCGCCTGGCTGCGCGTGCGCGGCGTACCTGGTAGCAATGGGTTGACTCCTGTCACTTCCCCCACGTGCAGACGACGACCGGACGGAGCAAGGCCGTGAAGTTCCTCGTGATCGGTGTGGTCGCTCTGTTCGTCGGCTACTGGATGGTCCAGGACCCCTCGTCCCTGGCGGGCATCACCCAGGACGCGCTCAGCTGGACCTGGGACATGGCCCAGACCGTGTTCGCGGGCATCATCGACTTCACCAAGCAGCTGCTCTCCTAGCGGCGCCGACCAGCCGACCAAGGGGGTCCGCATGGCTCTCCGGCTCGAGCTGCGACCGAAGCGCCGCATCGAGGCCCAGCTCCTCGACCAGCTGGGCGAGGAGATCGTGCGGGCGATGCCGCACCACCCGATCGCGTTCCTCCACGGCGGGCTCTACCTCGGGCTCTCCGGACTGTGGACCTCGGCGGTCATGCTCACCAACGGTCCGGTGGGCGCCCTGCTGCCGGTCTTCTTCTTCCTGCTGCGCGGCGGCTGGCTGGTGCTGACCGTCTGGGAGGACTGGTTCGTGATCACCGACATGCGCATCTTCCGCATCCGGGGCGTCTTCAACCAGAAGGCCGCGGCGATGTCGCTGAGCCGCATCGTCGACTTCACCATGGAGCAGCCGATCGTGGGGCAGCTCCTCGGCTACGGCCACTTCGTGTTCGAGAACGCCGCCCAGGACCAGGGGCTGCGCGAGATCCGCTACCTGCGCGACGTGGTCCCGGTGAACAACCTGATCCAGCAGCTCGTCTTCGAGGCCGGCGGCGGTCCGGCCAAGCACAAGAAGGGCACGGCGCCCGCGCCCGTCGTGGTCGGCCCCGACGGCCGTCCCGTCCGTCCGGGGAGCCAGGCCGCGCCGCGTGGCACGACCGGGGGAGCCGGTCTGCCCGGCGGCGCGGGCTGGGGCATGCAGGGCGACCCCGACGCGACGGGCCAGATCCCGCGCGTGCCCGACGAGGACTGAGCCGTGGCCGGCCGCTCGACCGACCCCCTGCCCTTCGACCCGATCGACGAGGCCGCCCGCCAGTGGGGCCTGCGCTGGGAGGGTGTCGCGCAGATGCACGCCGTCACCTCGCTCATGCGCGTGCAGCAGCTCGTGCTCGGTCGCCTCGACGAGATCCTCAAGCCGCACGGGCTGACCTTCGCGCGCTACGAGGCGCTGGTCCTGCTCACCTTCACCCGGGCCGGCGAGCTGCCGCTGGGCAAGATGGGCCGCCGGCTCCAGGTGCACCCCACCTCGGTGACCTCGATCGTCGACCGACTGGAGCGCTCGGGCCACGTCGTGCGCCGGCCGCACCCCGACGACGGCCGGATCCTGCTCGCCGCGATCACCCCCGACGGCCGGGCCGTCGTCGAGGCCGCGACCGCCGACCTGGTGGGCGCCGACTTCGGCCTCGGCGCGATGGAGCCGGAGGACCTCGCCCGGCTCTCGGAGATGCTGCGGCCGGTCCGCGCGGCCGCCGGCGACTTCTGACGGGTCCGGCCGGGCCACCCACCGGGCCGCCCGTGCGCCCTCACCGGCCGGTTGGGATGATCGACCCCATGACGATGCCGTTCTCCCGTCCAGGCGCGATCGACCTGTCCGCGCTCAAGCAGCCCGCACCCCGTCCCGGGGGCGCCCCCGCGCGAGGGGCCGCGGGAGGCACCGGGGCGTCGTACTCCATCGAGGCGGACGACCAGAACTTCCAGTCGCTGCTCGAGTCCTCGATGACCGCGCCCGTGGTGCTCGTCGTCTACAGCGCCTCGCGCATGCCCGCCAGCGCGCAGCTCGCCGACGACCTGAGCACGCTGGCCGACGAGCTCGACGGTGCGATCGCGGTCGGCCGGGTCGACGCGGACCGCCAGCCCTCGATCGTCCAGGCGCTCCAGGTGCAGTCCATCCCGTTCGCCGCGATGGTGCTCCAGGGCCGCCTCGCGCCGCTGCTCCAGGACGCCCCGCCGCTGGAGGAGCTCCGCCCGATGATGAGCCAGCTCGTCCAGCAGCTGGCCGGCCAGGGGATGAGCGGGCGGCACCAGCCCTTCGCGGGGGAGGCGCCCGCCGAGGTCGACGAGGGCGACGAGCCCGCGACCGACCCGCGCTACGCCCCGGCCGAGGACGCCCTGGTCGCGGGGGACCTCGACACCGCGATCGCGGAGTACGAGCGCCTCCTGGCCGAGAGCCCCGCCGACACCGAGGCCTCGATCGGCCTGTCCCGGGCCAAGCTCATGCAGCGCACGGCGACCGCGGACCTCACCACGGCCCGCGAGGCGGCCGCCGCGGCGCCCGACGACGTCGACGCCCAGATCCTCGTGGCCGACCTCGACCTGCTCGGGGGACACGTCGAGGACGCGTTCCGCCGGCTGCTCGACCTGGTGCGCCGCACCGCGGGGGACGAGCGCACCCAGGCGCGCCTGCACCTGATCGAGCTGTTCGACGTCGTCGGCAACGAGGACCCGCGCGTGCTGCGGGCGCGGCGCGACCTCGCCTCCGCTCTCTTCTGAGGGTCGCGTCGACCGGCGCGGTAGTCCTTCCGCGCCATGACGCAAGGGACCTAGGTCCCCCAATGCGTGTTCACGTCCCGGATGGGGTGGGCGCTCGACGAGGATGAGCCGGTGAGCCCTGAGACACAGGCCGGTCTGGGGTCGATCGCCGTCCTCCTCTTCGACCTGCTGTGGTGGGGAGGACTCGTCGGCGTCGCGGTCCTCCTCGTGGTCAGCCTGCGCGCACGACGCGCCGAGCTCCGACCTGCCCCCGTCCCTGCTCCCGCCGCTGCTCCCGAGCCCGCCGTCGAGACCGCGCCGGGCGAGCAGTGGCCCCTGCGCGTGGCGGTCGCCCTGACCGCCGCCGGGGCCGTGCACCTGGTCATGGCGCCGGTGCACGTCGCCGACGGCGCCGCCCACGTCGCGTTCTTCCTGCTGGCCGGGGTCTCGCAGGTGGTCCTGGCCGCCCTGGTCCTGCTCACCCCCGCACGCCACCTCCACGCCGTCGTCTGGTCCGGCCTCGCGCTCATCGGCCTGTGGGCGCTCAGCCGCACCGTCGGGGTCGCGGGTCCGCGCGAGCCCGTCGGCTCGTGGGACCTGTGCGTGGTGCTGTGGCAGGGCTACACCGTCGTCGAGGCGCTCAAGCGCCTCCCGTCGTCGCTGCAGTCGTCGCTGCCGTCGTCG
>CAZKZQ010000104.1:7955-12027 GCA_964557235.1 uncultured Nocardioidaceae bacterium
GTCGTCGCTGCCGTCGTCGTGGCGTCCCGCGGTCCCGCGTGCCTGGACCCTGGAGACGTACGGCGTCACGGCACTCACCGGGCTGGTCCTCGCGGTCCTGCCCTGGAGCGGGGGCCACGGATGACCGTGACCCCGACCCGGACGAGGAGGTCCTGATGGAGTGGTGGCAGCTGGGCATGGTCGCCAACGGCGTGATCGCCGTGGCGTACTTCCTGATCTTCGGCGCGATCATCCTGCCCCTCATCCGCGGCAGGCAGCTGCGCAAGAACCCCCTGGGCACGGCGACCGCGGCGATCTTCCTCACCTGCGCGGTGCACCACGGGGTGCACGCCGTCCACATGGCGATGCCGGCCTTCGACCTGGACCTCGTGCAGGGCAACGCCATGCGCGACGCGTGGACCTGGCAGCTGGCGGTGTGGGACCTGATCGGCGCCGTCGTGGCGACGTACTACTGGAGCCTGCGCCGCACCTACGGCTCCCTGATGCAGGGTGCCCAGCTCTTCGAGGACATGAAGCGTCGCGAGGAGCAGGCGCTGGAGATCAACGACACGATCCTCCAGGGCATCGTCGTCGCGCGGATGGCGCTGGACCTCGGTGACCGCGACCGCGCGATGAACGCCCTGGACGCCTCGATCAGCTCGGCGAGCCACCTCGTCACCGACCTGCTCGGGCCCGGGCACCTGCCCCAGACCCGCATGACCCGGTCGGAGGCAGCCACGATCCAGCCCACCGGAGGCACCGGAGGTGCCGGGGGCACCGGGGACGGCGGGGCACGCGACGGGTGAGCGACAAGCTTCGTGTCGCGATCGTCGACGACACCCCTGACATGCGGCTCCTGGTCCGTCTCAGCCTGGAGCTCGACCCCCACATCGACGTGGTCGCCGAGGCCGAGGACGGCCGCGGCGCGATCGACATCGCCCAGCGGCACCGTCCGGAGGTGATGCTGCTCGACCTCGCCATGCCGGTGATGGACGGGATGCAGGCACTGCCCGAGGTGGTGCGCGCCAGCCCGGACACTGCGGTCCTGGTGCTGTCCGGGTTCGCCGCGTCGGCCATGGCCCAGGACGCCATCGCGGCCGGAGCCGCGGGCTACCTCCAGAAGGGCATCGGCGCCGAGGAGCTCTGCGCGCGCGTCTGGGAGGCCAGCGGCCGCGAGAAGCCCGAGGTCCCGCTCGAGGACCTCTTCGCGCTGCCGAGCGAGGCGGAGCAGGCCCCGCACGAGGGCGACCCCGCACGCGGCGACCGCGACGTCGCCGCGCGAGCTGCGGAGTCCTCGCCGGGCGGCCTCACCGTGCTCGGCGTCCCCCCGGGCGAACCCGCCGCCGGGTGGCTGTTCCTCTACCTCAACCCCCAGGCGCGCGTCCTCCTCGGCATCGCGGAGGACCGCATCGGCGAGCGGCTCGGCGACCTCGTGCCCGGGCTCGCCCACCTGCTCGACGAGCTCACCGCTCCCGGGGTCGCACCGGGCCACCCGGGGCGGCTGTCCACGGACCTCGGGTCGCTCACGGTCCGCGCCCGCCGCATCGGCGACGAGGTGGTCGTCTCCGTCGCACCGTCCGGCGTGGACGCTCGCGTGGAGGAGGCCGACCGCGAGGTCCAGCGGCTGCGGGCCGCGATCGCCCGCACCGCGCACGAGCTGCGCTCCCCGGTGGGCCTGATCGTGGGTCTGTCCGACGCCGCCCAGGCCGCGGACGGCGACCTGCCCGAGGAGACCCGTCGCGAGATGCGCACGGCCCTGCTGCGCCAGTCCGACATCCTCCACCGCCTGGCCACCGACCTCGACACGGCGGCCCACGTGCAGCGGGGTTCGCTCGCGGTCCACCTCGAGCCGGTGGACGTGGTCGGGGTCGTCCGGGCCTGCCTGCCTGCAGCAGGGGAGGAGGCGCCGGTCGAGCTGGTCTCCGACCAGGTGGTCAGCGCCTACGCCGACCCGTCGCGGCTCACGCAGATAGTCACCAACCTGCTCACGAACGCGCGCACCCACGCCGCCCCGCCCTACGAGCTGCACGTGACGCGCAACGGCGACCAGGTGCACCTGTCGGTCGCGGACCGCGGCGACGGGGTTCCCGACGAGTTCCGCCCGCTGCTCTTCGACGAGTTCACGCAGGCGGACCCGGGCTCCTCGGGCACCGGGCTCGGGCTCTACGTCGTCCGCAGCCTGGCCGAGGCGCAGGGCGGCGCGGTCGACTACCAGCCGCGCTACGGCGGCGGCTCGGTGTTCACCGTGCGACTACAAGCGCTCTGACCTTCCCGGGCGGGGTCCCTGACACGTCTGCACCAGTCCCTTGCGGGACGTACGTCGCCCCTTGCTGCCGTTCGCTCGCCCTCGCCCCCCGCGCCCGGCCAGGATGGTGCTCCGGTCGCGGATCCCCGCGGCCGGTTCCGTCGTCCCCGCAGGAGGTGCCCCGTGCGTGTCGCGATCGTCGACGACACCGACGACGTGCGGCTCCTCGTCCGGATGCACCTGGAGGTCGACCCCGACCTCGAGGTCGTCGCGGAGGCCGTCGACGGCCGGGCAGCCATCGAGATCGCCGGGAGCGAGCACCCCGACGTGATGCTGCTGGACCTCTCGATGCCGGTGATGAACGGACTCGAGGCCCTGCCGCACGTCGTGCAGGCCAGCCCGTCGACCGCGGTGCTCGTGCTCTCCGGCTTCCGGGCCTCGGCCCTGGAGGACGAGGCCGTCCGCGCGGGAGCGGTGGGCTACCTGCAGAAGGGGCTCCCGTCGGAGGAGCTGCGTCGACGGGTGCGCGAGGCGGCCGAGCTCTATCGCGTCCGGACCGGTCTGCCGGACTCGGCGTAGACCGGGCCGGCCCCGGCGGCGAGCGACGCCAGTGCCGAGTCGATCCTGCGCGCGGTGAAGTCGGCGCACAGGTGGTGCACCTCGGCCGGGGTGCACCAGGCGGCCTGCCTGATCTCCCTGGCCTGCGGCCGGATCGCGTCGGCGAGCGCCGGGTCGTGCGCGCCGCCGTCGAAGACGAGGCACACCGCGTCGTCCCAGCCGCCCCACGGGGGCAGCCAGTCGGTGAGCAGCAGGTCACCCGGCTCGATGGTGAGCGCCAGCTCCTCCTCCACCTCGCGATAGGCCGCCAGCCGCGGCGACTCGTTGACCTCGACGACGCCTCCGGGGAGGTCCCAGTCCTGCTTGTAGGTCAGGTTGCACAGCAGCACCCGCCCCTCGGTGTCGCGCAGCAGGACCTGCGAGATCGCCCGCTTGCGGGGGAGGAAGGAGTTGAGCAGTGCCCGGAAGCCGCGGCCACCACGGCTGATCGGGGCGTCGGTGTGGAGCCGGGCGAACACCACCCGGTCGACGCGTCCGTCGGCACCCTCGACCGCACCCCGGCGCACGCCCTCGCGCTGCAGCCCCGACCAGGTCGCGATGCGGGCGGCCTGCTCGTCGTCGGGGTCGACCAGCGCCTCGACGCGGGCCTGCTTGAGGTCCTCGAAGGCGACCTGCACCTGCTCGCGCACCACTGCGCTGGCGGTCTCGAAGCCCGTCGCCTGCAGCGCGCGCGACCAGCTCACCCGCGAGACGCCGTTGCCGACCGGCTCGAGGAGGACACCGTCGCGGTGCACGGGATCTGTCACACCATCGACCCTAGCGGCCCCCGCCGAGCGCCGGTCAGCCGTCGTAGCGCAGCCACACCGCGCTCAGCGCGGGGACCATCACCCGGGCCGAGGCGGGCAGCCCGTGGCTCGGGCTGTCGGTCGCGTCGACGCCGCCGAGGTTGCCCTCGCCCGCGCCGCCGTAGACGCCGGCGTCGGTGTTGAGCACCTCGGTCCAGCGGCCGGCGTAGGGCAGGCCGATGGTGTAGCCGTGGTGGGCCGTGCCGGAGAAGTTGGTGATGCACGCGACCAGCGAGCCGTCCTGGTCGCTGCGCAGCCAGGAGAAGACGTTGCCGTTGGCGTCGTTGGCGTCGATCCAGCGGAAGCCCGCGGGGTCGGAGTCGAGCCGCCACATCGCCGGGTTGCCGGTGTAGGTCGCGTTGAGGTCTCCCACCAGGCGCAGCAGGCCCGCGTGCAGCCCGTCGTCGAGGTGGCCCCAGTCGAGGCTGCGCTGCTCGGCCCACTC
>CAZKZQ010000105.1:0-11895 GCA_964557235.1 uncultured Nocardioidaceae bacterium
CGCTGGTGATGCCCGAGCAGACCACGGCGAAGGCGACGATGAAGGTCGCGAAGTGCATGCCGAACGCCTTGTGGGTGTAGAGCGCGGCACCGGCGGCCTGGGGGAACTTCGTGACCAGCTCCATGTAGGACATCGCGGTCAGCCCGGCCACCCCGAACGCGAGGAGGAAGGGCAGCCACGCCATCCCGCCGACGTTGCCCGCGATGTCGCCGGTGACGGCGTACACCCCGGCACCGAGGATGTCGCCGACGATGAAGAGCAGGAGCAGCTTGGGGCCCATGACCCGCTTGAGCTCGCCGCGCTGGTCGTCGGGATGTGACGCCTTGTCCTGCGTGCCGAGGTCCGCCATGGGGTCTGTCTACCCCCTGGGGTGTGCCCACACACCCCAGGGAGACCACAGGCTCACCGAACCAGGTAGGCGCCCATCATCTTCTCGCCGGCCGGACGTCCGATCGCGCCGGCCACGTTGCTGGGGAGGCCCAGCGGCACCGCTGACGTGGAGCTGCTGGCCGTCGAGGTGAGCGAGCCGGTCGAGGTGAGGATGTTCGTCCCCTCGAACAGCTTGGAGACCTTGTCGTTGTAGGTGTTGGTCTGCCAGCTCGACAGCGACGGGAAGCTCATCGTCCCCGCGGACCCGTTGGCCCAGCAGGCGAACCTGCTCGGCGACGTCGAGGACGCCCGGTGGAAGGCGTTCCCGTTGCTCGCGACGTCGAACTGGTTGCCGGTCCACTTCTGGGTCAGGTCCTGCGTCAGCACGGGGCACGTGTTGGTGCCGTAGGCGATCGCGGAGTTGTGGATCTCGATGTTCTTGGTCACCCACGGGACCGTGGTCGCGAGCGAGGAGTTCGGCTGGCGGCGTCCGTCCTGCAGCACCTGGATGCTGCGCCCGTTCTTGTCGAGGGTGTTGTTCCACAGGTCGACGTCGTTGGCGTTGAACAGGAAGATGCCCTCGCGGTTCCGCGCGATGTAGTTGTTCGCGATGATCGCGTGGCCGGAGATCTCGAACTCGAGGCCCGCGGCGCCGTTGTCCGTGAAGCGGTTGCCGACGACCTGGACGTTGCGCATCGAGACGTCGAACCACAGGCCGGTCGTGATGTTGCGGTCGAAGACCGAGTCGGCCACCCGGACGCCGTCGGTGTTGCCCAGCTTGACCCCGCCCGAGGTCGGCGTGACCTTGAAGTGCTCGTCGTTGTTGCTGCGGAAGACCGAGGACAGGATGCGCATCCCGGGGGCGGAGTCGCCCTGGAGACCCAGGATGCCGTTGCCGGTCACGCTGACGTTGCGGAAGGTCGCTCGGTCTCCCCACCCGAAGAAGCCGATCGTCGCGTTGTCGGCGACCACCACGTTCTCGAAGGTGAGGTCGTTGACCTCGAAGGAGACGACGCCCTTGGTCGCCAGCGGGGTGCCGTAGCGACGGATGCCGATGCCGCGGATCGTGGATCCGGCGCCCTGGATCTTCAGGGCCCTGGTCAGGGCCGAGGACTCCACCGTCGTGCCGGTCGGGTCCGAGCCGATGACGAGGCGCTTGGCGGTGCGGTCGACGTAGAACTTGCCGGCGGTGACCGCGGTGGCCGAGGACACCTGGGTCTGCTCGACACCGCCCACCCAGACCTGGTGGGGGTCGCCGGCCATGGGATAGGACGACTCGAGGTAGCGGCTCCGCTCGTCGGCCCCGTCGGTCATGGACACCTTGTTGTCGAGGATGGTGGTCCAGGGGGCCGACCAGGTCGTGCCGACCTTGGTCCACCCGGTGACCACGCGCGACCCTTCGAGCCACACCTCCTCGTTGGGGTAGCTCTGGATGGTCAGCTTCTTGTTGAACGGGATGCTCAGCTGCTCGCGGTAGAGGCCCTTGCGCAGGACGATCGTGGCGCCGCTGGGCGCCTTGTCGATCGCCGTCTGGGCGCTCTGGTACGGCGAGGAGGAGGTGCCGCTGCCGCTCGTGCCGGACCCGGCGACGGCGAAGATCGCGCCGGACGGGACGGCGTACGTCGTGGTGCCGACGGTGGCGGACCCGGGAGTGGTGGCGGCGGTGGCTGCCGGGGAGAGCTGGACGAGGCCGGCGACGACGATCAGCGCGGCCGCGAGGCCGAGGGTGCCGCTGGTGCGGGGTGAACGGAGGAGGCGTCCGGACGCAGACATGGTGAGTCCCTTCCCACGCCTGTGAGGTCAGCTGTCGGGTTCGGGCGGAAGCTGCCCGGTCCTCCGGAGAGGACTTCACCCCAAGCGGTCCCTGACGGCCGACCTGGCTGGCTGGTCGTCCGTCGGAGGGACCGCGACGTACGTCGGGTCCCCCACTCCTGCCCTCGGTGCACTGGTGCGTTTCGGGGGGACCGCGGCGGGCAGGACTCGGCGAACCGCGGCTTCTTTGCTGTCAGGTGCTCCGTGAGGAGCGGTTAAGCGAAGCAGTCACAGCAGCCCCAGGCAAACCAGCCGTTCCGAGAGCTGTGAGTGTTGTCACGTTCGAACTGCTGCTTTCAACGGCTTCGTCCGAAATCAGTTACTCGAGGACCTGAGACCTCTAGACCAGGCCGTATAGCCCGGTCTGGACAGGGGTTGTGGTGGCCGGTCGGATGAGCGGGCGGCCACGAGGTGCCAGGCATCGGGCAGGATGCCGCCATGCGCAACAAGGTGACCGTGGCCCGACCCCGGCTCGAGGGGCAGATCATGGTCCGGGGGGACCGCAGGCTCGGCTTCGCCTCGTTCGGCACGCCCCACGGGCGACCGGTCTTCTGGTTCCACGGCACCCCCGGCGCGCGGCGCCAGATTCCGGTCGAGGCCCGCTCGCTGGCCGAGCAGCACGACCTGCGCATCATCGGCATCGACCGGCCCGGCATCGGGTGGTCGACCGCCCACGTCTACGACGACGTGCTCGACTGGACGCGCGACCTCGAGATCGCGGCCGACACCCTCGGGGTGGACGAGTTCCACGCGATCGGGCTGTCCGGGGGCGGGCCCTACGCGCTCGCGACCAGCGCGGCGATGCCCGATCGCGTGCTCGGCATCGAGGTGCTCGGTGGCGTGGCCCCGACGGTCGGGCCCGACGCGGTGGCTGGGGGCGCGGTCGGGCTGGCACGGCCCCTCGTGCCCCTCGTCCAGGCGGGTCGGCTGCCGCTCAGCTTCGCGCTCACCAACGCGATCCGGATGGTGCGCCCCTTCGCCGGCGCGGGCCTCGATCTCTATCGCGTGATGCAGCCGGCGGGGGACAAGCGGGTGCTGGGGCGCCCGGAGTTCAAGGCGATGTTCCTCGACGACCTGGTCAACGGCAGCCGCAAGCAGATCAGCGCCCCGCTGGCCGACCTGCTGCTGTTCACGCGGCACTGGGGCTTCGAGCTGGCCGACGTGAGCGCCCCGGTGCGGTGGTGGCACGGCGACGCCGACCACATCATCCCGTGGGCGCACGGGCGCCACTGCGTGGAGCGGCTGCCCAAGGCCGAGCTGCTCACGTTGCCGGGGGAGAGCCACCTGATCGGGATGGCCCTGGTCGAGGACATCCTCAGCGAGTTCCTGTCCTGAGGACGACACAGGAGTGAACTTGGGCAATTCGTGTGGAATCAGTGGCGCGTGGGGCCGGAGTGAGTAACATGGGTGTGAGACAACTGCACATGCCGTGGTGACACGGCCCGTGAGGCACCACCCGGGGCTCCCGCCCCGATCCATTCGAGACCGCTGGGGAAGGCGTATCTCGACGCCGGATCACAAGGGAGGCCCGCCGTGAGCTCACGTCCTGCGACCAGGGGCGTCATCTACGTCCACTCGGCGCCCTCTGCGCTGTGCCCGCACATCGAGTGGGCACTGGGCGGAGTGCTCAACCACGCCGTCAGCCTGGAGTGGATCCCGCAGCCCGCGCAGGCGGGCACCTATCGCGCGGAGTACTCCTGGCTGGGCGACGCCGGCACGGCTGCGGCCATGACGTCGGCGCTGCGCGGCTGGAACCACCTCCGCTTCGAGATCACCGAGGACTCCTCACCGGGTGCCGAGGGTGCCCGGTTCTCCTACACCCCCGCCCTGGGCGTCTTCCACGCCGTCACCGGCCTGCACGGCGACCTGCTCATCCCCGAGGACCGGCTCAAGGCGGCGATGGTGAAGTCCGCCCTCGGTGAGACCACCCTCGAGGTCGAGATGGACCGCCTGCTCGGCAAGCCGTGGGACGACGAGCTGGAGACGTTCCGCCACGCCGGCGACGGTGCCCCCGTCCGCTGGCTCCACCAGGTGGTCTGACGGACCACCCCGAGACGCCCGAGGGCCCCGGACACCACGTGGTGTCCGGGGCCCTCGTGTGCGGGTCTCGGGCAGCCCCACCTCACAGCGGGATGTTGCCGTGGCGCCCGCGCAGCTCGCCGTCCGCGAGCGCCTCGTGCAGCGCGCCGGCAATCGCCGACCG
Source organism: uncultured Nocardioidaceae bacterium (assembly GCA_964557235.1). Classification (GTDB taxonomy): domain Bacteria; phylum Actinomycetota; class Actinomycetes; order Propionibacteriales; family Nocardioidaceae; genus Marmoricola_A. The sequence continues at coordinate 4,385 of CAZKZQ010000105.1, forward strand.
CGTCGCCGTCGGCTCGATGATCTCGTCGACCACGCCCAGCGCGATCGCGGCCTCGACACCGCCGGAGATCCGCTCGTGCTCCGCGGCGAGCTCCTGCTCGACCTGCTCCAGCTGCTCCGGCGGCACCTCGGCCAGCCGGCGGCGGTGCAGGATCCGGACCGCCGCGACCGCACCCATGACCGCGACCTCGGCGCCGGGCCAGGCATAGACGCGCGTCGCCCCCAGGGCGCGCGCGTTCATCGCGATGTAGGCGCCGCCGTAGGCCTTGCGGGTCACCAGCGTCACCCGCGGCACCGTGCACTCGCTGAAGGCGTGCAGCAGCTTGGCGCCGCGGCGTACGACGCCGTCCCACTCCTGGCCGACGCCGGGCAGGTAGCCCGGCACGTCCACGAGCACGACCAGCGGGACCCCGAACGCGTCGCACATGCGCACGAAGCGCGCGGCCTTCTCCGCCGAGGCGCTGTCGAGGCAGCCGCCGAGGCGCAGCGGGTTGTTGGCGACCACGCCGATGGTGCGACCGCCGAAGCGGCCGAGCGCCGTCGTCACGTTGGGCGCCCAACGGCCGTGCAGCTCGCGGGTGGTGCCCTCGTCGAGCAGGTTCTCGACCAGCGGGTGCACGTCGTAGGCCCGCTTGGGCGACTCGGGCAGGCACGCCGACAGGTCGCGGTCGGCGACCGCGGCGAGGTCGAGCGTGCCCTGGTCGCCCAGCAGGGACGCGAGGTCGCGCGCCTGCTGGAGCGCCTCGGCCTCGGAGTCGACGAGCAGGTGCACGACGCCGGAGCGGCGACCGTGCGGCTCGGGACCGCCCAGGCGCGCCATGTCGACGTCCTCGCCGGTGACCGAGCGGACGACGTCGGGGCCGGTCACGAAGATCCGCCCCTCGGGGCCGAGGATCACCACGTCGGTGAGCGCAGGGCCGTACGCCGCACCGCCGGCGGCCGGGCCGAGCACCACGGAGATCTGGGGGATGCGGCCCGAGGCGAGCGTCATGGCGTGGAAGATCTCGCCCACGGCGTGCAGTGACCGCACGCCCTCGGGGAGACGGGCGCCGCCGGAGTGCCACAGGCCGATCACCGGCACACCGTCGGCGACCGCGCGCTGGTAGGCCTCGACCACCACGCGGCAGCCGACCTCACCCATCGCGCCGCCCATGACGGTCACGTCGGAGCAGAACGCGACGACCGGACGGCCGTCGATGGTGCCCGTGGCGGCCCGCATGCCCGACAGGTCGTCGGGGCCGAGGAACTCCAGCGACCCCTCGTCGAGCAGTGCCGGGAGGCGGTGGACCGGGTTGCGGGGGTCGTCCTCACGCGGAGGCTTGCGCGGCGCCGGGGGAGCGGCCGCCACGCCCGGGGCGGGGGCGGTGATCGTCATGGGGGATCTCCTGGGATGTCGGAGTCAGGCGGACTCAGGCGGAGTCAGACGGGGAGGAACGCCACGGCCACGTTGTGTCCCCCGAAGCCGAAGGAGTTGTTGAGCACGGCCTTGCCCGCGGGCATCGGCCGGCGCGTGGTGGCGATGTCGAGCCCGATGTCCTCGGGGTCCTCGAGGTTGATCGTCGGCGGGATGGTCCCGTCGTGCAGGGCCAGCACCGAGGCGACCGACTCCAGCGCCCCGGCGGCACCGAGGAGGTGGCCGGTCATCGACTTGGTCGAGGTGACCACCACCTGGTCGGCGGCGGAGCCCAGGGCTTGACGGATGGCCGCGGCCTCGGCCACGTCGCCCTGGGGGGTCGAGGTGGCGTGGGCGTTGACGTGGCCGATGTCGGAGGCGGTCAGGCCGGCGTTGGCCAGCGCCTGCTGCATCGCGCGGGTCGCCCCGGCGCCCGACGGGTCGGGCTGCGCGATGTCGTGGGAGTCGGCGGTGATGCCGGCGCCCGCGGCCTCGGCGTAGACCTTCGCGCCACGCGCGGTGGCGTGCGCCTCGGACTCGAGCACGAGCACCGCGGCGCCCTCACCGAGCACGAAGCCGTCACGGCCCTTGTCCCAGGGGCGCGAGGCTGCCTCGGGGGCGTCGTTGCGCGTGGACAGCGCCCGCATCTGGCCGAACGCGGCCATCGGGAGCGCGTGCACGGCCGCCTCGGTGCCGCCGACCACGACCACGTCGGCCCGGCCGAGTCGGATCAGGTCGATGCCGAGGGCGATGGCCTCGTTGCCCGACGCGCACGCCGACACCGGGGTGTGCACCCCGGCGCGGGCGCCGATGGCCAGGCCGATGCTGGCTGCGGGGCCGTTCGGCATGAGCATCGGGATCGCCAGCGGCGAGACCCGACGCGGACCGCTGGCCAGCAGCTGGTCGTAGTTGCTGAGCAGGGTGGTGACGCCACCGATACCGGAGGCGCAGGCGACCGCGACCCGCAGCGGGTCCGGGCCGTCGGCGCCGTCCTCGAGCGAGTAGCCGGCGTCGCGCCAGGCCTCGAGCGCAGCGACCAGCGCGAGCTGGCCGGAGCGGTCGAGGCGGCGGGCCTTGACCCGCTCGAGGACGTCTGTCGGGTCGACGGCCACCTCGGCGCCGATCTGGGCGCCGAGGTCGGCGGCCCAGTCGTGCTTGAGCAGGCCCACCCCGGACTGGCCCGACACGAGGGCGGACCAGGTCGCGGTGACGTCTCCACCGACGGGGGACGTGGCGCCCAGCCCGGTGACGAGGACGCGGGTGCCCGGGTCGGTTCCAGTGCGGGAGTCGGTCATGGCTCAGGCAGCCTGCGCCTTCTCGATGAAGGTGACGGCGTCGCCGACGGTCTTGAGGTTCTTGACCTCGTCGTCGGGGATGCGCACGCCGAACTTCTCCTCGGCGGCGACGACGATCTCGACCATCGACAGCGAGTCGACGTCGAGGTCGGCGACGAACGCCTTGTCGGTCTGCACGTCGTCGGCCGGCACGCCGGCGATCTCCTCGACGATGTCGGCGAGCTCGGCGCGGATGTCAGTGGTGCTCATGGTGGTGCCTTTCGTGGAAGGGGTTTCTTCTCGTGGGTGCGAGGTCTGGAGCCGTCAGCGGACGGTCGGGGGGACGGTGACGACCTGGCCGGCGTAGGCCAGCCCGGCGCCGAAGGCGACGAGCAGGGCCTTCTGCCCGGGGCGTACGGCGCCCTCGCTGACCAGTCGGTGCAGCGCGAGGGGGACCGAGGCGGCCGAGGTGTTGCCCTGGTCGACGATGTCGTGGGCGACGGCGACCCGCTCGGGCAGGTGCAGGGACCGCGCCATCACGTCGGTGATGCGCTTGTTGGCCTGGTGGGGCACGAAGGCGTCGATGTCGTCGAGCGTGAGGCCGCTGCGGTCGATCACCTCGGCCGCCACCTTGCCCATCTCGAAGGCGGCCCAGCGGAAGACCGCGTTGCCCTGCATGACCAGGTGGGGCATGGCCGGGTCGTCGTCGGCGATGACGTCGCGCCAGTCCTCGCGCTGCCGGATCAGGTCGAACTGCTCGCCGTCGGAGCCCCAGACGACGGGGCCGACGCCGACCTCGCCCTCGGGGGCGGGACCCACCACGACCGCACCGGCGCCGTCGGCGAAGATAAACGCCGTGCCGCGGTCGGTCGGGTCGGTGATGTCGGAGAGCCGCTCCACGCCGACGACCACGACGTGGCGGGCGCTGCCGCCGCGGACCATGTCGCGGGCCAGGCCGACGCCGTAGCAGAAGCCTGCGCAGGCCGCGCTGATGTCGAACGCAGCCGGGCGCTCCATGCCCAGCTCGTGGGCGACCGCGGGCGCGACCGCAGGGGTCTGGAGCAGGTGCGACACGGTCGCGACGATGACGGCGTCGACCTGACCCGGCTCGATGCCGGCGGCGGTGATCGCGTCACGGGCGGCCGAGGCGGCCATCATCTGGACGGTCTCGTCCTCGCCGGCGAACCGCCGCGTCCTGATGCCCGAGCGCTGCTGGATCCACTCGTCGGAGGAGTCGATCGCCTCGACGATCTCGGAGTTGGGCACGACCCGGCGGGGCCGGTAGACACCGAGCCCCAGCAGGGTCGCCTCAGCGGCCGCCATCAGGGCTGCACCGGGTGGAGGCGGATCAGCGGCTGGCCGGGGGACACCGGGTCGCCGTCGTTGACCAGCCACTCGACGATCGTGCCGCCGTAGGGCGCGGTGACCGCGGTCTCCTCGCGCAGGGTCGCGACGTTGCCGATGGTGGCCTGCGCGGGCACGGACGCACCCTCGGCGAGGTCCAGCTTCTGGTGGAACGTGCCCTTGGTCGGCGAGACGAGCATCCGCCACGTGGGGGAGGCGTCCATCGGCGACGGCGTGCCGTGCTCCTCGACGAACGCGCGGGCGTCGTCGAGCTGGTCGGGGGTGTTGAGCGCGAAGGTCGCGACTCCCTTGAGGGCCCGCTTGGCGATGCCGGTGAGCGTGCCGGCCGGCGGCATCTCGAGGATGCCGGTGACGCCGAGGTCGCGCATGGTCTCCAGGCACAGGTCCCACCGCACGGGGCGGGCGATCTGCTGCACGATGCGGTCGAGCAGCTCGCGGCCGTCGTGGACGACGTGGCCGTCGCGGTTGGAGATCACGCGGGTGCGGGGGTCGTGCGTCGACACGGCACGGGCCAGGTTCTGGACGTGGTCGACGGCGGGCGCCATGTGCTCGGTGTGGAAGGCGCCGGCGACGGACAGCGGGATCAGGCGGGCGCGGGCCGGCGGGTCGGCGGCGAGGGCGGCCAGCTGGTCGACGGTGCCGGCGGCGACGATCTGCCCCGGGCCGTTGTCGTTGGCTGCGGTCAGGCCGTGCTCCTCGAGCTTGGCCAGGACGTCCTCGCGGACGCCGCCGAGGACCGCGGTCATGCTCGTGGGGGTCGCGGCGGCCGCGCGGGCCATCGCCTTGCCACGCTCGCGGACGAGGACCATCGCCTGCTCGGCGGTGATCGCCCGGGCGCCGGCGGCGACGGCGAGCTCGCCGACGCTGTGACCGGCGACCGCGCCGACCTTGCTGAAGGCGTCCGCAGGGTGGGGGAACAGGCTGAGGGCTGCGACGAGGCCGGTGGCGACCAGCAGCGGCTGGGCGACGGCGGTGTCACGGATCGCGTCCTCGTCGGCCTTGGTGCCGTAGTGCACCAGGTCGAGGTCGGCCACGGCGGAGAGCCACTCGAGGCGGCCGGCGAACGCCGGGTCCTCGAGCCACGGCACGAGGAAGCCAGGCTTCTGGGCTCCCTGTCCTGGAGCGACGATGACGAGCATGACGCCCATGCTGCCAACCTGCGGCGCCCGGTGCCGACTACGACGTCGACGAAGATCGGCGGCGCTTCTTTGTGGGAACCCTACAAAGAGAGTTGGTCAGCGGACCTTACTCGCCAGTCTGCCGAGGACGACGGCCACGCGGAGCGTGAACGCCTGGCGCGCGTCGGGCGGCGCGAGCCCGGTGACCTCCATCACACGCTTGAGGCGGTAGCGCACCGTGTTGGGGTGCACGAACAGCACGCGAGCGGTCGCCTCGATCGACCCGGCCTGGTCGAGGTACGTCGTCAGCGTGAGCATCAGGTCGGAGCCTGCGGCCTGCAAGGGCTCGTAGACGTCCTCCGTCAACGTACGACGAGCAGCCGGGTCCCCGTCGAGGGCGCGTTCGGCGAGCAGGTCGTCGCTGGTGACCGTGTCGGCGACCGTCGGCCACCCGGTCGCGGCGTGCAGCCCGGCCACCGCCTCGAGGGCGGAGTGGTGGGCCTTGAGCAGGTCGTCGACGAGCGGTCCGACGACCACCGGACCGTGGTCGAAGTGGGGCGCCAGCACCGCGCCCGCTTTGTCGGGGTCCGACACCCCGCCGACGACGACCACGAGCCGGTCGCCCTGCACGGCGCCGAGCGCGTCGAGGTCCGCGGTCCGGGCGGCATGACGCACCTGGTCGACCACGGCCTCGGGGCTGCTGCCGTCGGAGGGGGCGGGCCCGACGACGACGGCGACGTCCCCACTGCCGTGCCAGCCCAGCGCGGAGGCGCGGGTGCGGATGTTCTCGTCGGCCTCGCCGCGCATGATCGAGTCCACGACGAGCGCCTCGAGCCGGGCGTCCCACGCGCCTCGCAGCTCGGCGGCATGGGCATAGACGTCGGCGGTGGCGAACGCGAGCTCGCGGCCGTAGCGCAGGATCTCCTGCTGCACCCCTGCTGCGTGGTCGCCGTCGACGACCTCGGCCAGCTCGGCCTCGGCGACCTCGATGCTCAGCCGGATCATCTGCACGGTCTGCTGGAGGGTGATCGTGCCGGCCAGCGACCGGGGGGCGGTGCCGAACACGGCGGCGGTGAGCGGAGGCGCGGCGTCCTCGTCCTTGCCGGCCTCGTCGTACCACTCGATGAACTGGGTGTAGCCCGCCTGGACGATCAGCGACACGAACGACCGCTGCTCGGCGCTGAGCTCGTCGAACCAGCCCATCTCGGCCTGCATCCGGGTCATCGTGGCCTTGGTGAGGTCCGGCACGGCGCGCTGCATCTGCTGCACCACGCGGGCGCGGGTGCGCGCAGGGAGCCGGCGGCTGCTGGTCACGCTGCCAGCGTAGGGCGAGAGAGACGCCGACATGATCATGTGACCTGGAACATGTTCCCGTGACACGTCACGCGCGCATACCCTCGGGAGATGCCTGGTCACGAGGACCCGCTGGAGGTCCAGTTCGCCACGATCCACGGCCACCGCCGTGCCTACGTCAAGACCGGCAGCGGCCCCGCGATCCTCCTGCTCCACGGGATGGCGTGCGACCACACGACGTGGGACCCGATCATCCGCAAGCTGGCCAAGAAGCACACGGTCATCGCGCCCGACCTGCTCGGTCACGGCCAGTCCGACAAGCCGCGGGCCGACTACAGCGTCGGTGGCTACGCCAACGGCATGCGTGACCTGCTCACCGTGCTCGGCATCGACCGGGTCACGGTCGTGGGCCACAGCCTGGGCGGCGGCGTCGCGATGCAGTTCGCCTACCAGTTCCCCGAGCGCACCGAGCGGGTCGCGCTGATCGCCCCCGGCGGTCTCGGCCGCGAGGTCACCCCGATCATCCGGGCGGTCACGCTGCCCGGCTTCCACGCCGCGATGGGCCTGGTCACCCTGCCGGGGGTGCGCCAGGTGGTCACCGGCTCCCTGCGCCACCTCACCAAGGTCGACCACCCCGTCGTCCGCGACCTCGGCGAGATCGCCGACATCGTCGACCACCTCGCCGACCCGCGCTCACGGATGGCCCTGGCCCACGTGGTCCGCGCCTGCGTCGACCTCCGCGGCCAGATCATCACGATGGTCGACCGGGCCTACCTCACCCAGGAGATGCCGCTGTGCCTCATCTGGGGCCAGGACGACATGGTCATCCCCGCCACCCACGCCGAGCGGATCCGGTCCGTCGCCCCGGGCGTGCGGGTCACGATCACCCCCGACTGCGGCCACTTCCCGCACAAGGACAACCCCGAGCTCGTCGTCGCGACGCTCCAGCACTTCATCCGCACCACCGAGCCCGCCACGCACCACCGCGGCCGCTGGCGCGCCCTGCTCAAGAACGGCGCCCCCGCCGGCGTCGTCATCCCGGACAGCCGCGTCGTCACGATCGCCTGAG
>CAZKZQ010000106.1:0-11890 GCA_964557235.1 uncultured Nocardioidaceae bacterium
CGCTGACCGAGGAGGTGAACGCCGCGGTCGGGGCCTGGTTCGGCACGACCGGAGCCGTCACGGTGACGGACTTGGTGACCGAGGAGGTCGCGCCGTCGTCGTCGGTCACGGTCAGCTTCACCGAGTAGGTGCCGGCCGCGGCGTAGTCGTGCGACGCGGTGGCGCCGGTGCCGGTGGTGCCGTCACCGAAGGTCCAGGCGTAGGACGCCACGGTGCCGTCGGAGTCGGAGGAGCCGGAGGCGTCGAAGGACGCGGTCAGGTCGGTCGCCGAGGAGGTGAACGCCGCGGTCGGGGCCTGGTTCGGCACGACCGGAGCCGTCACGGTGACGGACTTGGTGACCGAGGAGGTCGCGCCCTTGTCGTCGGTCACGGTCAGCTTCACCGAGTAGGTGCCGGCCGCGGCGTAGTCGTGCGACGCGGTGGCGCCGGTGCCGGTGGTGCCGTCACCGAAGGTCCAGGCGTAGGACGCCACGGTGCCGTCGGAGTCGGAGGAGCCGGAGGCGTCGAACGACGCGGTCAGGTCGCTGACCGAGGAGGTGAACGCCGCGGTCGGGGCCTGGTTCGGCACCACCGGGGGCGGCACCGGCAGGGTGGAGGCGTTGACCAGCAGGTCGTTGTAGGACACGGTCACCGGCGTGCCGGCCGCGGAGGGCACGAAGCCCAGGACGCCCGCGTTGCCGGTCCTCTGCAGGGTGCTGTAGGAGTCGGTGCCGGAGACCTGCCAGTCGGCGGGCTCGGTGGCCGTGGCCGGCCAGACCTTGGCGGACACCGTGGTCGGCGAGACGCCCTCGACGGCGACGCTGAGGCGGTAGCGGGTGCCGGGGGTGATCGTCAGGTTGGGGACGGTCACGCTGCCGAGCGAGGTGCCCGCGTTGCGGAGGACGAACAGCTGGGCGGAGCCGTTCGCGGCGATGCGCAGCCGACCGACGTAGGCGTCGGAGCCGACCTCGCGGCCGACGAGGGCGACGTAGGTGGCGTCGACGACCTTGTCGACCGAGAAGTCGACGGTCATGCGGGTGGCGTTGGCGTCGACCGAGGTGAGGTCGGCGGTCACGGTCGAGCCGGCGGGGACCGCGACCCGGCCGGCGCCCTTGGCGACGGAGAAGGCGCTGCTCGAGCCGGCGATCGTCCAGGCGCCGCCGGTGTCGGCGGTGCCCCAGGAGCCGGTGGCGGTGCGGTTGAACGCGTCGCGGGCGGCCAGGTTGGCCTTGGGGGCGCTGACCGTCACGGTGCGCGAGAGGGTGCCGGTGGCGCCCTTGTTGTCGGTGACGGTGAGCTTGGCGGTGTAGGTGCCGGCCGCGGCGTACACGTGGGAGGGGGCGACGCCCGTCCCGGTGGTGCCGTCGCCGAAGCTCCAGGAGTACGACGCGATGCTGCCGTCGGTGTCCGTGGAGCCGAAGCCGTCGAAGCCGACCGCGGTGCCGTCGTTCACCGACGTGAACGAGGCGGTCGGGGCGGCGTTGAGGATCCTGCGGGCGGTGCGCTGCAGCGAGACCGCGTCGACCACGAGGGCGCTGGTGCGGTTGACCTTGCTGGCCTTCACGCGGAGGTCGAAGTGCGACCCGCTCAGCTGCGCGGTGGAGCGCAGCGGGACCTTGACCCAGCTGCGGCCGACCGACAGGTTGCGGACCACGCGGTGCACGACGCGGCCGGTGGGGCGGACCTCGCGGACCACGACCGAGGCGCCGAGGCGGTGGCCCGTGGAGCGCATGAAGAGCGTGCCGCGGTAGACGTCGCCGCGCTGGATGTCGCCGCGGACGTCGGGCGAGTCGGTGAGCACGACCGCACCGGTGCGGGCGCGGGTGAGGACGGCGGCCCGCGTGCGGGCCAGGCCGCGGTCGGCGATCCGGAACGCGCCGTTCTGGGCGGTCCAGCCGGCGGTGCCGTCCTCGAAGTTGCCGTTGGTGACGAGGCCGGCGTCGACGATCCCGGCGCGGGCGACCGTGGGGGTGGCCGTCGCGGTGGGGGTGTCGAGCGCGACGAGCGCCTCGTCGGCGTGAGCAGTAGTGATGAAGGCAGGGGTCACGCCGGTCACGATCAGACCGGTGAGAACCGCCCGCACGCAAGCAGGACCGAACTTCGTCATGTGTCTCTCCCAAAACACTGTGGCGATGCCGTCCGGGCCTCCTTGGGGGGCGAGGTCCGTCCGGCTCGGCGCTCCATTCCTCCCGAGAGCGCCGGTCGCGGCGGGGGGACCAAGGTCCCGGGTCCCTGTGCGACTAGGTCAAGTATTCGGGACCTTGGTCCGTATCCGGGCGGACCTTGGGACTTACCCCCCGATCGGACTACTCAGATAGTCATTTCGGGCTATTCACCTGGTCTAAGGACGCTCGGTGTGGGCGGGATGTCCGCTTTGGCAGCGACGAGACCTCGTCGGCCGCGGAATCCATCGGTGCCGTCAGGAACGCGCGAAGGTCCCGACCATGATGCGATGGACGGGACCTTTGGCGGGGCGTTTCGGGACTTTCAGTGGCCGCTCAGCCGCGGACTGACTTCACCGGCTCCTCGAGGCGGTACGACGAGCCGTAGGCGTAGGTCGCACGCCGACGGCGGACGCGGCTGATCACCACGCCGCCCGCGGCCACGCCTCCGGCACTCAGCGCGTCGAGGGCCGCGCTCAGCGACTTGGTGCGCGTCTTGCCGTACTGCGCGACCACCAGGACCCGGTCCACGAGGTGGCCGAGCCAGACCGCGTCGCTGACCAGCATGATCGGGCCGGCGTCCACGACCACCAGCTCGTAGAGCGCACCTGCCTCGGCCAGCACGGCGCGGAGGCCGTCGCTGGTGAGCAGCTGGCCGGGGTTGGGCGGGACCGGGCCGCTGGTCAGCACGTCCACGCGGGAGCCGGCCCACGTCTGCACGGCGGCGGAGAAGTCGTAGTCGCCGACCAGGACCGACGACAGCCCGATCGTGTTGTCGAGGCCGGTGAGCGCGTCGACCGAGGGAGAGCGGAGGTCGGCGTCGATGAGCAGGACGCGCCCGGAGCCCTCGGCCATGATCAGCGCCAGGGCGCTGGCGATGTTGCTCTTGGCCTCCCCCGGCGAGGCCGAGGTGATCACGAGCGAGCGCATGCCGCCGTCGAAGGTGAGGTAGTGCAGGTTGGCCGCCAGGCCGCGCAGGGACTCGGCCTCCGCGCTGCGAGGGTTCTGGATCACGGCGGCGGGGAGGCTCGTCCCTCGCTTGGCCTCGACGATCTCCCCCACCGTCGGGGTGCTGGTCAGCTGGGCGACGTCGGTCTGGTCGTTGACCCGCCCACCCAGGACGCGCCGCACGAACGCGAGCCCGATGCCCAGTGCCAGACCCAGCATCAGCCCCAGCGCGGTCAGGCGACGCTTGTTCGGCGCGATCGGCACCTTGGGCTCCGAGGCGGACTGGATGGTGGTCACCCGCACCGACGGCTGTCCCTCGACCACCGGGGAGACCTTGGACACCGCGACGGCGAGCTCGTCGGCCACGTCGTTGGCGATCGCCGCGGTCCGCTCCGGGTCTCCGCCCACGACGTTGATGTTGATCAGCACGGTGTTGAGCGGGGTGTCCGCGGTGATGGAGCGTGCGACCTGGCGCGGCGTCCCCGGCAGGTCGAGGCGGTCGATCACCGGCTGGAGCACCAGCTCGGAGGTCGCCATCTGGGCATAGCTGGAGACGAGGTTCTCCACGAACGTGGACCCCTGCACGAGGTCGGCGGCGGAGCCCGCGCGGTCGGCCGACACCAGCACCGTCGAGGTGGCGCGGTAGGTGAAGGGCTGGTTGGAGGCGTAGGCGTAGCCGAGGACGGCCCCGAGCACCACCATGACCAGCACCAGGCGCCAGCTCCGCCGGAGCGTCGTCACGTAGTCGACCAGGGTCATGCTGCGATTCTAGGAGCAAAGGGGACCCCCACCTCCCGGCCTCGCCGGGGCCGGCCGACCGGTTCGCGGCAACGGGCACGTTTCGGCCTCCTCACCTCGTATGGTGCTGACATGGATCCGAGCCGGCAGACGATGCCGCCCAAGCCGCGCGGCCGACCGCCGGCGCTGGCGCTGTTCGTCTGCCGCGCCAACGTGTGCCGCTCGCCGATGCTGCAGTTCTTCGTCAACCGCCAGGTGCTGCGCGAGGACAACGAGACGCCGTGGCGCTTCCTCAGCGCCGGGACGGCCGCCCACCCCGGGGACCAGATGTGCTCCTCGAGCGCCGACGTCGTCGGGGGCAGCCCCGAGGGCACCGAGTTCGTCCGCCGTCACGCCGCACGCACGCTCGACGCCGGACTGGTGGACCACGCCGACCTGATCCTCACCGCCTCGGTCGCCGAGCGCGCGGTGGTGGCCCAGCTGGCACCGGAGGCGCGGAGCCGCACCTTCACCATCCTCGAGGCCGGCGCGCTGGCCGAGGCGAGCGCCAACCAGCGCGGCGGCTCCGAGGGACTGACCGCCCAGTCGCTCGCGGAGGCGCTGCACAACGCCCGCGGCAGCCTCTCGGGCATCCAGACGCGCTCCTCGCTCTGGCGGCGCAACGGCCAGACCACCGGCCGCCTCGACATCCCCGACGTCCACCAGGGCGAGACCCGCAACCACCGCCAGGTGGTCAAGGACGTCCAGCGCGCCGCCCAGCAGCTCTCCGCGTTGTTCGCGGAGTACAGCCAGAGCCCCGCCGGGCACTGGACGGAGTGACCCGCCTCAGGCGGTGACGGTCGGGTCGCCCTCCGCGGCGGCGTCGAGCCTGGCCAGGTCGCGACGGACGTACCACCAGTTGGCGGCGACCTGGAAGACGAGCACCCCGACCGTCGAGCCGATGACCGGACCGACCGCACCCCACTGCCGCGCCAGGACGATGGACAGGCCGAGGTTGACCGGGAGCATCGCGACGACCATGTAGGCCTGGTAGCGCAGCCCCCGGGCGTCGGTCATGTACATCCCCAGGGGGTACTTCACCGCCTGCAGGACCACGAGGCAGGAGTAGGCGACCAGCAGGGGCAGCCCGAGCGTGATCTCGCCGCCCGAGGCCAGGTCGGCCAGGAAGCCCGAGGCCAGCGAGATGACCAGCGCCAACCCGAGCGCGACCGCCCCGAAGAACAGCGCCATGCGTCCGGGTGAGACCTCGCTGCGCACGCCGTCGGCCCGCGCCTTGGCGAAGACCGGCCACAGCGCCATCCCGGCGACCGCGATGACGCCCACGAACGGGTTGTACATCTGGGCGGCGAGGCTGTACTCGGTGAGCTCGTCGAGGCTGGCGACGTGGCTGAGCACCAGCCGGTCGGACTGCATCGCGAGCGGCAGCGCGATCATCTGCACGAGCATCGGCACGGCGGTGTCCATCACGCGCGCGCCGCGCACCGTGCGCACACGGCGGGCGTCGCGCAACGCCCGGCCGACCGTCGGCCGGATCTGGCGCGAGGCGACCACCAGCGTCGCGATGGTGAGCAGGAAGGTCGCGGCGTAGGCGATGACGGCCAGGTAGGCGCCGTCCCCCCACCCGGCCGCGACCAGGACGAGGACCGTGCCGAGCACCAGCGGGGTCTGCAGCCCGTTGACGGCGATGACGACCCAGAGCTTGCCGAGGCCGGCGAGCACGCGCTGCCCGAACGACGCCAGCAGCGTCACCGCGATGACCACGAAGCACCAGGCGGCGGCCGAGGACCCCGAGGTCGGGCTCAGCCCGTCGCCGAGGATCGCGTGCCAGCCGCCGGCGAGCGTGATGGTGGCGGTGATGGCCAGCAGCACGGTGGCGGACCCGAACAGGATGCGCACCGCGCTGACGAGGGTGAGCTCGAGCTCGCGGTCGTCGCGGGGGTCGTCGGCGGTCGCCACCGCGTTGAGCACCGAGGCGGAGATGCCGAGGTCGGCGAAGGGGATGAGGGCTCCCACGCCGGCCAGGAGGACGTACTGCGCGTAGGCGCCCTCGCCGTAGCTGTCGAGCACGATGCGGGTGAGCACGAGCCCGAGGACCGCGCTCACCGGGAGCACGAGGATGCGGGCGAGGGCGTTGGCGCCGATGCCGCGCATCACCGACGGGCGGGTGCGCGTGGTGCGCTCGCCCTCGGTCGACGTCTCGCTCATCGTCCCTCCCGGGCCGCCCACGGACGGGCGGGCCGCGGTGGGGCTACTCGGTCCCCGACGACAGCTCCTCGAGTGGGATGTCGGCAGGGTCGCTGCCGAGCGCGGACAGCGCCCGGCGCAGGCGGGTGCTGGAGGTGTGCGCGGTGTAGGGGAAGTAGACGACCTCCACCCCGACGGTCGCGAAGTCGGCCTCGAGCTTGGCGCCCTTGGGCGTGCCGCGCCAGTCGTCGCCCTTGAAGATGCGGTCGAAGCGCAGCACCTGCCAGGTGTCGAGCTTGTCGGGCAGGACCTCCTCGTAGACCTCGTCGACGAAGTCGATGTGGCGCACGATCTCCAGGCGCTCGGCAGCCGGGATGAACGGCTCGACGCCCTTGGCGAGGCGGCACATCTCGTCGCTCACGACGCCGGCGATCAGCCGGTCGCAGCGGTCCTTGGCGTGCCTGAGGATGTTGAGGTGGCCGACGTGGAAGAGGTCGTACACGCCTGGCGCGTAGCCGACGATCGTTCCCATGCGCTCCGCCCCCCGGTGGATGCTGTGACAAGTCGTGAAATCATATCGGAGCGGCGACGCGCTCCGTGCCGTCTTCGAGTTCCTGAACGGGCCGTCACCGACGTCGGACCGCCCCAGCAGAGCCAGCGCAGAGAGGGCCCTTCGTGACCCAGACCGACGCCTCCCGCTCTCCGAGCGGCTACCGCGCCAACCTCGAGGCCCTCCAGCGGGCGCAGAAGCCCTCCCGCGGGACCGCCGCCTACAGCCGCCTGGTCAACCGTCCCCTGGGCCGTCGCGTCACGGCGGCCGTCGCGACCTTCGGCATGACCCCCAACGTCGCCACGGTGATCAGCGCCTGCCTGTCCGGCACCGGGCTCCTGCTCCTCGCCCTGGTCGAGCCGTCGGTGCCCCTCGGCATCGCCGTCGCGCTCCTGCTCGCCGCGGGCTACGTCATGGACTCCGTCGACGGGCAGCTCGCGCGCCTGGCCGGCTCCGGCTCGCGCAGCGGCGAGTGGTTCGACCACACGGTCGACTGCTTCAAGACGACGGGCCTGCACCTGTGCGTCCTGGTCTCGTTCTTCCGCTTCCCGCCGGTCGAGCACTCGTGGGCGCTGCTCGTCCCGCTCGTCTTCGTCCTGGTGCAGACGGTGACCTACTTCGAGCTCATCCTGATGCCCTACCTGCGCAAGGGCGCGTCCGCTCCCGCGCCGGCGGCGCCCGGCTCGGAGTCCCCCGAGCACCCCCTGCGCACCTGGCTGCTGCTCCCCACCGACTACGGCACGCTGCTGTGGAGCTTCGCCCTCCTCGGTGTCCCGATCGCCTTCCTGTCCGTCTACGCCTTCCTCACCGCCGTCAACGTGCTCGCGCTCGCCTGGGGCCTGCGCAAGTGGTGGCGCGAGCTGCGCGCGCTCGACGCCGAGGCCGCCCGGTGAGGATCGCGATGGTCGGCACCCGCGGGGTGCCGGCGGCGTACGGCGGCTTCGAGACCGCGGTCGAGGAGGTCGGGCGACGCCTGGTCGACCTCGGCCACGAGGTGGTCGTCTACTGCCGTGGCGCCGAGGACCCGGAGCAGACCGAGTTCCTCGGCATGGAGCTGGTCCACCTCCCGGCGGTCAAGCGCAAGAGCCTGGAGACCCTGAGCCACACCGCGGTCTCCGCGCGCCACCTGCGCCGCACGGGCGAGGGCGCCGACGTCGCCGTCGTCTTCAACGCCGCCAACGCGCCGTTCGTCCCCGGCCTGCGCCGCGCCGGCATCCCGGTCGCCGTCCACGTCGACGGGCTGGAGTCGCGGCGGGCCAAGTGGGGCGGCGCCGGGCGGCGCTACTACCGCCTCGCCGAGAGCCTGTCCGTGCGCTGGGCCGACGCCCTCATCGCCGACGCCCAGGGCATCGCCGACTACTACCGCGACGAGTTCGGTGCCCCCACCGAGCTGATCAGGTACGGCGCCCCCATCCAGGAGCAGCCCGGTCACGACCGCATCGCGGAGCTCGACCTGACGCCGGGCGGCTACCACCTCGTGGTGGCGCGGTTCGAGCCCGAGAACCACGTGCTCGAGATCGTGCAGGGCTATGCCGCCTCCTCGGCCGAGCGGCCGCTGGTTGTCGTCGGCTCCGCGCCCTATGCCGACGACTACACCGCGGCGGTCAGCGCCGTCGCGGACCCCGACCCGCGCATCCGCATGCTCGGCGGGGTGTGGGACCAGGAGCTGCTCGACGAGCTCTACGCCCAGGCGCTGGTCTACCTCCACGGCCACTCCGTCGGCGGCACCAACCCCTCGCTGCTGCGCGCGATGGGCGCCGGCTCCGCCGTCGCGGCGTACGACGTGGTGTTCAACCGCGAGGTGCTCGGGGAGCACGGCCGGTTCTTCGACTCCCCCGCCGCGCTGGCCGGGCTGCTGGCCGACCTCGAGGCGGACGCCGAGGGGACCCGCGCCCGCGGCGCGCTGCTGCGTGAGCGTGCCCGCGAGGAGTACCGCTGGGACGACGTCGCCGCGGGCTACGAGCAGCTGCTGGAGCGGCTCGCCAAGGAGGGCGTGCGCCGCCGGCCCCGGTCCGAGCGCCTGAGCGGACGCCGGTCGGGCTCGAGCAGGTCCTGAGTCAGGGACGACCGAGCGCGCGGTAGGACCAGCCGGCGGCCCGCCAGCGTGCGGGGTCGAGAGCGTTGCGGCCGTCGAGGATGCGCTTGTGCGCGACCAGCGGCGCGAGCGTGTCCGGGTCGAGGTCGACGTAGTCGCGCCACTCGGTGAGGAGCAGCACCAGCTCGGCCCCGGCCACCGCCTGCTCGGCCGTCTCGGCGTAGTGCAGGTCGGGGTAGCGCTGGGAGGCGTGCGGGAGCGCGACCGGGTCGGTGACGACGACCTTGGCGCCCTGGAGCCGCATCTGCTCGGCCACGCTCAGCGCGGGCGAGTCGCGGATGTCGTCGCTGTTGGGCTTGAACGACGCACCGAGGACGGCGACCGTGCGCCCCGCGACGCTGCCGCCGCACTCCTCACGGGCGAGGTCGACCATGCGGACCCGGCGGCGCATGTTGATCGCGTCGACCTCGCGCAGGAACGTCAGCGCCTGGTCCACGCCCAGCTCGCCGGCACGCGCCATGAAGGCGCGGATGTCCTTGGGCAGGCAGCCGCCACCGAAGCCCAGCCCGGCGTTGAGGAACCTCCGGCCGATGCGCTCGTCGTAGCCGATCGCGTCGGCCACGGCGACGACGTCGCTGCCGGTCGCCTCGCAGAACTCCGCCATGGCGTTGATGAAGGAGATCTTGGTGGCCAGGAAGGAGTTCGCCGCCACCTTGACCAGCTGGGCGGTGCTCAGGTCGGTGACCACGAGCGGGGTCTCGCGCTCCAGGAGCGTGCTGTAGACCTCGTCGACCACGGCGCGGGCGGACACGCCCTCCTCCCCCGCCGGCAGCCCGTAGACGAGGCGGTCGGGGGTCAGGGTGTCCTGGATCGCGAAGCCCTCGCGGAGGAACTCGGGGTTCCAGACCAGTCCGACCCCGGGCGCGGCCTCGCGCAGCTGCTCGAGCATCGCCTCGGCCGTGCCGACCGGGACGGTCGACTTGCCGATGACCACGTCGCCCGGCTGCAGGTGCGGCAGCAGCGAGTCGGTGGCGGCGTGGAGGTAGCTCAGGTCCGCGGCGTTCTCGCCGCGGCGCTGGGGGGTGCCGACGCAGACGAAGTGCGCGCGGCTCCCAGCGACGTCGGCGACGTCGGTGGTGAACCGGAGGCGGCCGGACTCGAGGCCCTCGACGAGGAGCTCGTCCAGACCCGGCTCGAAGAAGGGCGCCTTGCCGTCCGCCAGCGCCGACAGCCGCGCCTCGTCGACGTCGTAGCCGACCACGTCGTGACCGAGCTTGGCCATGCAGGCGGCGTGCACGGCGCCCAGGTAGCCGCAGCCGATGACCGAGATCCTCATGGCGCAGAGCCTAGGGGACGGGGCCTGGCGGCTCGGACGCGCCCGAGATCGGCGGGACGGCTCAGGAGTTGAACGCCTGCTGCGTCGCCTCGAGCCCGTTGAGCACGAGGCTCTCCACGGCGTCCGCGGCACGGTCGACCTGGAGGGGCAGGTGCTTGCGCTCGGCCGCGGAGTAGTCCGCGAGCACGAAGTCCGCCGGCGCCTGTCGCCCGGGCGGGCGACCGATCCCGACCCGCACGCGGAAGAACTCCCCCGAGCCCAGCGCCGAGCGCAGCGACTTGAGCCCGTTGTGGCCGTTGTCGCCTCCCCCGCGCTTGACCCGCAGGGTCTCGAAGGGGATGTCGAGCTCGTCGTGCACGACCACGATGCGCTCGACCGGCACCTTGTAGAACGTGGCGAGGGTCTTGCCCGGACCGCCGGACTCGTTCATGTAGCAGCGTCCCCGGCCCAGCACGACCCGCGGTCCGCCCGATCCAGGACTGCCCAGCCGGCCCTCGAGGACGTCGGCGCGACCGGACTTGTGCGCCCGCAGAGGACCGCCCAGTCGGGCGGCCAGCTCGTCGAGCACGAGGTAGCCGACGTTGTGCCGGTTGCCGGCATAGCGAGGGCCGGGGTTGCCCAGCCCGATGACGAGCCACACGTCGTCGGTCACTGGATCCCCGGCCCTTGCTCGTGCCTGTCGCACAGCCGTCCGCACCCAGGTCAGGGGCGAGCGGCGCGCGGTCACTCCGAGTCGCTGTCCCCGGAGGACTCGGAGTCCTCGGACCCGCCCTCGGAGCCGGCGGCCTCGGCGGCCTCCTCGTCGGACTCGTCGCGCTCGATGCCGGCCTCGGCCTCGGCCTCGGAGAGCTCGGCCTCGAGCTCCTCGGCGGTCGGGGCGGCGGCGACGATGACGACCAGGGCCTCGGGGTCGGTCTGGAGCGTGGAGCCGGTGGGCAGCTCGACGTCCTTGGCCAGGATGCGGGTGCCGACCTCGGCGCCCTCGACGGAGATCTCGAAGTACTCCGGGATGTGGGTGGCCTCGGCCTCGACCGACAGCGTGGTGTGGTCGGTGGTCACGATGGTCTCGGCAGCAGCCTCGCCCAGCACGTGGACCGGGACCTCGACGACGACCTTCTCGCCCTTGCGGACGATGAGGAGGTCGAGGTGCTCCAGGTCGCCCTTGACCGGGTGGCGCTGGACCTGCTTGGGCAGCGCGAGGGTGGTCTTGCCCTCCAGGTCGATCGACAGCAGGGCGTTGGAGCCGCCGTGCTTGAGCGCCAGCATCGTGTCGTGGGCCGGCAGCGCCACGTGCAGCGGATCGGTGCCGTGGCCGTAGAGGACGGCGGGGACCATCTGGTTGCGACGCAGGCGGCGGGCGGCGCCCTTGCCGAACTCGTTGCGCGCCTCGGCGGTCAGCTTGCTCTCGGACATGGTGGGGGAACTCCTCAGCTCGACTGTCTCTTCGTGCACTCGGTTGCCGGCGAGACGGAGCCGCGCGCGCCACGAGGGGCGCGACCGCGTCGATCACGGAGGGCAGATGCTCCGATCCAGCTGGACCGGGGCGCGCCTCCCTCGCCGAGGCAACCGGACGATCCTAGCGGGGCCGCCGCGCGCATGCGAAATCGGGCCGCTGCGCAGCAGCCCGGCGGCGCTCAGGTGGGGCTCAGGTGGGGCTCAGGTCTGGCCGTCGAACAGCGACGTCACCGAGCCGTCCTCGAAGACCTCCTGGATCGCGCGGCTGATCAGCGGCGCGATCGAGAGGACGGTCAGCTTGTCGAACTGCCGGTCGTCGGGGATCGGCAGCGTGTTGGTCACCACGATCTCGGCGGCCGGGGAGTTCTTGAGCCGGTCGACGGCCGGGTCGCTGAGGATCGCGTGGGTCGCGGCGATGACCACGCCGGCCGCACCGTCCTTCATCAGCGCCTCGGCGGCCTTCACGATCGTGCCGCCGGTGTCGATCATGTCGTCGACCAGGA
>CAZKZQ010000107.1:0-11878 GCA_964557235.1 uncultured Nocardioidaceae bacterium
CCGTTGGTGCGTCGCGCGGCCTCGAGAGCCGCGCCGCCGATCGCGGACATGCGCCCGTCGGCGACGGGCTGGAGGCGGTTGCCCAGGCGGTTGCTGACGAACGCCAGGGACAGGCCGGTCTCGGGGTCGGCCCACGCGCCCGAGCCGCCGAAGCCGTAGTGGCCGATCGAGCGGCGGGGGATGTCCTCGACCCGCAGCCACGCCGGGTGGTAGCCGAGGCGCCAGTTGGGCCGGATGCCGAGCACGTAGTCGCGGCGTCGCGTCTGCACCTGGGTGATCTGGCGGACGCGGTCCTCGGAGAGGTAGCGCTCGCCGTCGAGCATGCCGCCGTTGGCGAGCGCGGCGTACATCCGGGCCAGCGACACCGCGCCGAAGACACCGTTCCAGCCGGGCATGACCACGTCGTGCGCACGCGGGCTGCGGACCAGCTCGTCGAAGCCCTCGGCCATGCCCGCCTCGGCGATCGCGCGCAGCCCCGGCAGGTGCGACATCACGCGGCCGGTCGTCGACCACGGCATCGGTCCCGGCTTGACGGTGGGGAACACCCGGGCGATGCGGACGCGGTCGGTGTCGGGCACGTGGAACCACATGTCGGGCGCGTTCAGCGGCTCGGTGACCTCCTCGCGCAGCAGCGTGGTGAAGTCCTTGCCGGCGATGCGGCTCGCCACCTCGGCGACGAGGGTGCCGTAGGTCACCGCGTGGTAGCCCGGCCCCTTGAACCGCCGCGGGTCGGGGGTCGCCGCAGCCAGCGCCCGCGCCAGTCGTTCGGTGTCGAGCAGCGACTCGGCGGTCGGTGCGACCGTGCGGATGTTGTGCAGCCCCGCGCGGTGCGACATCAGCTCACGGACGGTGATGCGCTGCTTGCCGGCGGCCGCGAACTCCGGCCAGTAGGCCGCGACCGGCTGGTCGTAGTCGACCAGCCCGCGGTCGGCCAGCCGGTGCAGCACGGTGCTCGCCACGCCCTTGCCGGTCGAGAAGCAGAGCGTGACCGTGTCGGCGGTCCACTCGACGTCCTTGGCCCGCCAGCCCGCCCACACGTCGAGCACCAGCTCGCCGTGGAGGTACGCCGCGACCGCGCCGCCGCCGTCGGCGGGCGTGCGGAAGCGCTCGAGGAAGCGGTCGGCGGCTCCGCGGAACCGCTTGTCGACGTGCATCTCGCGTGCGGGTGCCTCGTCGGCCGGGTGCGGGCTGCTCACACCCCCATCGTGCCCCAATCAGGAACGAGTGCGACCTCAGATGTCCGACGAGGGTGTCGCGGAGCCGTGCATGCCACCCGGCCCACCCGTGCTGAGCTCGACGGTCGTCAGGTCCTTGCTCACCTCGATGCGGACGGGCTGGTCGTCCTTGACGCCCATCACGTCGTAGGACCCGTCCTCGTCCTGGACGACCATGAGGACCTCCACGTCGGCGTACTTCTCGGTGACGGCGTCCACCACCTTGGTCCTCTCGGCTCCGGTGACGGGGGTGTGGTCGTGCATCCCCATGCCGGGTCCGCCCGGGCCGAAGCCGCGGCCGTCGCCGGGGCCGCCGGTCCGCAGCTCGATCGTCTTCAGGTCCTTGCTGACCTCGACCATGACGGGGGTGCCGTCCTGCGTGCCCATGACGTCGTAGGACCCGTCCTCGTCCTGGCGGACGTCGACGACCTCGACGTCGGCGTACTTCGCGGTGACCGCGTCGACGACCTTCGTCCTCTCGCTGCCGGTGACCTCGGTGTGCTCGTGGCCGCCCATCATCCCGTGCCCGCGGCCGTCGCCGTCGCGGCCGAAGTCGCCGGGGCCGAAGCCGTAGCCGCGCGGCATGCCGTAGCGGTCCGGGGTGCTGTCGTCGCCGCCCGTGGCGGCCGAGGCGAGGTTGACCCCGCCGGCGATGACGGCCCCCGCGACGAGCGCGGAGGCACCGATGAGGACGGTCTTCGTGCGGTTCATGCAGGCAGTCTCGGCCGCGGACCTGTCAGGAGCATGTGAGCGACCTGGGAACCCGCCAACCGGTCATCGGGGAGGGTGGGGCCATGCCGGAGGGCCACACCATCCACGCGCTCGCGCGCCGCCTGGACGCGGCGTTCACCGGCACTGCACCGCGGGCGCTGTCGCCGCAGGGACGGTTCGCCGACGAGGCGGCGATCCTCGACGGCCTGGCGTACGACGGCGCGGAGGCCCTGGGCAAGCACCTCACGATCCGCTTCGAGGGCGAGCGGGTGGTGCACGTGCACCTCGGGCTGTTCGGGAAGTACTCCGTGCGCCAGCACCGCCGCGTCGTGCCCGACACCCCCGGCGGGCTGTGGGACCTCGACGTCCCCGTCGTCGGCCAGGTGCGGCTGCGGCTGCTCTCGTCCACGCACGTCGCCGACCTGCGCGGTCCGACCACGTGCGAGCTGCTCAGCCCGCAGGAGTGGGCGTCGAAGGCGACCCGCATCGGTGCGGACCCGCTGCGTCGCAAGCGGCTGCCGGTCGACGCCCTCCGCCGGATCCTGCGGAGCCGGCGCCCGGTCGGGCAGCTCCTGATGGACCAGAGCCTCATCGCAGGCGTCGGCAACGTCTATCGCGCCGAGCTGCTCCACCGCCTGCGGCTCGACCCCTACGTCCCCGGCTGCGACCTCGCCGAGGACGACGTCAAGCAGATCTGGCGGGAGCTCGTGCGGCTCATGCCCTACGGCGTCGAGACCGGTCGCATCCTCGTCGACGACAAGGACGTGCGCCGGGCCGCGAAGCTCCTGCGCGAGGGCGGCAGCGGCCGGATCCGGCCGACGTACGCCGTCTATCGCCGGCACGGCAAGGCCTGTCCGCGCTGCGGCGAGGTCGTGCGGATGGCGACGATGGCGGCGCGCAACCTGTACTGGTGCCCGGGCTGCCAGGTCGGGAGGGGTGAGGTCGCCCCCGCTGTGAGGTGACCGTGAGTGGACCGCGACCGCTGCGGTGGAGGCTGCACCGACGCTGACCGCTGCGGACCGGAAGGTGCACGATGCGCGGGACCTGGACCTATCCTCCGCCCATGGAGTTCGGGGTTCTCGGGCCGTTCACCGTGACCAACGGTCACGGGACGGTCGACATCCCCGGGGTCAAGGAACGGACCCTGCTGGCCCACCTCGTCGCCGAGGCGGGACAGCTCGTCACCACCGAGGCGCTGGTGGACTCCCTGTGGGGCGAGGACCCGCCCCGCGCTCCGCTCAAGGCGCTGCAGACCTACGTGCTGCGGGTCCGCAACGTGCTCGAGCCCGACCGTGGGGCGACCCCGCGGGTCCTGGTCACCGACAGCGGGGGCTATCGCCTCGCCGTGCCACCCGACGCCGTCGACGCCCATCGGTTCTCCGAGCTCGCGGACCGTGGCCGTCGCGAGCTCGTGGCCGACCGCGCGACGGTGGCGCTCGCGACGCTGCGGGAGGCTGGACGGCTGTGGCGAGGCCCGGCCTACGCCGGCTTCGAGTCGACGTCGTTCGGCACCGCCGAGGCGCGCCGGCTGCACGAGCTGCGCGCCGGGGTCGAGGAGGACCGGTGGACCGCCGAGCTCGCCGTTGGCAACGCCGCGGCGACCGTGCCCGAGGTGGAGCGGCTGATCGAGCGCCACCCCTACCGCGAGCGGCTGTGGGCGCTGCTGGTCAAGGCGCTCTACCAGCTCGACCGCCAGGGCGACGCGCTCGCGGCCTACCAGCGTGCCCGGGCGACGCTGGCCGACGAGCTCGGTGTCGACCCCGGCCCGGAGCTGTGCGACGTGCACGCCCGCGTGCTGGCCCACGACCCGTCGCTGCGCGCGACCAGCCGCCGCGTGCCCCCGCGGCTGGAGCACCGCGACCCGCCGCTGGTCGGCCGCACCGCCGAGCTCGCGGCGCTCCGCGACGCGTGGGAGCGGGCCCGCACGTCGCCGGTGACCGTGACGCTGCGCGGCCCGTCCGGTGCCGGGGGCACCAGGCTCGCCGCCGAGCTGGCCGCGGACGTGGTGGCGGACGGGGGCGAGGTCCGTGACGGGGGACCGCCCGGGGAGGACGTCCTCACGGTCGTCGACGGGCTCCCGTCGGCGTCGGGTGGGTTGGTGGTCGGCCGCTGCGGCCCGGGGGAGCCCGGCGTCGGCGAGGTCGTCGACCTCCCGCCGCTCGCGGTCGACGACGCCCGCCGGCTCCTGGCGGACCGGATCGCGGAGGAGGACCTGCCCGCGCTGCTCGCAGGCGACCGGCAGCCGGGAGCGCTGCTGCGAGCGGCCGAGGAGTGGGTGCGCCGCCGCGCCACCGTGCGCGTCCGTGCGGGGGCCGACCGGCTCGAACGCTCCACGCACGACGCCGCACTGGCGCGGGCAGAGCTCACCTCGGGACTGGTCGACCTGCAGACCTCGGCCCTCCCCGCCGGGCCGGCCACGGCCTGTCCCTGGCGGGGCCTCGAGGCGTACGACGTCGGCGACGCCCCGTCGTACGCCGGGCGCGAGCGGCTGGTCGCCCAGCTGGTGGCGGCCGTCGCGGGCAGCCGGCTGGTGACCGTGGTGGGTGCCTCGGGCTCGGGCAAGTCGTCGCTGGTCCGCGCCGGACTGCTCGCCCAGCTCGCCGCGGGTCGCCTGCCCGGCAGCGACGAGTGGACCGTCGTGACGCTGAGACCGGACCGGCACCCGATGGCCGAGCTCACCCGTCGCACCCTGGCCGCCGTCGGGCGGCCCACCTCCACCGGCGAAGTGCTCGCGGACCTGCTCCACCCCGGTGAGCCCCGCCGCACGCTGGTCGTGGTCGACCAGCTGGAGGAGGCGTGGACGCTGTGTGCCGACGCGGGCGAACGGACCTCGTTCCTCGACGTGCTCGCCGACCTCGCGACCCACGAGCAGGACCGCACCTCCGTGCTGCTCGTGCTGCGCGCCGACTTCGTGTCGGCGCTGGCCGACCACCCGGGGCTCGCGGGCTCGCTCACCGACGGGACGCTGCTCGTGGGAGTGCCCACCGCCGCCGAGGTGCGCCGCTCGGTCACCGTGCCGGCCGCGAGGGCAGGGGTGCGCTTCGAGCCCGGCCTCGACGAGACGATCGTGACCGACGCCGGGTCCGAGCCCGGGGTGCTGCCCCTCCTCTCGGTCGCGCTCACGCGGCTGTGGGAGCAGCGCGAGGGGGACCTGCTCACCTACGCCAGCTATGTCGCGCTGGGCGGGGTGGCTGGCGCGATCGCCGACCAGGCAGAGCGGGCGTACGCCGCGCTCGAGCCCGACCGGCAGGCGACCGCTCGCGCGCTGCTGCTGCGCCTGGCGGGCACGACCCCGGCCGGTGAGGTCGTGCGGAGCAGGGTCCGGCGCGACGACGTGGCCGGGCTCGGTGGCGATGTCGATGGTGTGGTCGCGGCCCTCGCCGGCGCGCGGCTGCTCACGCTCGGCGACGACACCGTGGAGGTGGCCCACGAGTCGCTGTTCACGCACTGGCCGCGGCTGGCCGGATGGCTGGCGGAGGACGGGGCGGGTCGCGACGTGCAGCGCCGCCTCGCCGCCGCCGCCTCGGAGTGGGCGAGCGAGGATCGCGACCCCAGCCTGCTCTGGCGGGGTCCGCGACTCGACGCCGCCCTCGACGTGCGGGCGGCCCGTCCGGCGGAGCTCACCGACACCGAGCACGGCTTCCTCGACGCCTCGCGGGCCGCGCTCGACGCGGAGGTGCGCGACGCAGGCGAGCGCGCGACCCGGGCCACCGCCCAGAACCGTCGGCTCCGGGTCCTCGTCGGCGCGGTCGTCCTCACCCTCGTCCTCGCGCTGGTCGCCGGTGCCCTCGCCTGGCGCTCGCGGGGCCAGGAGCGCGCGGCCGCCGTCGCCGCGGACGCCAAGCGGCTGGCGGCGCAGGCCGTCAACGAGGAGCACCTCGACCTCGCGCTGCTGGGGGCCGTCGAGGCGGTGCGCACCGAGCGCGCCCCCGAGACCTACGGTGCCCTCCTCACGCTCCTGGCGCGGGTGCCCGACCTGGTCCGTCAGGTCCGGTCCAGCGACCGCTTCCTGCGCGGCGCGGCCACGCCCGATGGGCGCACCGTCTTCCTCTCGGAGTACGAGCCGGTCCTGTGGGCGCTCGACGGCCGCACCGGTCGGACGCGGTGGAAGGCCGACACCGGCGGCAACGTCCTCACGCTCGACCACGGCCCGGCCGGGCTGCTCGGCTCGGTCGCCACCGACCGCGGCGGGCGCCTCGTCCTCTGGGACCCGGCCACCGGTGAGGAGCTCTGGCGGATCCAGGCCGACGACGTGACGCAGCGGGTCGGGGAGGGCGACCCCACGCCGGGCGAAGCCACCTGGACCGCCGACGGCCGCATCGCGTTCCTCACCGCCACCCACCTCGTCACCGCCGACGAGACCGGTCGGGTGCTCGACGCCCGGCCGACCCGAGCGCCCGTGCCGCCGTCCTGGCTCCGGGCCTGGCCCGACGGCCGGGTCAGCTGGGAGGCGCCGTGGGACGCCGGCCACGTCCTCGACCCCTCGACCGGCCGCGTCCGCGACCTGCCGTTCAGCATCGACGCGGTCTCGCCCGACGGCCGGCTCGTCGTCACCGCCGACCGCTCCGAGGCCGAGCTGGTCCGGATCCGGCTCCGTGACGCGGACACCTTCCGGCCGGTCGGGCAGGAGATCGTCGTGTCGTCGTACGACGGCGGGCTGGCGTGGTCGCCCGACGGCCGCAGGTTCGCGATCGGTGCGGGTGAGACGCTGCGGGTGCACGACCTGACCGGGCGTCTCGTCCGTGCCTACCCCGGCGCGCACACGGGCGCGATCATGACCGTGCTCCACTCCGGTGAGGACCGCGTCTGGACCGGCGGCCGTGACGGAGTCGCCTCGCAGTGGGACCTCGCGGCGCGTGACGGCTTCGTCTCGCGCGCCCGGCTGCCGGAGTCGCCGCACACCGGGGACGCGTCGGCAGACGGGAGCCGTGCGGTCTTCACCCGCTTCCACCAGGACAGGCTCAACGAGGGCTGGATGGTCTCGCCCGACACCGGCTCGGACCTTGTTGGCCCGCTCCCGACGGGGTGCCTGTGCCAGGTGACCGACGTGGCGATGGCCGCGGACGGCTCCGTCGCCGTCGGCGCCCTGGAGGAGTGGCGACCCGGACTCCGCGGGCCGTACGACGACCGCGGCGCCCTTGCCGTGTGGTCACCGGACGGTGAGCTGCTCGGGTCCGTGGACCTGCCGTGGCTGCCCGTCGGGGTCGGTGTGACCTCGGACGGGGAGCGGGCGCTGGTCCAGGGGAGCGGCGGCCACGCCGTCGTCGACCTGGCCCGGCGGCGGACCACGGTGCTCGTGGAGCGGGAGGACCCGTCGAACCCGCCCGCCACCGACTCGGTGCGCGTCGCGCCCGACGGCGAGCAGGCCGTGGTGCTGCGCGGGGGAGGCGTGCTCCTCGTCGACGCCGGGACCGGCGAGGTGGTGCGCGAACGCTCGCTGGGAAGCCGCGACACCGATGCGCCGACGACCGCCGCGTGGTCGGCGGACGGGCGGACCCTCAGCGTCGGGACGCTCGGGGGACGCCTGCACTTCCTGGCCGCCGACGACCTCCGGCCGGTCGCGCCCTCACGGCTGGCTGCGGCGGGCTTCCTCATCGACCAGGCCGTGAGCCCCGACGGGCGGGTCCTGGCCACGCTCGGGTCCGACGGCGACCTGCGGCTGTGGGACACCGGCACGTGGGCCCCGCTCGGGCTGCCCCTCAGCGAGGCGGAGACCTGGGGGTTCCTGTCGTTCGCCGAGGACGGCGACCGCCTGCGCGTGCTGACCGAGGGCGGCAGCTCCGCCAGCCCGGACGGCGGCGTCCTGCGCTCCCTCGACGTCGACCCCCAGGCGTGGGTGGACCGGGCGTGCGCGATCGCCAACCGGCAGCTCACCGAGGAGGAGCTCGCGGTGGTGCGACCCGGTCGCGAGTGGCGTGCCACCTGCCCGTGACCGGGCGAGACCGGACGTGACCGGACCGTGAGCCGGTCGCGACCGGGCTGTCGGAGGGTCGAGGTGTCCACCTGGACGACCGACCCGATCCCGACCGGAAGGCCATGCCATGTCGCTCCGCTCCACCCTCCCCGTCCTCGCGCTGACCGGCGCCGCCGTCCTGGCCGGCACAGCACCGGCGCACGCCGGCGCGCAGCACCAGCCGCTCGACGTCTCGGGCCACCCGCCGACCCTGTGGACCTGCTCCGACGGGGCGGTGATCAGTGCCAACCCGACCGAGGGCTTCGTGAACACCACGACGCGCACCGGCCCTGACGGCGGCCCGCTCATCGCCATGGTCCTCAACCTGACCGTCGGCATCACCGACACCAGCAGCGGCGAGGTCCTCGAGGGCACCAGTGCCTGGCGGATGCTGATCGACCCGGTCGCCGGCACCGTGACCGAGACGGGCCGGAGCCGCAAGCTCACCCTCCCCGGCGTCGGGACGCCGGTCGTCCAGGCCGGCAGATTCGTCTCGTCGTTCGACAGCCCCGAGCTGCTCTTCTCCGCCGGCCGCTACGTCGACGTCGCGGTCGACGGAGAGGTCCTCTGCGACTGGTTCGGCCACGAGGACTGACCGCGAGGGGTGAGGTCGCACCCGCGGGGGTAACCCTCTCCTCGTGAGCGGGCGGGGGCGGGCGGCGGGACCGATGGTGGTCGTGGGGGCGCTGGGCGTCGTCTTCGGCGACATCGGCACGAGCCCGCTCTATGCGATGCGCACGATCCTGGGCGAGAGCGGCCCGGTCACCACCGACACCGTCTATGGCGTCACCTCGACGGTCATCTGGGCGCTCGTGCTCGTCGTGACCGTGCTCTACGTCGGGGTGCTGCTCGGCGAGGACAACGAGGGGGAGGGCGGGCTGCTCGCGCTGCTCGGCGTGCTGCGGCGCTCCAGTGCCGGGCCGCGCGTGCTCACGGTCTCGACCGTCGTCGCGATGGTCGGGGCGGGCATGTTCCTCGGCGACTCGGTCGTCACCCCCGCGATCTCGGTGCTCTCGGCGGCCGAGGGGCTCGAGACGGTCGACGAGTCGCTGGCGCCCGCCGTACTTCCTGTCGCGCTGGCAATTATTGCCGGCGTCTTCATCCTCCAGCGCTTCGGCAGCGGCAAGATCGGCGCGGTCTACGGCCCGGTCATGGTGCTCTGGTTCGCGGTGCTCGCCGCCGGCGGCATCGGCTCGCTGGTGCAGGACCCGGGCGCCCTGCAGGCGCTGTCGCCGCACTGGGCGGTCCGCTACTTCCTGCACGACCCGTGGGTCGCGTTCCTCTCCCTCGGCGCGGTGATCCTCGCGGTCACCGGCGGTGAGGCGTTGTACGCCGACCTCGGCCACTTCGGCCGCAAGGCGATCGCCCGTGCGTGGCTGCTGGTCGTCCTGCCCGCGCTCGTGCTCGCCTACCTCGGCGAGGCGGCCGCCGTCGTGCGCGACCCCGACGTCGCGGCGAGCCCGTTCTATGCCGTCGTCCCGAGCTGGGGCACGATCCCGGTGCTGCTGCTCGCCGCCTTCGCCACCGTCATCGCCTCGCAGGCGGTGATCGCCGGGGCCTTCACCGTCTTCCACCAGGCCGGCGGACTCGGGCTGTTCCCGTGGCTGCGCACGCGCCACCCGTCCGCGACCGAGAGCGGCCGGATCTACGTCCCCGCGGTGAACTGGTCGCTGGCCGTCTCCGTCATCGCCGTGGTGCTGCTCTTCCGCACCTCGGACCGCCTCGCCGCGGCCTACGGCGTCGCGGTGGCGTTCACGATGCTCACCACCACCTCGCTCTACCTCGTCCTCGACCACGTCCGACGGGAGAGCCACCCGCTGCGGCGCGCGGCGGCGTACCTCGGCCTCGGGGTGATGGTCGTGTTCTGCGCGGCGGCGCTGCCGAAGATCCCGCGGGGCGGCTGGGCGCCCGTGCTGATCGGGGCCGTCGTGTTCCTCGTGATGTGGACGTGGTGGAGCGGCCACCGCCGCCTCGCCGCCGCCCGGGCCGCCGACGAGGGCACGCCGCGCGAGCTGCTCGAGCAGGTCTCCTCCGACGGCGAGCCACTGCACCGGACGCCGCACACTGCGGTGTTCCTCACCGACGACCCGACCACCGCGCCGTCCGCGCTGCGCACGATCACCGAGCAGGCGCGGGTGCTGCCCGAGCGCGTCGTGCTGCTGAGCTGGCGGGTGCAGGACACCCCCGGCTCGGCGGCCCACGAGAACAGCGTCGAGCTCGACCTGTTCGAGGACTGCGAGGGGGTGACCGGCGTGTCCGTGACGCTCGGCTACCGCGAGCGGCTCGACGTGCGGCACGTGCTCGAGTGCGCACGCGAGCAGCACCCCCAGGACCTCGACGGGCTCGATCCCGACACCGCGACGTACCTCCTCTCCGACTCGATCCCGAGGATCGACCCGGCGTGCGGCATGGCCACCTGGCGGCAGCGGCTCTTCGTGCTCCTCGCCCGCGTCAGCACCGACCGCGTCGACCAGCTCGAGCTGCCGCGCGACCGGACGATCGTGATCGGCCGCGAGCTCGATCTGTGCGCGCCGGAGGTGGTCTGATCCCGGCCGACGAGGGAGACTGGGTCCATGCAAGGACCGGTCTCGGCGACCCGTGACACGGTGCTCGAGCGGCTGTCGCAGTCCAGCAACAGCCCTCTCGTCACCGAGTTCCCCCGCGGTGCCCTGTTCTGCTTCGACCACGACCTGCGGGTGCTCTCGGTGGGTGGCTCCGTGCTCGGAGCGTTCGGCATGGACCGCGACGACATCGTCGGCCAGCGGCCCTCGGACTTCCTCGCCCCCGAGGCGATGGACCGGGTCGAGGCCAGCTGGCGCGGGGTGCTCGCCGGCGAGACGAGCCGGATGGAGGTGCCCTACGACGGGCGCACCTATCAGCACGAGCTGACCCCGGTCGTCGTCGACGGCGAGGTCGTCGCCGGGCTCGGCTACCTCCAGGACGTCACCGAGGCCAAGGCCGCCGAGCGCGCACTGGCCGATGCCGAGCACCGCCAGCGGCTGCTCCTCGAGCACGCCCCGATCGGTATGGCGGTGGTCAGCCTCAGCGGGCAGTTCCTGCAGGTCAACCCGGCGCTGTGCGCGATGCTCGGCTACAGCGAGCTCGCCCTGCTCGACCTCACCTTCCAGGACCTCACCCACCCCGACGACCTCGACACCGACATGAGCTATCTCCGCGAGCTGCTCGACGGGTCGCTCGCGGAGTTCGAGACCGAGAAGCGCTACCTCACCGCGTCCGGCTCGATCGTCTGGGCGTCGCTCTCGGTGGCGCTGGTGACCGACGCCGAGGGGGAGCCGCTGTACTTCGTCTCCCAGATCCTCGACATCACCGAGCGCAAGCGGCAGCACGACGCGATGCGCGACCTGACCGCGATGATGGCCCACGACCTGCGCGGCCCCACGGGTGCGATGTCGGGGCTGCTGCAGGTGCTGATCTCGTCCTGGGACACCAGGACCGAGGAGCAGCGGCTCGCGATCGTGCGCCGCGTCGCCGAGACCGCGAACCTCACCATGGACCTGCTGCAGAACTCGCTCACCGCCTCCACCCTCGACGCGCAGAAGCTGACCGCGCGGGCCGAGCCGGTCGTGGTGGCCGGTGCCGTCGGGACCGTCATCGACACCGTCCCGCACGACCGGCTCACGATCAGCGTCGACTGCCCACCCGACGCGACCTGCTGGGTCGACGGCGGACACCTCGTCCAGGCGCTGACGAACCTGGTCAGCAACGCGGTGAAGTACGGCGGCGACCGGCTCGACGTGCAGGTGCGGCAGGAGCGCGGCTCGGTCTGGATCTCCGTCGTCGACGACGGGCCCGGCGTCCCCGCGGACTTCGTGCCGCTGCTGTTCGACCGGTTCAGCCGCTCGACGGAGGCCCGCCGGAGCTCGGAGAAGGGGAGCGGGCTCGGGCTCTACATCGTCCGCGACCTGATGCGCCTCAACGGTGGCGAGGTGTTCTATGCCGCGGCCGAGAACGGCGGAGCGGCGTTCACGCTCAGGGTGCC
>CAZKZQ010000108.1:0-11866 GCA_964557235.1 uncultured Nocardioidaceae bacterium
ACATGTCGAAGCCCTCGCGCTGGTACTCCACCAGCGGGTCGCGCTGGGAGTAGGCGCGCAGGCCGATGCCCTCGCGGAGGTAGTCCATCTCGTAGAGGTGCTCGCGCCACTTGCGGTCGAGCACGGACAGCACGACGCGCCGCTCCAGCTCGCGCATCACCTCGTCGCCGAACTCGGCCTCGCGGGCCGCGTACGCCGCGTGCGCGTCGGCGCGCAGCTGCTCGACGAGGTCCTCGCGCTCGAGGCCGTCGACGCCACCGGCGTCGGCGACGACCTGGTCGAGCTTGAGGCCGACCGGCCAGAGCTGCTTGAGCGCGGTCCAGAGCTTCTCCAGGTCCCACTCCTCGGGGAACCCGGAGGTTGCCTCACCGACGTAGGAGGCGACGGTGTCGTCGATCATCGTGCGGATCTGGTCGTGCAGGTCCGCGCCCTCGAGCACCGCGCGGCGCTCGGCGTAGATGACCTCGCGCTGACGGCTCATCACGTCGTCGTACTTGAGGACGTTCTTGCGGGAGTCGAAGTTCTGCGCCTCGACCTGGCTCTGCGCCGACGCGATCGAGTTGGTGACGCGCTTGTTCTCGATCGGGACGTCGTCGGGGACCTTGAGGGTGGTGAGCACCCAGTCGACCCAGTCGCTCTTGAACAGCCGCATCAGCTCGTCCTCGAGCGAGAGGTAGAACCGCGACTCGCCCGGGTCGCCCTGACGGCCGGAACGACCGCGCAGCTGGTTGTCGATGCGGCGCGACTCGTGGCGCTCGGTGCCGAGGACGTAGAGGCCGCCCAGCTCCTTGACCTCGTCGTGCTCGGCCGCGACCTGGCGCTTGATCCGCTCGACGGTGGCCGGCCAGGCGGCTTCGTACTCGTCGTGGTGCTCGACCGGGTCGAGGCCCTGCTTGCGCAGCTCGTCGTCGGCGAGGAAGTCGACCGAGCCGCCGAGCATGATGTCGGTGCCTCGACCGGCCATGTTGGTGGCGACGGTGACCGCGCCCTTGTGGCCGGCCAGGGCGACGATCTTGGCCTCGTTGGCGTGGGCCTTGGCGTTGAGCACCGAGTGGGGCACGCCGTGCTTGCGCAACAGGTTGGAGAGGTACTCCGACTTCTCGACCGACACGGTGCCGACCAGGACCGGCTGACCGTTGCGGTGGCGCTCGGCGATGTCCTTGGCGACGGCCTCGTACTTGGCCTCCTCGGTGCGGTAGACCAGGTCCGGCTGGTCGACGCGCGCCATCGGGCGGTTGGTCGGGATCGGCACCACGCCGAGCTTGTAGATCTTGTCGAACTCGCTGGCCTCGGTCATCGCCGTGCCGGTCATGCCGCCGAGCTTGTCGTAGAGGCGGAAGTAGTTCTGCAGCGTGATCGTGGCGAGGGTCTGGTACTCCTCGCGGATGCGCACGCCCTCCTTGGCCTCGATCGCCTGGTGCAGGCCCTCGTTGTAGCGACGTCCGTGGAGCATGCGGCCGGTGTGCTCGTCGACGATGAGCACCTCGTCGTCGATGACGACGTACTCCTTGTCGTTGCGGAACAGCTCCTTGGCCTTGATCGCGTTGTTCATGAACGAGATCAGCGGGGTGTTGACCGAGTCGTAGAGGTTGTCGATGCCGAGGTAGTCCTCGACCTTGGTGATGCCGCTCTCGAGCACCGAGACGGTGCGCTTCTTCTCGTCGACCTCGTAGTCCTCGTCCCTGACCATGCGGTTGGCGATGGTCGCGAACTCGGGGTACCACCGGACCTCGTCCTGGGTGGGGCCGGAGATGATCAGCGGGGTGCGGGCCTCGTCGATGAGGATCGAGTCCACCTCGTCGACGATCGCGAAGTTGTGGCCGCGCTGGACGCACTCCTCGAGCGAGTTGGCCATGTTGTCGCGCAGGTAGTCGAAGCCGAACTCGTTGTTGGTGCCGTAGGTGATGTCACAGGCGTAGGCCTCGCGACGGGCGTCGCGGCTCATGTCGGGGACGATGACGCCGGTGGTCAGGCCGAGGAAGGCGTAGACGCGGCCCATCCACTCCGCGTGGTACTTGGCGAGGTAGTCGTTGACCGTGACGACGTGCACGCCCTTGCCGCCGAGCGCGTTGAGGTACGTCGGCAGGGTCGCGACCAGCGTCTTGCCCTCACCGGTCTTCATCTCGGCGATGTTGCCGAGGTGCAGCGCCGCACCGCCCATGATCTGCACGGGGTAGTGCCGCTGGCCGAGCACCCGCTTGGCTGCCTCGCGGACGGTCGCGAAGGCCTCCGGCATGAGGTCGTCGAGCGACTCCCCCGCCTCGTGTCGGGCGCGGAGGTCGTCGGTCATGCCGCGCAGCTCCTCGTCGCTCATGGCGACGAAGTCGTCCTCGATGGCGTCCACGGCCTTGGCGGCGGACTCGAGCTGACGGAGGATCTTGCCCTCGCCGATGCGCAGGATCTTGTCGATGATGGCAGGCACGGCTGCACTCTACCTACGGGCTCCTACGCGGGACCCACCGCCGCGGCGAGGCTCGGGGCCAGGTCGCCGCGCGTCCGGACCTCGACCCGCTCCAGGCCCAGCCACCCGGCCAGGACCCTCAGCTCCGCGGCGAGCGCCTCGACGGTGTGCGACGGGTGGCCGGGCTCGGCGTAGGCGCCCTGCACGACGAGCACGCCGGCGGCGCGGTCGGCCTTGAGGTCCACCCGCGCGACGAGGCCGTCGCCGAGCAGGAAGGGCAGGACGTAGTAGCCGTGCACCCGCTGCTCGGCCGGGACGTAGATCTCGATGCGGTAGCGGAAGCCGAACAGCGCCTCGGCGCGTGCGCGCTCCCACACGACCGGGTCGAAGGGGCTCAGCAGCGCCGCCGCGTCGACCCGCCGCGGCAGGCGCGCGTCGCGGTGGAGGTACGCCGGGCGGTGCCAGCCCTGCACGGTCACGGGCAGGAGCACCCCGTCCTCGACCAGCTCGGCCACCGCCTGCTTGGTGGGGGCCACGTCCATGCGGTAGTAGTCGCGCAGGCACTGCACGCTCGCGACCCCGTGGGAGCGCGCGGCCCGCTCCACCAGCGCCCGGGCCGCCTCCTGCGGCGTCGGGGTGGGCAGGGCGAGCACCTCGGGCGGCAGGACCCGCTCGGGGACGTCGTAGAGCCGCTCGAAGGCGGGCCCGCGCCGGGCGACCGTCACCCGGCCGGCGAAGAAGAGGTACTCCAGCGCCTGCTTGGCCGCCGACCAGTTCCAGCCCCAGTTGTCCTTGACCCGCTCGACGTCGCCCTCGACCTCGCGGGCGCTGACCGGGCCGCGGTCGCGGACCTCGTCGAGCACCCACTGCACCAGCTCGGGCTGCTCGCGCGCGATGCGGCGCGGGCCGCCCCAGGCCTTGGTGTCGGCGGTGGCCATGCGGTGCTGCATCAGGGGCCACAGCTCGACCGGCATGTAGGCCGCCTCGTGCGCCCAGTACTCCACCAGGCGGCGCGGCCGTCGCTCGGCGGCGCGGTGCAGCAGGGCGGTGTCGTAGGGACCCATCCGGCTGAACAGCGGCATGTAGTGCGCGCGCTGGAGCACGTTGACGGAGTCGATCTGGAGCACCCCGGTCCGCTCGACCGTGCGCAGCAGCGTGCGCATCGTGGGGACCGCGTGGGGCCGGTCGAGGAAGCCTTGCGCCGCCAGGGCGACCCGGCGCGCCTGGGCGGACGACAGCGACTCCATGCCCCGACCCTCTCAGCAGGTGGGGACAGAACCAGCCCGGGTCACGGGATCTCGAGCAGCTTCTCCCGCACGGCGTACATCACGGCCTCGACGCGCGAGTGCAGCTGGAGCTTCTCCAGGATGTTGCGCACGTGGTTCTTGACGGTGTTCTCGCTGATGAACAGCTGCTTGGCGATCTCACGGTTGTTGAGGCCGTGCGCCACGAGGCGCAGCACCTCGAGCTCACGCTCGGTCAGCTTGGGACCGGGGCTGAGGTTGCGGTCGCCGCGCGACATCTGCTTGAACTCGTCGAGCAGCTTGATCGCCATCGACGGGCTGATCAGGGACTGGCCGTCGGCGACCACGCGGATCGCCTGCGAGACCTCGTCGATCGAGGAGTCCT
Organism: uncultured Nocardioidaceae bacterium; assembly: GCA_964557235.1. Lineage (GTDB taxonomy): Bacteria > Actinomycetota > Actinomycetes > Propionibacteriales > Nocardioidaceae > Marmoricola_A. Next base: position 4,031 of record CAZKZQ010000108.1, read on the forward strand.
TGAGGAGGTAGCCGGAGGCGCCGCTCTTGACCGCGTCGTAGAGGTCGCCCTCGTCGTCGCTCACGGTCAGCATGATGATGCGGGCGCCGGGTGCGGCCTCCTTGAGGGAGGCGCAGGCCTCGATGCCGTTCTGCTTGGGCATCCGCACGTCCATGAGCACCACGTCGGGCGCCTCGGTGTGGCACAGGCCGACGGCCTCGGCGCCGCTGCTCGCCTCGCCCACGACCTCGATGTCGGGCTCGACGTTGAGCAACATGGTCAGGCCCCGGCGGAACAGCTCCTGGTCGTCGACGACCAGGACACGGATGGCGCTGTCGGTGACCTGCCCTGTGGTCAGTGGGTTCACAGAAGGGATCATGGCACGATCGGGCTAGGCAATCAGCAAAATCCGGACGTGCGACCTAGGTCGGCCCAACAGGGGACCTGGGTCTCAAACTAGCCAAAGTGGACGGTTCTGCCCGTCCAGACGGGCCACTGGCCTCCGGAGGAGCCTGCGGGCCGCTCTCAGGCGGGGTTCTCCAGGTCCAGGGAGATCACGCCGTAGTCGTAGCCGCGGCGGCGGTAGACGACCGACGGACGGCGTGTCGACTCCTCCACGAAGAGGTAGAAGTCGTGGCCGACCAGCTCCATCTCGTAGAGCGCCTGGTCGAGGTTCATCGGGGTCGCCGGGTGGGACTTCTCGCGCACCACCATCGGGCCGTCGGCCGCCGCGATCCCGGCGCCCGCCTCGGCTGCACGCTCGTCCTCGTCGGCCGGCGCGCTGCCGTTCATCAGCGAGGCCGTCGCCTGGGCGACGGAGACGGGGGCGTGGCGTCCGCGGTGGACCCGCTTGCGGTCGGCGGCGCGGCGCATCTGGGCGCTCATCTTGTCGAGCGCGAGGTCGAGGGCGGCCATCTTGTCGTCTGCGGCGGCCTCGGCCCGGACGACCGGGCCCTTGGTGAAGGCCGTGAGCTCGACCTTCACCGAGCGGTCGTGCTGGCGCGGGTTGCGCTCCTTCTCGACCTCGACCTCGATGCGGATCACCTTCTGGTCGTGCTTCTCGAGGCGGGCGAGCTTGTCCTGCACGTGGTCACGGAACCTCTCCGTGACCTCTCCGTGACGGACGTTGACGACGATGTCCATGCCTACCTCCGGTTCCGTTCTCCATGGGCGACGCGGGGACGACGAGCGTCCCGGTCGTGAACTGGCAAGGGTAGAGAGTCCGCCCGGCCGACCTGGTCTTCGACCCCACAACCGCCTGCTGAGGCTCTCGCAGCTTCTCTGCCACTACCCACCTTCTCGGCCTTGGCACCCGTGTCTGACGGGTGCGGGCCGGCAGGGCTTACTCCTAAGCCGCACCGTGATCGTCCGGTGCCACCTGGGTCCGCGAGGACCTGGGAGGCACGGGACTTACGTGGACCGCTTTGCCTGCGACTGGCATCGGCTTGCCGAACGGTCGACGCGAGCGAGCCGCTCGTGCCGACCCTCCCGGCGCAACCACGGACCCGGGCGGACTCCATGTCACGACGCTAGTGCCCAAGTGGTGATCGGACCAGCGGACCGACGAAGTCCGGGACGCGCGGGGCGAGTGGGACGCGGATTTCACCGGGTCCCACCGGGATCTCTGGGCCCTCCCCTGCGCCGCGTCGCCGCGACGGTGGCGCCGGCCACCGGCGTCCAGCCACCCTCGAGCAGCGCGACCTGCGCCGACCGGAGCGTCCACCCGGTGGTGAGCACGTCGTCGACCAGGACCACGTCGGCCTCCCCCGGCGGCGCCGAGCGGGTCGTGAAGCGGCCGGCGAGGTTGGCCGCCCGCTCGCGCGAGGTCAGGCCGGCCTGGTCGCGGGGCCGTCCCACCACGGCCAGCGGTCGCGCCACCTGCACGCGCACCCCGTCGCGACGCAGCCGCACGGCAGCGCGCCGGGCCATCCGCAGGAGCGGGTCGTGGCCGCGCTCGCGCACCACGACCGGGTGGCTGGGCACGGGCACGAGGACCACCGGTCTGCTCGCGGCGTGGGGCGGGTAGGGCCAGGAGGGCCCACGGGCCGCGCGGAGGGCACCTGCGACCGCGGTCGCGAGCAGGTCGCCCAGCGGCGTCGCGAGACCGTGCATCGCGTGCTCCTTGTGGGCCACGACGAGGGCGCGCAGTGCGTCGGCGTAGTCGCCGGTCGCGTGCACGGGCACCAGGCCGGGCGGGCACGGGGTCGGCCTGGCCGCGACGGCCGCGCGAGGCAGGGCGCGGCGGCACGGTGCGCACAGGGCGCGACCGGGCCGGCGACAGGCCACGCAGACGGAGCCCGCGGCCAGGTCGAGCAGCGCGTCCCACACCGGCCCAGGCTGCGCCGGGCGCACGCCCGGCCCCGCCGGTGCCGGCGCACCTGGGGAGATCCCGGCGGTCCCACGGCCCGTGAGGATGATCCGGGCCGCGCGGCCGGGCATGCTGGCCCGGTGATCGGGCTCGACGACGTCAGACTGGCCGCCGCGCGGGTGGCGGGACACGTGCGGCGTACGCCGGTCCTGACCAGCCCTGCGCTCGACGAGGCCGTCGGGGCCGAGGTGCTGCTCAAGGCCGAGCACCTGCAGCACGGCGGCGCCTTCAAGCTGCGCGGCGCGCTCAACAACGTCTCCGCGCGCTCGGACGAGGAGCTGCGCCGCGGCGTGGTCGCGGTGTCCTCCGGCAACCACGCCCAGGCGGTCGCCCGCGCCGCGGCACTGCGCGGGACGACCGCGCTGGTGCTCATGCCCTCCGACGCCCCCACCTCCAAGCGCGAGGCGACGCTGGCCCACGGCGCCGAGGTCGAGCTCTTCGACCGCTATGCCACCGACCGCGAGGAGCTGCTGCGCCGACGGGCGCAGGAGACCGGCCGCCTCGTCGTCCACCCGTACGACGACCCGCTCACCATGGCTGGCCAGGGCACGGTCGCGCTCGAGCTGGTGGAGGAGGTCGGCACGCTCGACACGCTGCTCGTCCCCGTGGGTGGCGGTGGGCTGGCCGCGGGCTGCGCGACCGTGGTCTCGGCGCTCCTGCCCGACTGCCGGGTCGTCGGGGTCGAGCCGGAGGCCGGCGACGACGTGCGCCGGTCGCTCGCGGCGGGCCGCCGCGTGAGCATCGAGGTGCCCCGCACCATCGCCGACGGGCAGCAGACGACGAGCCCGGGCGAGCACCCCTTCGCCGTGCTGCAGGAGCGGCTGGCCGGGGTGGTGACCGTGAGCGACGAGGAGATCGTGACCGCCATGGCCTTCGCCGCCCGGCACCTCGGGGCGGTGCTGGAACCCAGCGGCGCCTGCGCCCTCGCGGCCCTGCTCGCCGGCCGCGTCAGCACCGGCGCACGCGTCGGCGTCGTGCTGTCCGGCGGCAACGTCGACCCCGACCGCTTCCGCGACCTGGTCGGCCTCGACGTGGCCGACGTGTCCGACAGGACCGACAAGAGGCGATGACGCCTCAGCCGACGAACTCCGGCCTGGGCACCCCGCGCAGCGCCGTGTCCTCGACCCAGCGGCCCTGGAGGGTCAGCTCGTAGGTGCGCGGCTGCCCGGTCGTGACCAGCAGCGAGCGGGTGGCCGGCGAGGAGGCCAGCGAGACCGCGCGCGCGAAGAGCACGTCGATCGGCTCGGCGAGCGCGCCGGACTCGGACTGGCCGTCGACCGAGACCACCTCGACCAGGCTCGTGGTGCGCGAGGCCCGGGTGAGCACGGCCACCTGCGTGCCGTCGCGCCAGGTCAGGTCGACCACGCGCTGCAGCGGGTTCCGCGTGGCGATCGGCTGGGCCCGCGACAGGCGCACGGGCGTGCCGCTCTCGTTGCTGGCCCGCAGGACGCGGGTGAGGTAGAGCCGGGCGCCCAGGCGCAGCCCCGACGGCGCCCTGCCGGGGGCGACCGCCACCACGAGCCGCGTGCCGTCGCGCGACAGCGCCGCGGCGGTGAGCTCCCCCTCGGGCAGGCCGCGCAGGGGCAGCTCGGTCAGGCGGCCGCCGAGGGAGACGCGCACGGCGTCCTGCCCGCCGGACGGGGCGACCAGCCACAGGCGCCGCGACCAGTCCCACAGCGGGCGCAGCGACGCGCCGACGAACAGCGCCCCGTCGCTGCCGGGGGGAGAGTCCACGCCCGACCCGGCGGGATAGGTGCGCACGATGCCGTCGGGCCCGGCGAGCGCCGCGGCGGTGGCCTGGAGGCTCACGCCCAGCTTGGAGCCCGGGCGGGCCGACGTCAGGCGGACGAGCGGGGTGCGGGCCGGCTGCGCGAAGGGCCGGACCTCCTGCACGGTGTCGCCGTCGACGCTGAACAGCGCGTCCTCGGCGTAGCCGACGTAGGGGGAGAAGGAGGCAGCGCTGTCGACGTCGAGCGGCGCCCCCAGCCCCGACAGCCGCAGCGGCCGGCCCCCCGCGGTGACGCGGACCGCGGTGACGTCGGGCACCTGGCGCAGCGTCCACACGAGCTGGGCCAGCGCCCGGTCGAGGTCGGCCCCCTGCAGCTCGCGCACCTCCTCCGAGAGCGGCACCTCGGCGACGCCGTCGCTGCGCACGGGCACGCTGACCGCCAGCCGTGTGCGGGCCGGGAAGTAGGTGCGCTCGACCCCGCGGTCGGGCTGACGCGGCCCCTCGAGCAGGTGGTCGACGAGCATCGTCGCGGCCTGGGCACCCCGCGGGAGGTAGACCGGCTCGGGCACGAGCAGCCGCCCGGACGGGTCGAAGAAGTGCAGGGAGTAGCGCGCGTAGTGGTCCTGGAAGTAGGTCAGCGGCACGACCATCGCGTCGGGCACCGACGAGAGGCGCCACTCCCCCCGCTCCCGGACCAGGCCGAGCTCGAGGCCCTTGGCGTCGACCTCGGTGGCGGGTCCGTCCCAGCGACCCGACGCGTCGAGGGCGTAGGTCGAGGTGAGGCGCAGCGCGACGGAGGTGCGGGCCGAGGAGTCCTGCACGGGGTCGGCGTCCACGTCCCGGCTCTGGTAGAGCAGCGTGCGGCGCTGCGGCCGCCAGGTGCTGGCCGCGCGGTCGGTGAGGTACTGCGAGGCCACGCTCGTCGAGACCGGCGTCGCCTCGAGCGCGGTGAGGAAGCCGGTGACGATGGCGGCCGGGCTGGCCCCCGTCGACGGGCCGGGCGGGTTGAAGTCGAAGGGTGCCGACGACGGCGACGGGGCGGAGGAGCCGGTGTTGCGCACCGGGCCGTCGGAGGGGATCTGCGAGCACGCGGCGAGCAGCGCGGTCACCAGCACGACGAGGGGTACGGCGGCGCGGCGGGCGGTCATCGACGCACCACCCTCACGGGCTCGGGCTCCAGCGGGAGCGGGCTGGTCACGGGGTCCTCCCCTGCGCGTCGGGGCAGGGTGAGCCGGAACTGGGCGCCCTCACCGGGACGGCCCCACGCCTCGAGCCAGCCGCCGTGCAGCCGGGCGTCCTCGCGGGCGATCGCCAGGCCGAGGCCCGTGCCGCCGGTCGTGCGGGCGCGGGCCGGGTCGGCCCGCCAGAAGCGGTTGAACACGCGCGTCTCGTCGCCGGGGGCGAGCCCGACCCCGTGGTCGCGCACCGTGATGGCGCCGGAGGTCTCGTTGCCCGCGACCCGCACCTCGATGTCGGGGATGACGGCCGGGCGGGCGTAGTCGATCGCGTTGCCGATCAGGTTGCGCACCACCCGCTCCACGCGCAGCGCGTCGGCCTCCACCACGACGGGCAGGTCCGGGGGGATGAGCACCATGCGGACGCCGGCGTTCTCCGCGAGCAGCGACGTGCCGGCGACGACGCGGCGGGCGACGTCGACCAGGTCCACCCGGTCGAGGTGCAGGGCGGCCGCCCCGGCGTCGAACCTGCTGATCTCGAGCAGGCCGGTGAGGAGGTTCTCGAACCGGTCGAGCTCGGTGTGCAGCAGCTCGGCCGAGCGTGCGGTCACCGGGTCGAACCGGTGGCGGCCGTCGTGCAGCACGTCGGCCGCCATGCGCACCGTCGTCAGCGGTGTGCGCAGCTCGTGGGAGACGTCGGAGACGAAGCGCCGCTGACCGGCGGACATGTCCTCCAGCGCCCGGATCTGCTTCTGCAGGGTGGTGGCCATCTGGTTGAACGACCCCGCGAGTCGCGCGATGTCGTCCTCGCCGCGCACCTGCATGCGCTCCTCGAGCCGTCCCGACGCGATGCGCTCGGCCACGCGTCGGGCCAGGCGCACCGGCGTCACCACCTGGCGTGCCACCAGGAAGGCCACGCCGGCGACGAGCACCATCAGCAGCGCACCGCTGGTGAGCAGTGCCCGGCGCACCAGGGCGAGGGTCTGCTCCTCCTGCCCCATCGGGAACAGGTGGTAGAGCGCATAGGTGCCGCCGTCGGCCGGCAGCACCAGGCGGGAGCCGACCACGACAGCGGGGACGGCCGTCACCTCGTCCTCGGTGCCGCCCTCGCGGCCGCTCCGCAGCTCGGTGAAGGTCCAGCCCTCGCCGCTCTGGTCGATCGACTCCACCTCGCGGCGCAGCGAGGTCGGGACGCTGGTCGGGTCGAGGCCGGGACTGAACCGCTGGCCGCCGCCGGTCCCCCCGGGCGTGGTGCCGAGCGGGCCGATCAGCACCACGTCGTACCCCTGGGAGCGTCCGCGCTCCACCACCCGCGCGGCGAGGTCGGAGAGCTGGGCGTCGAGGTCGAAGTCCGCGCTCGCGGCACTGAGGCTGCTCTGCACCTCGGCGCTGCTCTGGCCGGCCTCGGCCAGGGCGACGTCGACCCTCTCCCCCACGAGCCCGTCGGAGATCTGGCGCAGGAGGGCGACGCCGAGGAGGGCGACGACGAGAGCCGAGAGCGCGACGGTGCTGAGCACGACGCGGACCTGCAGGGAGCGGCGCCACAGCGCCGAGGCGGCGGCGACGGCGCGGGTGATGCGGGCGCGCACCGAGCGCCACGTCACCATCAGCCCGCCTTGTAGCCCACGCCCCGGACGGTGACGACGACCTCGGGGTTCTCCGGGTCGTGCTCGATCTTCGAGCGCAGCCGCTGGACGTGGACGTTGACCAGCCGGGTGTCGGCCGCGTGGCGGTAGCCCCAGACCTCCTGGAGCAGCACCTCCCTGGTGAAGACCTGCCACGGCTTGCGCGCCAGGCAGGTCAGGAGGTCGAACTCCAGCGGGGTCAGCGAGAAGTCGTGGTCACCGCGGGAGACCCGGTGACCCGCCACGTCGATGGTGAGGTCCTTGACGTGCAGGACCTCGGTGCCCGGCGGCTCGAGACGGCGGATGCGCGCACGGATGCGGGCGATCAGCTCCTTGGGCTTGAACGGCTTGACGATGTAGTCGTCGGCCCCGGACTCCAGGCCCAGCACCACGTCGACGGTGTCGTTCTTGGCCGTCAGCATGACGATCGAGACGCTGGACTCGGCCCGGATCTCCCGGCACACGTCGATGCCGTCCTTGCCGGGCAGCATCAGGTCCAGCAGCACCAGGTCGGGGCGGTAGTCGCGCAGAGCCGCGAGGACCTGGTCCCCGCGGCTCACCGTGCGCGACTCGAAGCCCTCGTTGCGCAGGACGATCGAGAGCATCTCGGCCAGCGCCATGTCGTCGTCGACGACGAGGACGCGGCCGCGCTGCGGCATGCCCGGCGTGCCCTCGGTGGTCGAGGCGGCCATGGCTCCTCCCTGCTCTCTCCCGGTCCCCGTGCCGACCGGTGCGTCAGTAGCGGTAGTGGTCGGACTTGTAGGGCCCGTTCTTGTCCACGCCGAGGTAGCCCGCCTGGGTGTCGCTGAGCTCGGTGAGCTCGACGCCCAGCGCGCCGAGGTGCAGGCGCGCGACCTCCTCGTCGAGGTGCTTGGGCAGCGTGTAGACGCCGACCGGGTAGTCCTCGGGCTTGGTGAACAGCTCGATCTGCGCCAGCACCTGGTTGGTGAAGGAGTTCGA
>CAZKZQ010000109.1:0-11610 GCA_964557235.1 uncultured Nocardioidaceae bacterium
CTTGCGCACGTGGTCGAAGACGCCGGTGTAGGTCGCCGGGTTGGACCGCGGCGTGCGCCCGATCGGCGACTGGTCGACGTGGATGACCTTGTCGACGTTGTCGAGCCCCTCGATGCGGCGGTGGCGGCCGGGCACCGTGCGGGCGTTGTAGATCTGCTTGGCCAGCGAGGTGTAGAGGATGTCGTTGACCAGCGTGGACTTGCCCGAGCCGCTCACGCCGGTGACGGCGACGAAGAGGCCGAGGGGGAACGAGACGTCGATGTCCTGGAGGTTGTGCTCCTTGGCGCCGACGACCTTGAGCTCGCGCCCCGGCGTCCGCGGGCGGCGTACGGCGGGCAGCGGGATCGACTTGCGGCCGGAGAGGTACATCCCGGTCGGCGAGTCGGGGTGCTCGAGCAGCCCGGCGACGGAACCGGAGTGGACGACCTGGCCACCGTGCTCCCCCGCCCCCGGGCCGATGTCGACGGCCCAGTCGGCCACGCGGATCGTGTCCTCGTCGTGCTCGACCACGATCAGGGTGTTGCCGATGTCGCGCAGCCGCAGCAGCGTCTCGATCAGCCGGTGGTTGTCGCGCTGGTGCAGGCCGATGGACGGCTCGTCGAGGACGTAGAGCACGCCCACGAGGCCGGCACCGATCTGGGTCGCGAGCCGGATGCGCTGCGCCTCGCCGCCCGACAGCGACCCGGAGGGCCGGTCGAGGGAGAGGTAGTCGAGCCCGACGTCGAGCAGGAAGCGGAGCCGCTCCTGGATCTCCTTGAGCACCTGCTCGGCGATCTGGCGCTCGCGGGGGCTCAGCTCGACCGTGCGCAGGAAGTCGGCGGTCTCGTTGATCGGCATCGCGCACACGTCGGAGATCGACCGGCCGCCGACCGTGACCGCACGGACGACCGGCTTGAGCCGGCTGCCCTCGCAGGCGGGGCACGGCACCTCGCGCATGTAGCCCTCGAACCGCTCGCGGCTCGTGTCGGACTCGGCCTCGCGGTGCCGACGCTCGATGTAGGGGCGGACGCCTTCGTAGCCCGTGACGTAGGTGCGCTCGCGGCCGTAGCGGTTGCGGCGGCGCACGGTGACCTTCTTGCCGTGACCGTCGAGGATCGTGGTGCGGATCTTGGCCGGCAGGTCCTCCCACGGGGTGTCGAGGTCGAAGCCGAGGTCGTCGCCCAGTGCGGCGAGGAGTCCGAGGAAGTAGTCGGCGACGTGGGCGCCGGTCCACGGGGAAATCACGCCGTCGTTGATCGTGGCCGAGGGGTCGGTGACGACCAGCTCGGGGTCGACCTCCATGCGGGTGCCGAGACCGTGGCACTCGGCGCACGCACCGAACGGCGAGTTGAACGAGAACGACCGCGGCTCGAGCTCGTCGGTCTCGATCGGGTGCTCGTTGGGGCACGCCATCCGCTCGGAGAACTTCTGCTCGCGGGCCGGGTCCTTGGCGTCGCGGTCGACGTAGTCGAAGACCACGAGCCCGCCGGCGAGGCCGAGCGCCGTCTCGACGGAGTCGGTCAGGCGGCGCTTGCTGGTCGGCTTGACCGCGAGCCGGTCGATGACCACCTCGATCGTGTGCTTCTTCTGCTTGTCGAGCGTCGGCGGCTCGGCCAGGGAGTAGGTCTCCCCGTCGACGCGTGCCCGGGAGAAGCCCTGGCTCTGCAGCTGGCGGAAGAGGTCGACGTACTCCCCCTTGCGGCCGCGGATGACCGGGGCGAGCACCTGGAAGCGGGTGCCCTCCTCGCCCTGCATGACCCGGTCGACGATCTGCTGGGGGGTCTGGCGCGAGATCGGCTCGCCGCAGGTCGGGCAGTGCGGGCGGCCGGCGCGGGCGTAGAGCAGGCGGAGGTAGTCGTAGACCTCGGTGATCGTGCCGACCGTCGAGCGCGGGTTGCGCGAGGTCGACTTCTGGTCGATCGACACCGCCGGGGACAGGCCCTCGATGAAGTCGACGTCGGGCTTGTCCATCTGCCCGAGGAACTGCCGCGCGTAGGCCGACAGGGACTCGACGTACCTCCGCTGGCCCTCGGCGAAGATCGTGTCGAACGCCAGGCTCGACTTGCCGGACCCGGACAGGCCGGTGAACACGATGAGCGAGTCGCGTGGGAGGTCGAGCGAGACGTCCTTGAGGTTGTGCTCCCTCGCCCCGCGGATGATGAGCTGGTCGGCCACAAGCGTCCTTCGTCGTCGCGTCGTTCGAACAAGTGTTCGTCATGCTAACCGGGCCCACCGACAAGACACGCCGAGGCCCGACTGCCGAGTCACCGGCCCGCTGTTTGGATGGGGGCATGACCCAGGCACCCGGACGGACCGGACCCTTCCGCCCCTCCCCCGCGCTCCCGCACCTGGAGGAGACGGTGCTGGCTGTCCAACGCTACCTGCAGACCGTGAGCGGCCTGACCGACGCCGAGCTGCGTGCGCCCAGCGTGCTGCCGGGCTGGACCCGCGGCCACGTGGTCGCCCACGTCGCGCGCAACGCGGAGGCCCTCACGCGCCTGCTCCACTGGGCACGGACCGGCGAGCCGACGCCGATGTACGTCTCCGACGACGAGCGGGCGGCCGGCATCGACGCCGGGGCGGCGCTCAGCGCCGCCGAGCTGCTGGCCGACTCCGCGGAGGCGGCCGCGCAGTGGGAGGCGGCCGCACGCGGGCTGCCCGAGGACCGGCTGGAGGCGCCGGTCTCACGGCTCCTGGACTCGCCACCCTTCCCCGTCCGCCGGGTCGGTGTGCTCCGCCGCACCGAGGTCGAGGTGCACCACGCCGACCTCGACGCGGGCTACACCGCCCACGACTGGCCCGCCGACCTCCTGGACCACCTCCTGCGACGGCGCGAGCGCGAGCTCACCGAGCGGGCCGGGTTCCTCGTCGTCCTCGAGGACCGCGACCAGGACCGCCCGATGGGGCGCCCGTCGACCGACCCCGTGGTCGTCTCGGGCCGGACCCCCGACGTGGTCTGGTGGCTGCTCGGTCGCGGCGCCGGGGAGGGTCTGAGATGCTCGGCAGGTCAGCTCCCCGAGCTCGGAAGATGGGCCTGAAGATGACGTACACCGGCAAGGTCTCCGAAGGTGGCGCGCCCGACGTGCGCGAGCTCGCCCACCTGGTCGTCACCAAGATGGAGGTCGGCGACTTCGGCAACAACGCCTACCTCCTGCGCTGTCGGCGCACCGACGAGCAGCTCCTCATCGACGCCGCCGCGGAGCCCGACCGCCTCATCCAGCTGGTCGGCTCCGACGCGCTGCAGTCCGTGGTCACGACCCACCAGCACGGCGACCACTGGCAGGCGCTCGCCGAGGTCGTCCAGGCGACCGGCGCGACGACGTACGCCGGGGAGCACGACGCCGAGGGCATCCCCGTGCCCACCGACGTGCTCGTCAAGGACGGCGACCGCATCCGCGTCGGCGAGTGCGAGCTCGAGGCGATCCACCTCGTCGGCCACACCCCCGGGTCGATCGCGCTGCTCTACGACGACCCCGAGGGCACCCCGCACCTGTTCACCGGCGACTGCCTGTTCCCCGGCGGGGTCGGCAACACTTTTGGTGACAAGGACAATTTCGCGTCGCTGTTCGCCGACGTGAAGACCAAGCTGTTCGACCGGCTGCCCGACGAGACCTGGTTCTATCCCGGCCACGGCGACGACTCGACCCTCGGCGCCGAGCGCCCGCACCTCGCCGAGTGGGAGCAGCGCGGCTGGTGACGCCTCAGTTGCCGTAGGAGAAGCGCAGGTCGGCCCAGAGCAGGTGGTTGATCCGCTTGCGGATGTGGCCGGTCAGCGACTGGTCCGGCGGCTCACCTGCCGCGAGCAGCGTGAAGGTCAGCGCGGTCTCGCCGAGCGTCGGGGCGAGCTCGAGCCGGACCTGGTCGTCCGGGCGTCGCACCCAGAGCGACGACCACACCACCAGCGATGGCTCCTGCGACGTCAGGACCCGCGGCGGCACCTCGTCGTCCAGGAGGTCCAGCCACGCGCGCACGCCGGCCCGCGTCGGGTGCACGAGGTCGTCCCACACCACGTGCGGCGGAGGCGGCAGCGTGCGCGTCCGCCTGCCGTACTCGATCACCCGAGCGCCTCGAGCAGCCAGGCCCGGACGGGCCAGTCGTACTCCGCATGCGCCTCGGTCGGCGCGTCCACGAGGGCGCGGGCGTAGGACAGCGCCTTGGGCACGCAGCCGGTACGCCGGGCGAGCTCGACCCAGCGACGGCGGTCCTCGAGCGTGCCGTGGTCGTCGAAGACGTCGAGGTAGGCGTCGCGCAGCGCCCCCACGCGAGGGTCGTCGTCCTCGATGCCCGCGTGCCAGGCCACCGAGTTGAGGGTGGCGAGCATCGTCGCGAAGGGATGGCTGACACCGGTGTCGCCCCAGTCGATGACGCGGTGCCGGCCGTCGCGCACGCAGACGTTGGCCGAGTGCAGGTCGTCGTGGTTGACCGAGAGCGGGACGCCGGAGGCGTCGAGCTCCTCGCACCACGCGGCGTACTCCGCCGAGCGCGCACGCAGGCGGTCCGCGTCGGCAGCGGTGAGCCCGCCCTCGTCCGGCGGCAGCACAGCGAGCCCCTCGACGAGCGCGTCGAAGCGGGCCGGGAGGGCCGCGGGACGCAGGTCGTCGACCCCGCAGGCCAGCAGCCGGTCGACGTGGGGAGCGAGCTTCAGCTGCGCCTCGGCGTACTCGCGGAGGACGACCGCCCACTCGTCCCACAGGCTGTCGGGTTCGCCGGTCAGCCGGAGCACCGGGCCGGCGTCGCGCATGAGCGTCCAGCGGCGCTCGGGGTCGACGGCCAGCACGTCGGGGACGATGTCCGGGACCACCTCGGCGAGCACGCCCAGCAGCCGCGGTTCATAGGCCGTGCCCGGGCCGTTGGCCTTGGCCCACAGCACCTCGTCGCCGCACTCGAACCGCAGGGCCGTGGACCACGGGCGGTCGTGCGGTTGCGTCCACGCCGTGGGGGCGCGCAGCCCGGCGCGCGCGGCCGCGTCGTGCACCCAGGCACGCAGGTCGTCGAGGTCGGTCCAGGTCGTCACCCGGCCGATCCTCACACGATGGACGCCCGAGATGCGGCCTGACATCCGTCACTTCCGGGGAGCGGCGGTCGGCGGCAGGCTGCTGACGACCGGTGCTCGCGGGGAGCGCCTGGACGGGAGACACCTCATGCGCATCCGTTGCAACCTGCCGCGCCCGACCGTCGGCGGCACCATCGCCGTCGTCGCCCTCCTGGTCGCGACCAGTGGCACCAGCTATGCCGCGGCGGCGCTGGCGAAGAACAGCGTCGGCAACTTCCAGATGAAGGACAACGCCATCAAGACCGCGGAGGTGGTCAACGGGTCGCTCAGCGCAGCGGACCTCTCCGCCGCCGCGCGGGCCGCGCTCCAGGCGCCGGCGACCGTGCCGTCGAAGAAGACGCTCAAGGGCGTCTACGGCCTGGACGACAACGCCTCGGCCGCCGGCCAGGACTACGCGCACTTCGTCAGCTATGGCACGCCGTTCGCGAGCGCGCTCCAGGCGGAGCTCGTCAGCGGGGCCCCGACCGCCAGCTGCCCGGGCAGCAGCACCAACCCGACGGCCAAGCCGGGGTTCCTGTGCCTCTACCCCCAGGGCTCCATCAACGTCGCGTCCGAGGCCATCATCACGGGCGGCGGCTTCGAGAAGCTCGGGTTCGAGTACCGCGCCGACTCCCAGGCCGCCGGCGACATCGTGGCGGCCGGCACCTGGGCGGCCACCGCTCCCTGACCGGTCGGAGCGGTCAGGGACGCACCCGGAGGCCGATGAGGCAGACGTCGTCCTCCTGGTGCTCCCCCACCAGCCGCTCGATCACCTGGTCGCACATGGCGCCCAGCTCGAGGCCGGCGACCTCGCGCGCGGCGACGATCAGGTCGTCGATCCCGTCGTCGAGGTCGTGGTCGCGACGCTCGATCAGGCCGTCGGAGAAGAACAGCACCGTGTCGCCGGGCTGGAGCACGAGCTCGTGGGTGCTGCGGACCGAGCCAGCGAGGACCCCGAGGAGCAGGTCGGTGCTGTCCAGGTCGCACGCCTCGGCCGTGCCGTCGGCGCGGATCACCACCGGCGGCGGGTGTCCGGCGCTCGACCAGCGCAGGATCGTGGTGGTGTCGATGCGGTCGAGGGTGCCCACGACGGCCGTGGCCGTCACGCCGGGATAGAGCGCCTCGGTCGCGGCGTCGAGCAGCTCCAGCGCGGTCGCCGGACCGCCCGGGTCGCCGAACCCGATGCCGCGGAGCACGCCGCGGAGCTGACCCATCACGGCCGCGGCCCGGAAGTCGTGGCCCACCACGTCACCGACGGTGAGCAGCAGCGTGCCGTCGCGGCGGATGAACGAGTCGTACCAGTCGCCGCCGACCTGGGCCTCGTCCGCCGCGGGCACGTAGCGCGCCTCGAGCTCGGCGGTCGCGAGGACCGGCGGGTCGGTGAGCATGCTGCGCTGGAGCTGCTCGGCCATGAGGCGCTGGCGCCGGTTGGCCTCGAGCACCTCGAACGCCGCGCCCGTGCGACGACCGACCTCGGTCGCGACCGCGAGCTCGGCCTCGGTGTAGGCCGGAGCACCCGGACCACGGAACACCGCCATCGAGCCCAGCACGCCCTGGCTCCCGGTCAGGGGCACTGCGATCGCACTGGCCACGCCGAGGCGGTGCATCAGCTCCTGGGTCTCCGGCGCGGGCGTGTTGGCCGCGATCATGTCGTCGGTGACCTCGCCGAAGAGCATCGGTCCCTCACCGCGGGCGATGCGCCGGCTCGGCGTCGTCTCGGTGACCGCCTCGGGCAGGGCCGCCATCGCCGCCCGCACGTCGTCGGCTCGCTCGGGGTCACGGTGCTCGATGAGCACGCGCGCCGTCGCGCCGCGGGCGTCGTACGCCTGGAAGGAGACCCAGTCGCAGAACGACCCGACCAGCTCGGTGCCGAGCGCGCGCAGCGCGTCGTCGGGGTCGTGGGCCCCCACCAGCGCCTCGGAGACGCGGCCGAGCAGGGACACGTGGCCGCTGTAGCGGTCGCGCTCGCTCTCGACCCGCAGGCGTGCGGTGGCGTCCTCGATCATCAGCAGCACGACCGGCTCGGCGTCCTCGGTGCGAGACCAGGTCGCGGTGAGGTCAACCGGTCGACCGGTCGCGGTGTGCGCGGACACCTTGCCGGTGGCCTCGTCGGTGCGGGCGTCCCAGGTCTGGGTGACCAGCTCGTCGATCACGTCGGCCGGCTGGATCACCTCGCCCACGGGCCGGCCGCGGTCGTCGGGCTCGAGGTCGAGCATCCGGAAGGCCGCGCGGTTCCAGGTGCGGAGGTGGTGCTGCTCGTCGAGGACGAGCACGCCGAGCGGCACGTGGCGCAGCAGGGTGCCCAGGCGCACCGGACGATCGGCCTCGGGACTCGGGCCCGGACCGGTGTCGATGCCGTCGGGAGAGCCCACAGGCGCGCCTCGCTCTCCGGGACGGGTGCCCCTCGCCGACAACCCTAGCGATCTCGACGGGCAGACGCCGAAGGCTCCTGGCCCTAGCCTGTCCCCGTGGCGAACCAGGTTCTGAAGATCAACGACGCCGGCTGGCTGCACGCCGAGACGTTCCGCACGCCGATGCAGGTCGGCGTGCTCGCCAACCTCACCATGCCCGAGGACGCGACCGACTCCTACCTCGAGGACCTGGTCACGATGTGGCGCGGCCACAAGACCTTCCAGGCGCCGTTCAACTACAAGCTCCGTGGCAGCGCCGTCGCCCGCTGGGAGGTCCTGCCGGACGACGAGATCGACCTCGACTACCACCTGCGGCACTCCGCCGTGCCCTCCCCAGGCGGCGAGCGCGAGCTCGGCGTGCTGGTGAGCCGTCTTCACGCGATGAACATGGACCGCCGCTACCCGCTGTGGGAGTGCCACGTCATCGAGGGGGTCGCCCCCGGCCGGTGGTCGCTCTACATGAAGGTCCACCACTCGCAGATCGACGGCGTCGGCGGCATCCGGATGGCGCGCCGGATGTTCACCTCCGACCCCGACGCCCGCGGGCTCCTGCCGCCGTGGGCGGTCGGCACGCACGGCATCGACCAGTCGGGGCTCCCGCCCAAGGAGAAGAGCAACGACGTCGCGGTGCCGTCGAGGAACGGCCGCATCGACGTGATCACCGGCGGGCTCAGGTCGACCGCGGCGGTCGCCGGGTCGCTGGCCCGGACCTACCGCGAGAGCGCGGTCGGCTCGGGTGACGACCTCCGCGCGATCCCCTACCGCGCGCCGAAGTCGATCCTCAACGGACGCATCAGCAAGCCGCGGCGCTTCGCCACGCAGGCCTACCCGATGGACCGCGTCCGCGCGGTCGCCAAGGCCGCCGACGGCAGCCTCAACGACGTCTTCCTCGCGCTGTGCGCCGCCGCCCTGCGGCGCTACCTGCTCGAGATCGGCGAGCTGCCCAAGCAGTCGCTGACCGCCAACGTGCCGGTCTCCGTGCGCGCGGGCGACGGCGCCAAGGTCGGCAACGCGATCAGCTTCCTCTACGCCAAGATCGGCACCGACATCGAGGACCCGATCGAGCGGATCAAGGCGATCCACGAGTCGACGCGGCTCGGCAAGGAGCGTCTGCCCAAGGCCGGCTCCGGGGCGATGGACATCTACACCGCGGGCCTGATGGGGCCGTTCCTCGGCCAGGCCATGCTCGGCGTCGGCGGCATCGGGCGGCCCGCCTCCAACATCGTGATCTCCAACGTCCCGGGCCTCCAGGAGACCCGCTACATCGAGGGATCGACGATGGAGGAGTACTACCCGATCAGCTTGCTGTTCCACGGTCAGGCGCTCAACATCACGGCCGTCAGCAACGCCACGATGTTCTGCATCGGGTTCACCGGCTGCCGCGAGACGCTGCCCAGCCTGCAGAAGATCGCGGTCTACATGGGCGAGGCGCTGGTCGAGCTCGAGGACGCGCTCGACCTCACGTGGGAGGGCTGAGGCCCACTCGTCCGCGGGGACCTCACTCGGCGCTGTCAGGGATCGCGGTCACCCGGAACACCGGCCACCCGATCTCCGTGCGCCAGGCAGCGCGGTCGTCGGTGTCCCGCGGGCCGACGAGGTAGCGCTCGCGCACCGGACCGGCCACGGACAGGGCGTTGCCGACCACCCACGAGCCGAGCTCGCCGTAGGTCACGTCGATGCCGTCGTGCTCTCCCTGGTGGACCGCGACCGCGAGCTCCACTGCGGGGAGAGTGACCGGGTGGACCCGCCCGCGCGTGGGGGGTTCCGCCGCAGGTCGGTAGACCAGCATCCGCCCGCGTCCGCTCTCGAAGAGCTCGTTGTCGTAGAGACCGCCGGGCGGCCCGTGGCCAACCGGCGGGCCGAGCACCGCGTCGAGCTCGGCCATCGCGCCGGCGTACCAGGCCTGCACATCGTCCTCGCCGACGACGTCCTCGACCGCCGCCACCGTCACTGCCGGCTCCGCCCGCACGTCCACTCGCAGGGGTGCCGGCTCCGGGGACAGCAGCCGACGCAAGGAGACGACCGCCGCGCGGGTGCGGGCGAGCTCGGACTCCAGACGCGCGACGTGCTGGGCGACGAGGGCAGCTCGATCCTCCGGGTCGGGCGAGCGCAGGATGCGCTGGACGTCGGACAGCGGCACCTCGAGCTCGCGCAGCCGGTGGATCACCTGGGCGACCGGGATCTGGTCGGCCGAGTAGTAGCGGTAGCCGCTGGAGGCGTCGACGGTCTCGGGCTCGAGCAGCCCCGCCTCGTGGTAGCGCCGCAGCGTGCGGATGCTGAGGTGCGTCATCCGGGAGAACTCGCCGATCGCCAACATGGCTGCAGTGTGCACTCTCCCCCTGGGGGAGACTCCAGCGCTTGACCCTCGCGCCGCGCGAGCGCCGACGCTCGAGCACATGGACGACAACACCCACACCAGCCAGCTGCCCACGACGATCCGTGCCTTCCAGGAGGCCCAGGACGCCCGCGACCCCGAGGCCGCGCTCGCCCTGCTGACGCCGGAGGCGGTGATCACCGACATCGGCGAGCCCTTCAGCGGCGACGAGGCCCTGCGCCACTTCATCAGCGACGCCGGCGCCGAGTTCACCTACACCGACGAGATCACCGACGCCCGCCGCGACGGTGACGTCTGGGTCGTGAGCCACCACCTCGAGGGCGACTTCCCCGGCGGGAAGGCCGACCTGGACTACCGCTTCACCCTCGACGGCGAGCGGATCGAGCGCCTCGACATCGTCGTCGGCTGACCCGGCTCAGCCGCTGTAGGTGACCTTCACGGTGTCGCTGACCGGCAGGCTCTGGCAGGCCAGGCGGATGCCGTCGGCGAGGTCGTCGTCGTCGAGCACCTCGTTGTGCTTCATCTCCACCTCGCCCTCGAGGACGATGCAGGCGCAGGCCGAGCAGTTGCCCTCGCGGCAGGAGTACGGCGCCCCGACGCCTTTGCTGAGCAGGAAGTCCAGCAGCGGCTGGTCGGGGGCCCAGCCGTCGAGGGCGAACTCCTCGCCGTCGAGGTCACCGGACACCGCGGCCGGCGACTCGCGGAAGGTCGAGGGGGTCGTGACGACGTCGTCGAGGACCGCGTCCTCGCCGATGATCCCCTCGGCCGCGGCGATCTCCGCGCTGATGTCTTCGGCGTGCTCGCCGAACGGGTTGCCGCCCAGGGAGACGAACTTCTCCTGGTGGCGGCGCTCCCGCGGGAAGCCGAGGTCCTTGAGCGCGGTGACCGTGCCCTTCATGAACGGACCCGGCCCGCACACGAAGGCGTCGTAGTCGAGGTGGTGGGCGGCGATCGCCTTCATGTGCTCGGCGGTCGGCAGGCCCTGCACGGACTCGAGCCAGTGGATGACGACGAGCCGGTCGGGGTGCTGGTCGGCCAGCTCGCGCAGGCGCTCGGCGAAGATCACGGACTGCTCGTCGCGGTTGGCGTAGACGAGCACGACCTGGCCCGTGCCCTGCTCCAGCGCGCTCTTGGCGATCGAGATCACCGGCGTGATGCCGCTGCCGCCCGCGAAGAGGAGGAAGTCGTGGTCGAGATCGGCCGGAGTGAAGACACCGCTCGGCGGCAGCGCAGTGACGATGTCGCCCGGCGCGATGTGGTCGTTGATCCAGTTGGAGGCATAGCCGTCGACGGTGCGCTTGACGGTCACCTGGAGCAGGTCGGACTCGTGCGGGGCGCTGGACAGCGAGTAGCACCGCGCGACCGTGCCCGTGCGGGTGCTGGGCACGGCGAGCGTGAGGAACTGGCCGGAGGTGTAGGTCACCTCCTGGTCGGCGCGGAAGACGAGGGACACTGCATCGGCGGTCTCCCGCACGACCTCGACGACCTCGAGCTTGAGGACGGGGGTCTCGACACGCTCGACCACCGACGTCATCAGTCGACCCCCTCGCCGATCGGCACCGTGCCCTCGGCCACGGCCCGGGCGATGCTCGCGCGCATGCGGCCGCAGCCCTCGGGCAGGCCGACGCGACCCTCGGCACGGGCGCGGGTGAACTCCGCGCACGCCGCGACCGACTCGGCGCTCCACTGGATGCTGGTCTGGAACTCGCTGTGCTTGCGCACGCCCACGGTCGCCAGGCAGTCCAGGCACGCCACCTGCGCGAGGTGGTCGTCGAGGTAGCGCCGTCGGTCGGCGTACGTCTCGTCCGACAGCGGGGCGAAGGAGACCATCAGACCCCGCCCGGAGCGGTGGG
>CAZKZQ010000110.1:0-11598 GCA_964557235.1 uncultured Nocardioidaceae bacterium
GGCTTCGTCTTCCAGCACTACGCGGCGTTCAAGCACATGACGGTGGCGAAGAACATCGCCTTCGGGCTCGAGATCCGCAAGCGGCCCAAGGCCGAGATCGCCGAGCGGGTCGACGAGCTGCTCAAGCTCGTCCACCTCTCGCAGTTCGGCCACCGGCTGCCGTCGCAGCTCTCGGGCGGCCAGCGCCAGCGCATGGCCCTGGCCCGTGCGCTCGCGGTCGAGCCCAACGTGCTGCTGCTCGACGAGCCGTTCGGCGCCCTCGACGCCAAGGTCCGCAAGGAGCTGCGCGACTGGCTGCGCCGCCTGCACGACGAGATGCACGTGACGACGGTCTTCGTGACGCACGACCAGGAGGAGGCCCTCGAGGTCGCCGACGAGATCGTGATCATCAACGACGGCCGGATCGAGCAGGTCGGCGGCCCCGACGACCTCTACGACGCGCCCGCCAACGACTTCGTGATGAGCTTCCTCGGGCCGGTCACCACGCTCGGCGGACGCCTCGTGCGCCCGCACGACGTCGACGTGCGCCCCGCCACCGGTGAGCCGGCCCCGGGCGCGACCGCGGGGACGGTGCAGCGCATCACCCGGATCGGCTTCGAGGTGCGCATCGACGTGCAGCCGGAGGACGGCGGCTCGTCCGTGCAGGCCACGATGACCCGCACGCAGTCACGCGCGCTCGGCATCGAGGAAGGCCAGCGGGTCTGGCTCCTGGCCCGCAACGGCGACCGACCCACCAACGGCGAGGAGCTGGTCGGGGTCGGCCGCCCGTCCTGACGCGGTCTCAGCCGCGCAGGAACCGCAGCTGCAGGTGCTGCCGGCCGTCGTCGGGGAGGCCCCTCCACGCGAGGACGGCACGCCCGCCCGGGCCGACGTACGACTCCGCCGCGGCGGCGTCCGTGCCGGCCGGGGAGAGCGCGTCGGCGCCCTGCCAGGAGACCCCGGCCGGGTGGTAGATCCCCTCGACGCGCTGGGAACCGGCGGCCCCGCGGGTCCAGGTGAGGACCGCGGCGCCGCTGCGGCCGACGGTCAGCCCGAGGTACGGCGGCACGCCCACGACGCCCGCTCCTCGCTGCGCGACCAGCTGCGGCGACGTCCACGGCTTGCCGGGCAGGTGCGCCGCGGTGAGCACGTCGCCGTTGTCACGGGTCCAGGCGACGGTCGCACGGCCGGTGGGAGTCATGCCCACGACCGGCTGCGAGCTCGTGTCCACGCCCGGGTCCAGCGTGACGGGCTTGCGCCACGCCGCGCCCGGAGCGGCGATGGCCGCCTGGGGGCGGAAGGCGGCGTCGCCGACGTCGTACGTCGACCAGACGGCGGTGGCGCGACCGTGGTCGTCCATGGCCACCATCGGCGGCTCGGCGTGCGCGCCGATGCGCACCCGGCCGCCCCAGCCGGAGTCCGTGCGCCGGACGGCGTAGACGACGGCCTTGACGGTGTAGACGACGACCGCGTGCCCGTCGTCGCCGATCGCGACCTCGGGGGTCCGTGCCTCGACCGGGGACAGCAGGACGGGAGCGCGCCACAGGCCGCCCGCCGGGCGGTAGCGCGCCTGGATCCGGGACCCGCCGGAGTCGTCGGCCCCCCACATCCAGGTGACGACGGCGCCGCCGTCGTGGCTCACCGCGAGCCGCGGGAGGAACGCGCCGGGGAAGCTGGACCCGTTGCTGGGCACCGAGGCGCTCAGCGTGCGGGCGCGCGACCAGGCCTTGCCCGGGGAGCGGTGCGCGGTCATCACCTGCGGGCCCATGTCGGGCAGCTGGCGCACCCAGATCACGGTCACCCCGCCCTTGCCGTCGATGCCGACCGAGGGTGCGATGCCGTTGCCGAGGCGGTGCGGCGTGCCCCAGACGCCGTCAGGGCTGCGGGTCAGGGCGATGACGCCGTTCTGCGTCCGCCACACCACCGTCGCCGCCCCGCGCGGCCCGACGACGACGTCGGGCCGGCTGATGCTGGGGCTGCTCGCGAGGTCGACGAGCGGGCCCCACGACGAGCCGCGCCCGGCGGGCGCGGCTCCGGCCGGCCCTGCCACCGATGCCATCGCGGCAGCGAGCACGCTCGCGCACACCGCGCTGGTGATCCTCCAGGTTCGACGTCCCCGCATCATCCCGACCGCCTCCTGCACAAGTCCGAGGTCCCCCCGACACCTGCAGTCTCCGTCCGCCGCCGGACAGCGCACAGAGGCAATCGGCCCGGCGACCGGAGCCGGGTGGCCGGGCCGGGCGGCAGGCGGCTCCGCAGGGTCAGCGCGGGGTCAGCGCAGGGAGTACGTCGCCAGCGAGATGCCGACGTAGTGGCTGATGAACGCCAGGATCGTGAAGACGTGGAACACCTCGTGGAAGCCGAACCACGACGGCCACGGGTCGGGCCGCTGGAGGCCGTAGACCACGCCGCCGAGGGTGTAGAGCACCCCGCCCACGGCGATGAGCACGAAGACCGCGACCTGGCCCGAGGCGGCGAAGTCGCCGGCGTAGAAGACCGCAGCCCAGCCGAGCGCGACGTAGATCGGGACGTAGAGCCAGCGGGGCGCGCCCTGCCAGAAGATGCGGAACAGCATGCCCGCGAGCGCTCCGCCCCAGGCCACGCTCAGCAGCACGACGCGGTCGGTGCCCTCGAGCAGGATCAGGGTGAACGGCGTGTAGCTGCCGGCGATGAGCAGGAAGATGTTGGCGTGGTCGAACCGCTTGAGGAACCCGTGCGCGCGGGGGCCCCAGGTGCCGCGGTGGTAGACCGCCGAGACGGTGAACAGCAGGGCGGCGGTGCCCATGAACACCGCGGACCCGATGCGGGTCATCTCGGTCGGCGACAGGGCGATGAGCACGATGCCTGCCGCGACGGTCAGCGGTGAGGTGACGAGGTGGATCCAGCCGCGCAGCCGCGGCTTGATCTCCTGGATGGCCGCGCTCACCGTCTCGTGCACCTGGGTGGACAGGTGCTCGGCCACGGCGGCAGCGCGCTCGGGGCGGGAGGGTGCGGGGGGCATCTCCCCAGATTACCGGGCGCACCGGCACCCGGCCCCGGGACCGGGCAGGCCCGGACGGGTACCCTCGTGACTCGTGGGAGCCGGTCGGGACGCTGTGAAGCGCGTGCTCTACCCGGCGTACGAAGCGCGGCTCGTGCGCCGCCTCCGTGACGCCCAGGGGCGGGACCAGCTCCCCGAGCACGTCGGCGTGATGCTCGACGGCAACCGTCGCTGGGCCAAGGCCGTCGGCGCCGACTCCGCGGCCGGCCACCGTGCCGGTGCGGCCAACATCGAGCCGTTCCTGGGCTGGTGCGACGAGCTCGGGATCAAGGTCGTCACGCTGTGGCTGCTGTCCACCGACAACCTCAACCGGCCCGAGAGCGAGCTCGTGCCGCTGCTCGGGATCATCGAGGACGTCGTCACCGAGCTGGCCGAGGCCCAGCGGTGGCGGATCAACCCGGTGGGCGCCCTCGACCTCCTGCCGGACAGCACCTCGCGCATCCTCAAGGACGCCTACGACGCGACCCGTGGTGTGGACGGGCTCCTGGTCAACATCGCCGTCGGCTACGGCGGCCGGCGCGAGATCGCCGACGCGGTCCGCTCGCTGCTCCAGCACCACGCCAGCGAGGGCACCTCGATCGAGGAGCTGGCCAGCATCCTCGACGTCGAGCACATCGCCGAGCACCTCTACACCAAGGGGCAGCCCGACCCCGACCTGGTGATCCGCACCTCGGGGGAGCAGCGGCTCGGCGGCTTCCTGCTGTGGCAGAGCACGCACAGCGAGTTCTACTTCTGCGAGGCCTACTGGCCCGACTTCCGTCGCGTGGACTTCCTGCGGGCCCTCCGCGCGTACGCCGAGCGGCACCGCCGCTTCGGCGTGTGATCCGGCGCCGGGGCGGCACCGAGAGTTCACCCCGGGGTCGCGCGTGTCGCCACGGGAGGGACCTCCGCCGGACGTACCGTCGGAGCAGCCGCTGACGGGGAAGTCTGCGGCGCGGGAGGCCCACTCGTGACGATTCACGAATCAGCAAGGGGGTCCGCACTCGGACCCTCGGGCCCGGTCCCGGTCGGCCACGACTGAGGGACCGGGGCGCTGAGTGCGCGTGCCGGTCCCGCGAGGAGCGAGATGTTCCAGACCAACCGCACCACGCGCACGTATGTCCTCGACACGAGCGTCCTGCTCGCCGATCCCTCCGCCCTGACGCGCTTCGAGGAGCACAGCGTCGTGCTCCCGGTCGTCGTCATCACCGAGCTGGAGGCCAAGCGCGACCACCCCGAGCTGGGGTACTTCGCGCGGGCGGCGCTGCGACGTCTCGACGAGCTGCGGGTCGACCACGGACGGCTCGACCGTCCGGTGCCGGTCGGGGAAACCGGCGGCACCCTGCGCGTGGAGCTCAACCACACCGACGCCTCGTCGCTGCCGTCGGGCTTCCGGCTCGGCGACAACGACACCCGGATCCTGGCGGTGGCGCGCAACCTGGCCGACGAGGGGCACATCGTGACCCTGGTCAGCAAGGACCTCCCGCTGCGGATCAAGGCGTCGGCGGTGGGGCTGGACGCCCAGGAGTACCGCGCGGAGCTGGCACCCGAGTCCGGCTGGACCGGCATGGTCGAGCTCGACGTGGAGTCCGCCGACCTCGACGAGCTGTACGACGGCGGCCGGGTCGAGCTGGAGGCCGCACGCGAGCTGCCCTGCCACACCGGGCTGGTCCTGCTCTCCGATCGCGGCAGCGCGCTGGGCCGGGTCCGGGCCGACAAGAGCGTCGCGCTGGTCCGCGGTGACCGGGAGGCGTTCGGGGTCCACGGCCGGTCGGCCGAGCAGCGGGTCGCCCTCGACCTGCTCCTCGACCCCGAGGTCGGCATCGTCTCGCTCGGCGGCCGCGCCGGCACCGGCAAGTCGGCCCTCGCGCTGTGCGCCGGGCTGGAGGCCGTGATGGAGCGGCGCCAGCACCGCAAGGTCGTCGTCTTCCGGCCGCTCTACGCCGTCGGCGGGCAGGAGCTCGGCTACCTCCCCGGCAGCGAGGCCGAGAAGATGGGCCCCTGGGCGCAGGCGGTGTTCGACACGCTCGGGGCCATCACCGGCACCGACGTGATCGAGGAGGTGCTCGACCGCGGCATGCTCGAGGTGCTCCCGCTGACCCACATCCGCGGCCGGTCGCTGCACGACGCCTACGTCATCGTCGACGAGGCGCAGTCGCTGGAGCGCAACGTGCTGCTCACCGTGCTGTCGCGCATCGGCGCCAACTCCAAGGTCGTCCTGACCCACGACGTCGCCCAGCGCGACAACCTGCGGGTGGGACGTCACGACGGCGTGGTCGCGGTGGTGGAGCGGCTCAAGGGCCACCCGCTGTTCGCCCACGTCACGCTGACCCGCTCCGAGCGGTCGCCGATCGCGGCGCTGGTCACCGACCTGCTGGAGAGCGTCACCGTCTGACTCCCCGCCTCGTCCGGTCGCGGACGCGCCAGGGCGTGTCCGCACCCGGACGAGGCGGTCTAGACCAGAGGGGCAGAGGTGTGAGAGCCCTCACCCGTGGCGGGGTGCTAGCGGGCGGCTAGCAGGCGGCTAGCGCCGATGAGTCGCCGACGTGGCCCTTCGCACACCGTCTCGAGGTGACTTCGCGGCGGATCCGGGTGATGGTGGAGGTGTCGGCCCTCGGGTGGCCGACCCGAGGCTGGGCCCCCTGCCCCCGCGTTGCGGCCCCCTCCGTCCTGTCGTCGATCTCTGTGAGCTGAAAGTTCGTGCCCTCTGATCATGCGAGTCCCCGTCCGAAGCTTGTCCGCAAGGCCCTGACCGGGGCGGCCCTGACCGCCGTCGCGCTCGGTGGCCTCGGTGGAGCGGCCGTCGCCCTCGACAACCCCGAGCCCGACTCCGCCGCAGCTGCCCTCGCCGCCGCGAGCCTGCGCCAGACGCCGGCCGCGCTCGGCCTGGAGGAGCGCGGCTCCACCACCTCCCGCTCGGCCTCCCGCGGGCCGGTGGACCCCGCCAAGACGGCGCTCGTGCTCCGCGCGACGCGCTCGGGCGGGCAGGTCACCAGGACCGCGAAGATCGATCCCGTCCAGGCTGCCGCCGCCACGGGTGACCCCAAGGCGATCGCCCAGGCGATGCTCGGCCAGTTCGGCTTCGGCTCCGACCAGTGGTCGTGCCTGGAGTCGCTGTGGGAGAAGGAGTCCGGCTGGGACCCCAGCGCCGCGAACCCGTCCTCGGGCGCCTACGGCATCCCGCAGTCGCTGCCCGGCAGCAAGATGGCCAGCGCCGGCGCGGACTGGCAGACCAACCCCGCCACGCAGATCGAGTGGGGCCTGGGCTACATCCGCGACACCTACGGCTCGCCGTGCTCCGCCTGGGGCCACAGCGAGTCCAACGGCTGGTACTGACCCGCACGTGAGCGACGCCCCCGGACCTCGGTCCGGGGGCGTCGTCGTGTCCCGCCGCGTCGCTCAGCCCGTCCGGACCCGCTCGGCCAGCCGCACCGCGTCGTACGGCGCGTGGCCCCTGGCGTCGTTGTCGAAGTAGACGAGCACGTCGTGGTCGGTGCTCCACTCGCGGCAGCGCTCGGCCCAGCGGTCCAGCGACTCGTCGGAGTAGCCGCTGGCGTAGAGCTCGGTGTCGCCGTGCAGGCGGACGTAGCGCAGGCTGCTGGTGTCCGCGTCGGCCTGCGGCCACCTGCCGGCCGAGTCGGCGAGCACGCACGCGACGTCGTGCTCGGCCAGCAGGGCGAACGCCTCGTCGCAGCAGAACGACGGGCTGCGGAACTCCAGCGCGTGCCGCACCGGCCGGTCGGCGTCGGTCTCGGTCAGCACACGGTCCGGCTTGACCTTGTCGTCGTGACCACGCGCGAGCTCGGCCGCCTGCGTGGTGGTGCGGGGCAGCTGCGCGAGGAAGTCCGCGAGCAGAGCGCGGTCGAAGTCCAGGCGCTCGGGCAGCTGCCACAGCAGCGGCCCGAGCTTGGGACCCAGGGCCAGCACGCCCGAGGCGAGGAAGTTGGCCAGCGGCACCTCGACGTCGCGCAGCCGCTTGAGGTGCGTGATGAAGCGGCCGCCCTTGACCGCGAGGACGAAGTCGTCGGGCGTCTCCGCCGCCCACCGGGAGTACGACGACGGGCGCTGCAGCGAGTAGAACGAGCCGTTGACCTCGATCGAGCCCATCCGCTCCGCGGCATAGGCCAGCTCGGCGCGGTGCGGCAGGCCGCGGGGATAGAAGTCGCCCCGCCAGCCGGGATAGGTCCAGCCGGAGATGCCGACCCGGGTGGTGCCCATCAGGGGTGCGTCATCGACTCCACGTCGAGGGCCTCGTCGAGCTGCTCCTCGGTGAGGTCACCGGCCTCGACGTGGCCCTGGGCGATGACCGCCTCGCGGATCGTGATGTTGTCGGCGATCGCGCGCTTGGCCACCTTGGCCGCGGCCTCGTAGCCGATGTGGCGGTTGAGCGGCGTGACCACCGACGGCGATGACTCGGCGTACTCCCGCATCCGCGCGGCGTCCGCCTCGATGCCGTCGATGCAGCGCTCGGCGAGCACCGTGCTGGTGGCCGCGAGGAGCCGGATCGACTCGAGCAGGTTGCGTGCGATCACGGGCATCTGGACGTTGAGCTCGAAGCTGCCGCTCGCGCCGGCCGTCGTCACCGTGGCGTCGTTGCCGATCACCTGCGAGCAGACCATGAGCGTCGCCTCGGGCAGGACCGGGTTGACCTTGCCGGGCATGATGCTCGACCCGGGCTGGAGGTCGGGCAGGTGGATCTCGGCCAGGCCCGTGCGCGGGCCCGACGACATCCAGCGCAGGTCGTTGCAGATCTTGGTGAGCCCCACGGCGAAGGTGCGCAGCTGCCCCGACAGCTCGACCAGCGAGTCCCGTCCGCCCTGCGCCTCGAAGTGGTCGCTCGCCTCGGTGAACGGCAGGCCGGTCATCTCCGCGAGCTCCTCGATCACCGCCGCGGAGAAGCCCTGCGGGGTGTTGATGCCCGTGCCGACGGCTGTGCCGCCGAGGGGGAGCGCGGCCACCCGCGGGATGGTCGACTCCAGGCGCTCCTGGGCCAGCCGGACGATCGCGGCGTAGCCGCCGAACTCCTGCCCGAGCATGACCGGCGTCGCGTCCATCAGGTGCGTGCGGCCGGACTTCACCGTCGTCGCGAACTCCGCGGCCTTGCGCTCCAGCGACTCCGCGAGCGTGTCGAGCGCCGGCTGCAGCCGCTCGTGCACGGCCTTGACCGCGGCGACGTGGATCGAGGTCGGGAAGGTGTCGTTGCTCGACTGGCTGGCGTTGACGTCGTCGTTGGGGTGGGCCTCCGCGCCCGCCCTGCTCGCCAGGCTCGCCAACACCTCGTTCATGTTCATGTTGGAGCTCGTGCCCGACCCGGTCTGGAACACGTCGACCGGGAACGCGTCGTCGTGCTCGCCGGCCGCGACCTCCTCCGCCGCCGCGACGATCGCGTCGGCGACGTCCTGGTCGAGGACCCCCAGGCGGGCGTTGACCTTGGCGGCCGCGGCCTTGACCAGCGCGAGGGCGTGGACGTGGTCGGCCTCCAGGGGCGTGCCGCTGATCGGGAAGTTCTCGACCGCGCGCTGGGTCTGGGCGCGCCACAGGGCCTCGGCCGGGACCTCGATCTCGCCCATGCTGTCGTGCTCGGTGCGGGTCTCGCTGCTCATGCCCACTGCCTACCCGCCAGGTGGAGCCAGTAGGCCTCGTCCCGGCCCTGGAGACGCACGGGCAGCTCCACGGTGCGCGAGTCGCCGAACACCTCGGACAGCGCCGCCTCGAGCGCCTGCGACCGCGACGCCGACCAGACCGCCACGACCCCGCCCGGCGCGAGCACCCGGCGTACGTCGGTGAGGAAGGTGGGGCGGTAGAGCTCGGCGTTGTCGTCGTGCACCAGGAAGTCGGGGCCGTTGTCGACGTCGAGCAGCACCAGGTCGTACGCCGCGTCGGCGGCCTGGGCGACCGCGTCCTGCACGGGACCGGTGCGCAGCACGAGCCGGCCGCCCTCCAGCTCGGTCCGGTCCGCGGGGTCACCGACCAGACCGTCGCGGAACCACCCGACGAGCGCCTCCTCGAGCTCGGCGACCACGACAGTCCCGACCCGGGGGTCGGCGAGCACCTCGTGCGTGGTGAAGCCGAGCCCGAGCCCGCCGACGAGCACCCGCTCGACCCGTGCCGCCTCGCGCAGCGCCGCCCGGGCCAGCTCGACCTCGCTCGAGCTCTCCTGGGTGTCCATCACGAAGACCCCGTTGACCCTCAGCTCCAGCACCGGGTCCGAGTCCGGGCGGTCGGGGTCGCGGCGCTCCCGCAGCACCACCTCACCGCGCTCGGACGCCGCCCGGGCCACCTCGACGTACTCCACGGCGTCAGTCTGGCGTGGCTCACCAGCCCTGGGTGCCGGGTCCTCCCTTGAAGGGCCCGGCCACCCGCGGGGTGATCCACCCGCCGTAGAACGGACCCTCCTGCGGCACCACCTCCACGCCGTCGACCAGGCAACGGTCGACGGCGTGGGCATAGAGCGCGACGTGGTCCTTGAGCACCTCGGCGCGCGGGGAGGGCGTGGGGTAGGTCCAGGCCGCCTGCTGCGCGACGACCTCGCCGCCGACGAGGTCGAGGTAGGTCGCCCGCCCCTTCCACTCGCAGTACGACGACCCGCCGGCCGCGCGCAGGGCGCCGTCGACGAACGCGTCGGGCGGGAGGTAGTACGTCGGCGGGTGCGAGGTCTCCAGCACCGCCCACGCCTGCGTCGTGTCGGCGATCGTGACGCCGCCGAGCACCACCTGGATGCGCTCGCCCCACTGCACGAGGTCGGGCGGGCGGGGGAAGTCCCAGACCGACACCTGACCGGGCCCGACCGGGTCGCGAGGCGGTGGATAGCTCATTGCCCCAGCCTGTCAGGCTCGTGGTCGTGCACCCCCGATCCCTCCTGCGCACCGTCGCCCGCGTCGAGGCCGTGACCTGGGCCCTCCTGCTCGCCGGCATGGTCCTCAAGTACGTCACGCAGACCACCGAGCTCGGCGTCCGCGTCTTCGGCATGGCCCACGGTGTCGTGTTCCTGGCCTACTGCCTGACCGTCCTCACCGTCGCGGTCGACGCCCGCTGGAGCGTCCGCAGGACGGTGCTCGGGCTGGCCTGCGCGGTGCCGCCGTTCGCCACCCTCGGCTTCGAGCGGTACGCCGAGGCGCGCGGCCTCGCGGGCGACGCGTGGCGGCTGCGCCGCGAGGACCCGGCCGGGCTCGAGCGGCCCGTGGCGTGGCTGGTGCGCAACCCGCTGGCGGGAGCGGGTGCCGGCCTGGTCGCCGTGGCCGCGCTCACCGCCGTCGCGCTGGCGGTGGGTCCGCCGGTCGGCTGAGGCCGGGCGGCTGAGACCCGGCCTCAGAGCTGTCGCCGGCCGGTCCAGTCGAGGTCGAAGGCGATCGTGGCCCCGACCGTCCAGGCCTGGACCCGGTTGGCAGCGGGGAGCGGCACGAGCTCGTCCCCGACGACGCCGTAGAGCTCGGGGTGCCGGCCCAGCTCGGCGAGCGCCGCGCGGACGCCGTCACGGACCCGGTCGGCCTCGCGCTCGGCCCCGGCCGCACGCAGGCCACCCCAGGCGATCCAGTTGTCGAACGGCCAGACCGAGCCGCGGTGGTAGCCCTCGGGGAGGAAGGCGGGGTGGCTCGAGGCCAGCGTGCGCACGCCCCAGGGGGTCAGCACGTCGGGCCGGGTCAGCCGCTCGACGGCCTGCTGCCGACCGTCGGCGTCGAGCGCGTCGGCCCACAGCAGCCAGCCGAGCTGAGACCCGGCGCCGCTCACCGGCCGGTCGTGGGCGTCGAGGGCCATCACGTCGGCGGTGAACGCCTGGGCGATGCGGGCGCGCAGGCCGGTGGCGAGGTCGCGCCAGTGGTGGGCCCGCTCGGGGTCGAGCCGCACGAGCGCGTCGAGCGCGGCGACGGCAGCGGCCTGGGAGTCGGCGTCGGCGAGCGGTGCCGCGGGCACCGACCCGTCCTCGTGGACGATGCCGCCGCCCTGGCCGTCGGTGGGGTCGAGGCTGTCGCGCCACCCCTGCTGCGCCAGGCCGCCGGGGTGGAGGCGAGGGCCGCAGCGGACGAACCCGCGGCCGGCGGACAGGGCCCGCTCGAGCCACTGCCCGGCCCGTCCGACGGCGGGGGCGAGCTCGCGCTGCAGGTCGGCGTCACCGGTGGCGTCGAGGACGACGAGGAACCACGACGTGGCGTCGGAGGTGCCGTAGTAGCGCAGGACGCCGTCGCGGACCGGCCAGCCGGCCTCCACCAGCCAGTCCGGTGCGACCGGCCTGAACTCGTGCAGGATCTTGCCGGGCTCCTCGTCGGTCTCGGGGTCCTCGGCGACGCCCTGCATCGAGGCCAGCGCCCGCAGGGTCGCCTCGGCGACATCGGGACGGACGGGCAGGACCTGCAGGGCGGTGATCAGCGAGTCGCGGCCGAACAGCGCGTGGAAGCGGCCCGGGTCGCCCTCCTCGACCGGTGGGGTCGAGGCATAGGCCCAGCCCTCGGGCGAGAGCAGGTCCGGGAGCGCGTCGAGGTTGGCCACCGTCAGGCCTTGACGGTCGGCGGCGGCTTCTCCGAGGACCTCACGCGGATCCCCGACAGCGGCACCGTGACGGCCCCGGACGGGTCGGTGAAGAAGTCGTTGCCCTTGTCGTCGAC
>CAZKZQ010000111.1:0-4752 GCA_964557235.1 uncultured Nocardioidaceae bacterium
ACCTCTTGGAGCCCGGCCTCGAGGTGGCGGCTGACCGCGCCCTTGACCAGCAGCTCGGTGATGCGCGCCAGGAGCAGGCCGTTGAGGGAGTACTCCATCTCCATCGTCAGGCGGGCGTGCTCGCCGAGCGGCTCGACCATCATGACGAAGTGCGAGGCGGTGCCCCGCAGGGGCGACCACTCGATGCGGTTGGGCGACGGCGTGGTGATCAGCACGCGACCGCCGACGTGGAAGGTGCCGACCTCGAGGAAGACGTCCCACTCCTCGCCACCGTCCGCGCCCGGACCCTGGAACGAGAAGCGGGCGAAGCCGGGGATGGCCGCCAGCGCGGTCGCGGGGTCGGTGACGAACTCCGCGACCTCGGAGTAGGGACGGCGGACGTTGATCGCCCGGACGATGCGCTCGCTCATCAGCCGAGCACCGGCAGCATCGTCTTGGAGGCCAACGTGGAGAGGCCGGTCTGCATGACGCTCGTGACGTAGTCGTAGGCCGCGTCCCAGTCGGGGTCGTCGCCGAACCGCTCCTGGAGGTCGATCGGGTCCAGCACCTGGATGCGGATCTTGGCGGGCAGCGGCAGGTGCGGCAGGTCGCCGGGCGTGAGGAGCCAGGGGATGCTGCTGCTGATCGGGAGGTTCTTGACCCGCAGCAGCTTGTCGAAGCGCAGCCGCTTGGCCCAGACCCGGCCGTCGTTCCAGACGATGAAGGTGTCCTGGCCGCCGGTCGCGACGACCGGGACGATCTTGACGCCGGCGCCGTGCGCGAGGCGCAGGAAGCCCTGGCGGCCGTCGAAGACGATCTTGTGGCGGTCGCGCCACGGACGCAGCGCCTCGACGTCGCCGCCCGGGTAGACCAGGCAGGAGGCACCGGCCTCGAAGATCTGCGCAGCGGCGCCCTGACCGGCCGTCACCACCCCCATCTTGCGGGCGAACGCGCCGACCACCGGCACCTTGGTGACGATGTCGTGGCCGAGGCCGTAGAGCGGGCGGCCGTCGACGGTGAAGAACGTGTTGTAGGCGAGCATGAAGATGAACGTGTCCGGCACGTTGGCGCCACCGCTGTGGTTGGCCACGAACAGCACGGGCTCGTCGGGGACCTTCTCGAAGCCGTCGACCTCGGCACGGTGGTAGACCGCGGTGAGCAGCCACAGGCGCGGCAGCATGCGCCGGATGAACGACGGGTCGCGGCCGGACAGGTCGACGCGCCGACCGGCGGGCTCGATGCGGTTGTCGCGCTCGACGTCCTCCTCCGGGGAGGACTGCAGGACGCCCTTGAGCGCACCTGCCCCGAGCTTGAGCGGGCCGATGCCGATCGCCATGAGTGTCCCTCCTTCCGCTGCGCGTCCAACGCGGCTGGGCGGGGGCGCGTTACGTCCCCTCCAGGGTGAAGTCGACCACGTCGTGGCAGCGCGTGGGGCCGGATCAGGCGTAGCGGCGGGCTGCCCGCAGGGTCTGGGCGGCGTAGCCGCCACCGAAGAGGACGGCGTGCACGAGCAGGCAGTGCAGCTGGTGCAGCTCGACCCGCTCGCGCCAGCCGTCGGCGAGCGGGTGGGCGTCGTCGTACGCCGCCAGCAGGTCGGCCAGGTGGGGCGTCCCGAAGAGCGCGAGGAGGGCGAGGTCGGTCTCGCGGTGGCCGCCGTGCGCGGCGGGATCGATCAGCACGGCACCCTCGGGGGTCCACATCACGTTGCCGGACCAGAGGTCGCCGTGGATCCGAGCGGGGCGGTCGTCCGTGTCGAGGTCGCCGCCGGTCAACCGCGCGGCGACACGGTCCAGGACGGCGAGCTCGTCGGCGTCCAGCACTCCGCGGTCGCGGGCGATCCGCGCCATCGGCGCGAGCCTCGCCTCGGCGTACATCTGGCCCCAGGTGGGCCAGTCACCCAGCACCAGCGGGAGCGGGTCGGACGTCGGTCCGAAGAACCCCGGGCCGGCGTACCCCTCCGGGCCGCACGCGTACGACGGGGCGCCGGCATCGTGCGTGCGCGCCAGTCCGGCGCCGAGCGCGCGAGCGGCCTCGCGGGTGGGTGCGACCGAGGTGAGCCGCTCGAGGTCGAGGTGGGTGGGCCCCTCCTCGACGACGCGCACGACCGGGGCTCCGCCGGCCGCGGCCAACCACCGCAGCCCGGCCGCCTCCCACGCGGCATAGCCGGTGGGTGCGTGCCGGGCGTCCTTGCGGTGGTGGCTCACCGCGCCAGTCTGGTCAGGCGGCGCGCAGCGGCGCCAGCGCACCGGCCATCTGCTCGACCTGGTCGAACAGCGTGCCGAGCTCCTGCTCGCGACGCTCGATCGGCGAGAACTCGCCGTCCTCGAAGTCGGTGAACATCGACAGGGGCACCTGGCCGCGGACCGCGACCATGCGGGCGTTGGCGACGATGCCGCGCCAGTGCTCGACCGCGCGGGTGGCCCCGTCGGCGCCGTAGCCGACGAACCCGATCGACTTGTCGCCCCACTCGGGGTAGAGCACGTCGAAGGCGTTCTTGAGCGCGGCCGGGACGCTGTGGTTGTACTCCGGGGTGACGAAGACGAAGCCGTCGAACTCGTCGACCGTGCGGCTCCAGCGGCGGGTCTTCTCGTTGTCGTACTCGCGGTTGGCCGCACCGGGGACGGTCGGCTCGTTGAGCAGGTCGAGGTCGAACTCGGCGACGTCGACGACCTCGTAGTCGGCGAACTGGCGCTCCTTGGCCTGGCGGGCCACCCAGTCGGCGACGTCGGCGCCGAGGCGGCCGGGACGGGTGCTGCCGATGACGATGGCGATCTTGGGCTTGGTGCTCGACATGGGTGCGTGCCTTCCGTCGGGATGATCTCGCTCGGGGTGCGGGTCGACGCGTGACACGTCAACCACTTGCAGTCTCCCCAGTCCCCGGGCGGCCTAATCGCCCTGATCGCCCCGGATCGGCCGGGATCGGGACCCCGGCGAGAGCCGGATCACGCCAGCCGGGTCACGTGCACGTCGACGGTCATGCTGTCGGTCGCCGCGCCGGCGTAGATGCCCTCCAGCGGGATCACGTCGTCGTAGTCGCGGCCCGTGGCGACCACGACGTGACGCTCGTTGGGGTGGGTGTCGTTGGTCGGGTCGAAGCCGTACCACCCGTCGTCCCACCACTCCACCCAGGCGTGCGACTCGCCACGGACGGTCTCGCCGACGACCGCGTCCTTGCGGGGGTGGAGGTAGCCCGAGACGTAGCGCGCCGGGACGCCGAGGTGGCGCAGCCCGCCGATGACGAGGTGGGCCATGTCCTGGCAGACGCCGCTGCGCTGGGTCCACGCGTCGGAGCCCTGCGAGAGCACGTCGGTCGTGCCGACGACGTACTCGACCTCGGCGTGGACCAGGTCGCAGATCCGGCGGGCGGCCTCACCCGGCCGCGAGGACTCCGCACGGATCGCCTCGCAGCGCGCCGCGAAGTCCTCGGGGGGCCGGACCCGGTCGGTGAGCATGAGGTACTCGGTGAACCGGTCGAGCACGTCCTCGGCCTCGAGGTCCTCCCACGCGAGCCGGCCGTCGGTCTCGGTGCCCGGCAGCGTGTGGACGTGGGCCGTGGCCACGATCGAGAGCGAGTCGTGCATCTCGAGGACCTCGAACGAGGTCACCTCGTTGCCGAAGTAGTCCTTGTAGGTCAGCGACCACGGCGTCGGGGTCACCTCGATGCGCGAGTGCGCGACGATCTGGTCACCGCCGGTCGGGGGCGTCAGCCGGGCCTGGTTGTAGGACGCGGCCGCGAGCCCGTCGTAGGTGAACGTCGTGCTGTGGACGATGCGCAGGTGCATGTGTCTCCTCCCCCGCTCAGCCCTGGAGCCCGTGCCAGTAGAGCGCCTCGGCGCCGGCGAAGTAGCGCCGCGTGACGACCTCGGTGGCCTGGGCGCACGTGCGCTGGAGCCGCTCCATCGACGCGGGGAGGTCCTGGGCGACGTCGGCGATCGACTGGTACTCCAGCTCCGAGCGCATCCGGCCGAGGAGCCGCTGCGCCTCGTTCTCGAAGCCGCGCCGGCCACCGGTCTCGATGTTGGCCAGGCACTGCTCGGCCCGGGCCAGCGAGAAGACCACCGACCGCGGGAAGAGCCGGTCGAGCAGCAGGAACTCGGCCTCCTGGTGGGGCACACCGGGGGTGGGCTGGGTGCGCAGGAACGCCTCGTAGGCGCCACAGGCCCGCAGCGTCGAGGCCCACCGGGAGTCGGTCGCGGCCGAGGGGCCTCCGGCGGTGACCGCGCTGGTCGCGATCAGGCGCGAGGTCATGTCGGCCCGCTCGATGCAGCGGCCGAGCATGAGGAAGTGCCACCGCTCGTCGCGCGTCATCGTCGCGTCGGCGGTGCCGTTGATCAGCGCCGAGCGCTCACGGACCCAGCGGAAGGTCGCCGAGGACCGCATCGAGCGGAACTGCCCCGACGGGATCGCGCGGTAGGTCGTGTTGAGCGCCTCCCACAACGGCTCCGAGAGCGTCTCGCGGGCACGGCGGGCGGACTCGCGCGCGCCGGCCAGGGCCGCGGCGATCGAGGTCGGGGAGATCGGGTCGTAGGCCAGCCGCGCGAGCACGTCGCCGCGACCCACCCGGGAGTCGTCGTCGGTGTCGACGCCCATGATCGCCAGCACCGATCGGCAGGAGGCGTCCTCCTCGACCGACGGGTCCTCGAGCATGATCTGCAGCTGCACGTCGAGGATGCGCGCGGTGTCCTCCGCGCGCTCGACGTAGCGGCCGATCCAGAACATCGACTCCGCGATGCGGCTCAGCACGACGCCTCCCCCTGACGCTGGTCGAGCAAC
>CAZKZQ010000111.1:4852-8801 GCA_964557235.1 uncultured Nocardioidaceae bacterium
TGCTGCTGTTGCTGCTGGACGTCGGCGTCGCCCATGTCGGCGAGCGCGGGACCGGTGTCGCGGGCACCGGCCACCGGCACCGGTTGCGGGGCCGGCTCGGGCAGGGCGGTGCGCGGGGGCGCGAGCACCCAGGTGTCCTTGCTGCCGCCTCCGCGCGAGGAGTTGACGACCAGCTCGCCCTCCTCGAGGGCGACGCGGGTCAGGCCGCCGGGCAGCACCCACACCTCGTCACCGTCGTTGACCGCGAACGGCCTCAGGTCGACGTGGCGCGGACCCATCTGGCCGTCGACGAAGGTCGGCACGGTGGAGAGCTGCACGACCGGCTGCGCGATCCAGTCGCGCGGACGGGCCAGCACGCGCACACGCAGCTCGTCGAGCTCCTCGCGGGTCGCCGCCGGGCCGATCACGATGCCCTTGCCGCCGGAGCCGTCGACCGGCTTGACCACGAGCTCGTCGAGGCGGTCCATCACCTCCTCGAGGTGGTCCGGCTCCCCCAGCCGCCAGGTGTCGACGTTGCGGAGCATCGGCTCCTCGGCGAGGTAGTAGCGGATCAGGTCGGGCATGTAGGTGTAGACGAGCTTGTCGTCGGCGACGCCGTTGCCGACCGCGTTGGCCAGGGTGAGGTTGCCGGCCCGCGCGGCGTCGAGCATGCCCGGGCAGCCGAGCAGTGAGTCGCGGCGGAAGTGGATCGGGTCGAGGAACTCGTCGTCGACCCGGCGATAGATCACGTGCACCGGCGCCAGGCCCGAGGTGGTGCGCATCATCACGCGGCCCCGACGGGCCACGAGGTCGCGGCCCTCGACCAGCTCCACGCCCATCGTGCGGGCCAGCAGCGCGTGCTCGAAGTACGCGCCGTTGTAGACACCGGGGGTGAGGACGACGACGGTCGGGTCGCTGACCCCGGCCGGAGCCGCCGCGCGCAGCGCGTGCAGGAGCCGCCGGGGGTAGTCGTCGACGGGGCGGATGCGGTGGTTTGTGAAGGTCTCCGGCAGGGCGGTCGCGATCGCCCGCCGGTTGGTCATGACGTAGGACACCCCGGACGGCACCCGCACGTTGTCCTCCAGCACCCGGAACTCGCCCTCGGCGTCGCGCACGAGGTCGATGCCGGACACGTGCACCCGGACGCCGTTGCTCGGCTCGAGCCCGGCCACCTCCCGGTGGAAGTGCGACGACGTCACGATCACCCGGCGCGGGATGACGCCGTCGGCGAAGACCCGCCCCGCGGCGTAGACGTCGGACAGGAACAGCTCGAGCGCCCGCACCCGCTGCTGCACGCCGCGCTCGACCACCGCCCAGTGGTCGGCCTCGATCACCCGGGGCAGGATGTCGAGCGGGAAGGCGCGCTCCTCCCCACCGATGTCGAACGTGACGCCCTGGTCGAGGTAGCGCGTCTGCAGCGCCTCGGCCCGGCTCCGCAGGTCGGAGTCGGACATCTCGGTGAGCGCGTCCCGCAGCCCGACGTAGGCGTTGCGCAGCCGGTCGCCCTCGAACATCTCGTCG
This sequence comes from uncultured Nocardioidaceae bacterium, assembly GCA_964557235.1. Lineage (GTDB taxonomy): Bacteria > Actinomycetota > Actinomycetes > Propionibacteriales > Nocardioidaceae > Marmoricola_A. Next base: position 6,353 of record CAZKZQ010000111.1, read on the forward strand.
TTGGGCACCCCGGTCGCCTGGCCGTAGCCCTGGAACATCGCGTTCACGCCTCGCAAGGTAGCGGGCACGCGTTGCGGCCGTGTTGCCCACGCGTGACCTGGTCTCGGATCTCGGTCACACTCCGCGTCGGCTGGGGTCGTGCGGTCGGGGGCGGGATCAGTCGAGAGCCGCGGCGCGCACCACCATCACGTCTGGCAGGTCGCGCACGATCTCTCGCCAGGTCTCCCCGGCATCGGCGGACGCATAGACACTCCCGTTCCTCGCACCGATGTAAACCCCGGCGCTCTCGTGGGGGTCGGTGCACATGCCGTCACGCATCACGCCGACGAAGAAGTTGTCGGGCAGTCCCGCACCGGACCCGCCGAGCTCCTCCCACGTGTCGCCGGCGTCTCGCGAGCGGTAGGCGCGGGCCTTGCCGCCGGGTGGGAACCGGTTGCCGCCGCCGCCGATCGGGAAGACGAAGATCGTGTCGGGCTCGTGCGGGTGGACCACGATCGCGAAGCCGAAGTCGGACGGCAGTCCGTCGCCGATGTAGTCCCACGACCCGCCCTCGTCGTCGGAGCGGTAGACCCCGCCGTGGTTCTGGAGGTAGAGCCGCTCGGGCCGGCTCGGGTGGCGGGTGACCTTGTGGACGCACTGGCCGAACTCGGGGTACTGCTTGCCCTCGGGCAGGAACTCCGCCCGGATGCCCTGGTTGCGCGGCACCCACGAGGCGCCACCGTCGTGGGTCTGGTAGACGCCGCCGGTCGAGATCGCCGCGGTCACCGAGTCGGGGTCGCTCGGGTGCGGCAGGATCGTGTGGAACGCCTGACCGCCGAAGCCCGCGCCCCACTCGGTGCGCTGCGGGTGGTCCCACAGCCCGCGGACGAGCTCGAAGGTCTCGCCCCGGTCGGTGGACCTGAAGATCGCGCCGGGTTCGGTGCCGGCGTAGACGGTCGAGTCGTCCGGGCCGGGCTGGAGCTGCCAGATGCGCTCCACCGACGCGTCGACGTCGTCGGGGAACGTCGGGCCGCCGTTGGGCGTGGACTCCCACGTCGCGCCGAGGTCGTCGGAGCGGTGGACCTGCGGGCCCAGCCACATCGACGCCGCGCCGGCGAACAGCCGGGGGCTGCCTCCCCGGGTGTCGATCATCACCGAGTAGACCTGGTCCACGTCGAAGAACGGACCCCTCCACTCCCAGTGCTCGCGCTTGTCGTCCGAGGTCCCGACGAACACGCCCTTGCGCGTCCCGGCCATCAGCAGCGTGGAACTCATCTCGTCCTCCATCCCCGCCCGAGGGGCGTCGGGTACCGGCCTACCACCGCGCGCCGACATGGCGCCAGAGGTGACCCTGACAGGAGTGAGGACCTGCGTGAGGCGCGGAACTCATCGGTCGCGCGTCAGCGACGTGGCACGAGCACCGTGTAGTCGAAGTCGAGCACGACCTCGGGGAGGTACTTGCCGTCCTCCCCCTTGTAGGGGAAGTCGGCGCAGTCACGGTCCTTCGTCGCGACCGTGCGCACTCGCAGCGCGCCGACGTCGGTGCGGCCCGGGATCTCGATGCGCTCCAGAACCTCCGACCACGCATAGACGGTGTCGCCGGCGAAGGTCGGGTTGCTGTGCGTGCCGCCGTTGATCGCGGCGATGCTCACCGCGTTGGCCAGCCCGTTGAACGACAGCGCACGGGCGATCGAGATGACGTGGCCGCCGTAGACGATGCGGCGGCCGAAGCGGCCGTGCTGCTCGACGTGCTGGTTGAAGTGCACCTTGGCGGTGTTGTGGTAGAGCCGGGTGGCCAGCATGTGCTCGGCCTCCTCGATCGTCATCGCGTCGACGTGGTCGATCCGCTCGCCCGGCTCGTAGTCGTCCCACAGGTGCGGGCTGCCCGACAGCGCGGTGTCGAACGAGCCGTTGTCCCACGGGACGGTCAGGTCCTCGGCCGCGACCGCGGTCGGCAGCTCGGGCACGACCGTCTCGGGCGCGGGGCTCGCCTCGTCGCGCTTGCGGACCATCACCCAGCGGACGTAGTCGAGCACGACCTCGTCGCGCTGGTTGCGGCCGACCGAGTGGACGTAGACCACGCCCGTCTTCCCGTCGCGGTTGGCCTTGACGCCGACGACCTCGCTGCGCGCCGAGAGCGTGTCGCCGGCGTACACCGGCGCCTGGAAGGTGCCGGCCGCGTAGCCGAGGTTGGCCACCGCGTTGAGCGAGACCTCCGGGACGGTCTTGCCGAAGACGACGTGGAACACCAGCAGGCTGTCCATCGGCATGCGGTCGTAGCCCAGCGACTCGGCGACCGTGGCCCCCGACGTCGGCGCGAAGCGCGGGCCGTAGAGCGCGGTGTAGAGCGCCGCGTCACCCTCGGTCACCGTGCGCGGGCTGGTGTGCACCAGCTCCATGCCGACGGTGAAGTCCTCGAAGTAGTTGCCGGGGTTCGTCTTCTGCGCACTCATGCCCGGCATCCTCCCAG
>CAZKZQ010000111.1:8901-11563 GCA_964557235.1 uncultured Nocardioidaceae bacterium
ACCAGCTCTGCGTAGCGGATGAGAGCGAGGTCACCGAGGTAGCGCTCGCGCACGGTCTCGCGGGCCGCCTCCCCGAGACGCCGGCACCGGTCGTCGTCGCCGAGGAGCTCGGCGAGCAGGGCGGCGAAGCCGTCGAGGTCGTGCGGGTCGTCGAGCAGCAGGCCGTTCTCCCCGTGCTCGATCTGGTCCTGGATCCCGCCGACCCGCGTGGCGACGACGGCCCGGCCCTTCCACATCGGCTCGGTGACGGTGAGCCCGAAGCCCTCGACGATGCTCTTCTGCACCACGACGGTCGCGTGCCGCTGGAGGGCGTTGACGATGTGGGCGTTCTCGTCGATGTCGTCCATCGGCAGCGAGCACAGGTGCAGACGCGCCTTGGCCTCGTCGGGCTGGTCGTCCCAGATCTTCTGGCACTCCTCGAACACCTCGGCGCCCTCGGGGTCGTCGCTCACGCCCGACACGTCAGGGCCGACGAGCATCAGGTGGGCGTCGTCGGGCAGGTCGTCGAGGTGGTCGGCGAACGCACGGAGCACCCCGTCCATGTCCTTGAGCCGGTCCCAGCGACTGACCTGCAGCACGAGCCGGGCGTCGGCCGGGACCACCTGCCCGCCGTGCACGAGGTCGTCGTAGGCCCGCACCTCGCCGGTGCCGCCCTCGCGGCGCCGGAACTCGCAGGAGCCGGCCTCGCCGTCGTGCACCTCGACCAGTCCCGTGCGCTTGAGCACCGCCTCGACGTCGTCGTGGTCCATGTCCTCGTTCTTGGCGCTGAACGGGTCGATCGACGGGGGGATGATGCGCATCCGCTCCTGCGGCACCCAGTCCGGCACGTAGGCCTCGCGGGAGAAGATCACCGCTTCCGCGTCCTCGACGTAGGGCCGCAGGAAGGCCCACGCCGTGTCCGTGCGCTCGCAGGGCTCGTCCTTGCCGATGTGGCAGCGCCACGCCACGCGCGCCCCGGCCTCCCGGAGGGCTCGTGCCATCCCGGCCGTCTGGGGGTCGTGGAGGATCACCACGTCACCCTCGCGCACCCGCTCGACCAGGGCGGCGGACTCGCGGCTCAGCACGTCCTCGTAGACCTCACGCTCGTCGTCGCCGAGCGAGCCGCCGTCGCCCTCGGAGCCGTGCAGCAGGTTGTGGATGCGCTTGGTGAGCGTGAAGAACTCCTTGCTCCCGTCGAGCACCACCCAGCGTGAGTCGACGCCCGCGTCGATCGTGTAGGCGAGCAGGGCCAGCAGCATCTCGGCCACACCACCGCCGCTGGCCGTGGCGTTGACGTGCCAGAGCGTGCGGCCCTCGAGCACCTCGCGGCCCCACTGGGCGACCTCCTCCAGACGCTCGCGGCGCTCGGGCAGCAGCAGCCCGGCCAGCTGGTCAAGCGGCTCGGAGCCGATCACGACGTCTTTCACGAGGGGCCTCCTGGGGTGTTCGTCGTGTGGTCCTACCCGGCACGATGTCGAGGTACGCCGACCTGCGCAATCCCATCACCGACCGGAGGTTCATCGTGGCCACGCCCCCGCTGCCCGACAAGGTGGTGCAGAAGCTCAAGCAGGCCAACCCCTGCACGATCACGACCCTGCGACCCGACGGGACCCCGGTGTCGGTGGCGACGTGGTACCTCCTCGACGGCGACCGGCTGCTGGTCAACATGGACCACACCCGCACCCGCCTCCAGCACCTGCGCGACGATCCGCGCGTCGCGCTGACCGTGCTGGACAAGGACTCGTGGTACACCCACGTCAGCGTCGTCGGCCGCGTGGTGGAGATCGCCGACGACGAGGGCCTGCGCGACATCGACCGCATCTCGCGCCACTACACCGGCAAGGACTACCCGGTCCGCGACAGCGCCCGGGTGAGCGCGTGGGTCGAGATCGAGCGCTGGCACGGCTGGGGCGCGACGAAGGCGCGATGACCGTCCAGACACCGCTCCCCGGCCACGCCCACGTCGAGGCACTGCGCACCGAGGGCGCCCTGCTGGCCGCCGCGGTCGCGGCCGGTCGGGGCGACGAGCCCGTGCCCGGCGTCGCGGGCTGGACGCTGGACGACGTGGCCCGGCACACCGGGTCGGTCCACGACTGGATCTGCGAGGTCCTGAGCAACGGCCTGCCCGACTGGGGCTACGACGACCTGATGCCGAAGGCGCCCCAGGACCACGCGGTGCTGTCCGAGTGGTACCTCTCCCGCCTCGAGCCCCTGCTGGAGCTCCTCACCACGCTTCCTCCCACGCACGAGGTGTGGACCCTGTTCGACACCCCGCCGGGCGTCGACTTCTGGAAGCGGCGGCAGTGCTTCGAGACGGTGGTCCACCGCTACGACGCCGAGGGCGCCGCGGGTCGTCGTACTCCGATCGACCCGGTGGTGGCCACCGACGGCGTCGAGGAGGCGCTGCAGATGGTGCGCCACCGCACGCGGTTCGCCAGCGACCGCACGGTGCGCTTCGCCGTCCGCGCCACCGACACCGACCGGGCGTGGACGCTGAGGATCGGCGGCCCGCTGCCCCGGGAGGAGCGCGTGCTCGACGACGGCGCCGACGGCGACGTCGAGCTGAGCGGGCGTGCCGCCGACCTCGTCGTGCACCTCTGGAACCGCCCACCGGAGCAGGAGGTCGCCCTCGCCGGCGACGCCTCGCTGTGGGAGGTCTGGACCCGGCACGCCGTCATCCGCT
>CAZKZQ010000112.1:0-11529 GCA_964557235.1 uncultured Nocardioidaceae bacterium
CGACCTCAACCTTGGCAAGGTTGCGCTCTACCAACTGAGCTACGTCCGCTTGCGACCCCACCGGACGAGCCGGTGACGTGCGAGCAGAACTGTAGCCGACGACCATGCCCTGTCCAATTTCGGGGGGCCCGGTGAGTCGGGTCCGGGGGAGCGGGGGTGCGCGCCGTTAGCGTGGCCGGGTGGTCGAGGCAGCAGACGAGCAGCAGCAGCCGACGGTGTGGGTCGACGGTCGGGTCCTGGACGACCCGCGGCAGCCGGCGATCCAGGTCGCCGACCACGGGTTCACGGTCGGCGACGGGGTGTTCGAGGCGGTCAAGGTCGTCGACGGGGTGCCGTTCGCGCTGACCCGCCACCTGCGCCGCCTGGCCCGCTCCGCGACCGGCCTGGGCCTGCCTCCGATCGACGAGGACGTCGTACGCCGGGGCGTGGCCGAGGTGCTCGACCGGCAGCACCTGGCCTTCGGGCGCCTGCGGATCACCTGCACGGCCGGGCCTGCCCCGATGGGCTCCGGTCGCGCCCACGACGGCTCCACGACCCTGGTGGTCGCCGCCGTCCCCGCCGCCCAGCGCACCGGCCCTGCGTCCGTCGTCACGGTGCCGTGGCCGCGCAACGAGCGTGGCGCGGTCGCCGGGCTCAAGACCACGTCGTACGCCGAGAACGTCGTCGCGCTCGCCTACGCCGCCGAGCGGGGGGCGGAGGAGGCGGTGTTCGGGAACATCGCCGGCAACCTGTGCGAGGGCACGGGGTCCAACGTCTTCTACGTCGTCGACGGCGAGCTGCGCACCCCCACGCTCGGGTCCGGCTGCCTGGCCGGCATCACGCGCGAGCTGATCGTGGAGTGGTCGGGCGCTCGCGAGGTGGACGAGCCGCTCGAGGTGCTCACGACCGCCGAGGAGGTCTTCCTGGCCTCGACCACGCGCGACGTCCAGGCGGTCGCGCGGTGCGACGACCGCACCTGGGACGGACCGGGTCCGGTCACCCGGGCGGCCGCCGAGACGTGGCGCACCCGAGAGGCTGAGCACCCCGACCCGTGAGACGGGCAGGAAAAAGCGACGAGGCCGGTCCAGCGCCGTTGCTGGACCGGCCTCGTCGTTGCCGGAGAGGCGATGCATCCCGTTAGACGACCAGGTCCTCCCAAACCAGGGTCGTCGGCGAGCTGCAGGCTCAGGCAGCCTCACCCAGGATCGCGGCGATGGTGCCGTCGACGTCCAGGTAGGCGGACTCGGCGCCGGGGGCGACCGAGGCGGTCATCTTCTCGACGAACGCGGTGAGCTCGGCGGCGCGGGCCTGCACGAGGGCCTCGCCGTCGGGCGAGCAGAGCTCGATGATGACGACCGAGTGGGCGTCGCCGTCGAGGCAGGGCCACACGTGCACGTCACCGTCGCCGGTGGGCTCGTAGAGCCCGCCGATGAGCAGGTCACGGCCGAAGGTCCACTGCACGCGGCCGGCGACGGTCACGAAGGTGGCGGACACCGCGAACGGGTCGGCGGGGTCGTAGGTGAACTCGGTCTCGAGCGGGGTCGCGGCGCCCGTGCTGTCGATGAGCTCGAGGGTCATGGTGGTGCTGACCAGCTGCGCGGCGGTGTTCTTTGCGGTGACGTTGAAGTCCATGGCGGTTGCCTCTCCCTTGGCAGTTACGTCATGGAGACGGCCTCCCAGAGCCTCCATGACGCGGGTTCGCGGGACTTTTTCGGGACTTTGATCCCGGGTCTTGCTCTCCCTGCGACAAGAGTGCCCAGGTCCAAGGGTCCCGTAAATAGGAAAGACGAAAGTCCCGACTAAATGGCCCGTTAGGACTATGCCGGGGTGGTTCCAGGGGCACTCGCGGGTGACCGGGTGGGCGGCGACAAGGCCGGAGATTGGGGCGAAAGGAACATAACGGACATTGGTCCAGGTGTCCAGGGTTCGTCAGGGTCCCAGGGTCCCGGGACCCCCAGGCCGGTGGTCAGCCACGCTCGGCGCGTCCGCTATGGTTTCCCCCGCAACGGGCGATTGGCGCAGTGGTAGCGCGCTTCGTTCACACCGAAGAGGTCACTGGTTCGAACCCAGTATCGCCCACCCGTCTGCAACCTTCCGGCCTCCGGAGGCGTCCTGGGAGCATCAGCTCCCTGTCGCCACTGGAGGCCTTCGTGTTCCGTCCCACGCTCATCGCGTCCCTCGCCGTCCTCGCCGCGGTCGCGTCGACCGCCCCCGCCGGCGCAGCCCGGCTCCTCACCCCCGACGCCGTCGGTGACGCGTGGAGCCGGGGTTCGGACGGGGTGTTCACCGAGGCCGGCAGCCGCAGCAACACCGACGTCGTCGCCAGCGCGGTCCGCCACACCGACCGGCGGGTCAACGCCTCGGTGCGCTACGACGACCTGGTCCGCAACGGCGACCGCGTCGTGACTCCTGTGCGCGTGCTCGCGAGCAACGGCACGACGTACCTCCTCCGCGTGACGGCTGAGGCCGGCGACCGCGACGGCACCGGTCGTCTGCTCCGCTACACCGGGAAGGGCGCGCAGACCGTCGGGGTCCCGTGCGAGGGGCTCCAGCACTCGGTGTCCTACGCCGAGGACCTGGTCGCGGTCAGTGTCCCGCGCAGCTGCCTCGGCGGGCCCGCGTGGGTGAGGTACGGCGGCACGGTGCGCGCGGTCGACCCCGACGGCACGGTGTTCACCGACGCCCTGCTCAGCGGCGACCCGGTCAACGACCTCTTCTCGGCGCGCATCGCCCGCGGCTGACGGGGGCATGAAGGGGACATGACCGAGTTCCCCGACCCCGACCACCGCCGGCCCGAGGGCGTCAGCGACGCCACCGTCGAGGCGCTGGGCAAGCTGTCCGCCGCCGTCGACCACGTCGAGGACGCCCGCGGGCACCTCTATGCCTTCCACCGCCTGTGCGGCAGCGCCGAGACGACGATGGAGGAGGCGACGCGCATGATCCGCGAGGCCGGTCACGACGACCTCGCCGACGCGCTCGACTCCACGGTGCTCGGGCGCAACCCGCTCCCGGGCATGTGGTCGTTCCAGATTGTGGAGGCCTACGACGACGGCTACTACGCCGAGGTCAAGGGCCTCCACCAGCGCGCGCTCGAGCAGCTGGTCGAGGGGAAGAGGCACGTCTTCGAGGCCGAGATGAAGGCTCTGAGGCGCACGCAGGGTCGCGAGGGGCACGAGGCGACGCCGGAGGACGCCGAGCAGGGATAACGGCTGGCTGGGCCCCCGGACCCGGCCGTTACGATCGAGGCGCCCCAGCCGCAGCAGAGCCCCCGACGTACAGGAGCAGACCGGTGTCCGAGATCAAGGTGACCGTCATCGACGCAGGCGAACGAGCCGAGCGCGCGGTCACCACGGGCACCAAGGCCTGGGAGCTCTTCGCCGAGGACCCGAGCATCATCGCGGCGCGGGTCGGTGACCAGCTCAAGGACCTCGCCCACGAGCTCGCCGACGGCGACGAGGTCGAGGGCGTCGCGATCGACAGCAAGGACGGCCACGACATCCTGCGGCACTCGACCGCGCACGTCATGGCGCAGGCGGTGCAGGAGCTCTACCCCGAGGCCAAGCTCGGCATCGGCCCGCCGATCGAGAACGGCTTCTACTACGACTTCGACGTGCCGACCCCGTTCGTGCCCGAGGACCTCGACAAGATCGAGACCCGGATGCGCAAGATCATCAAGGAGGGGCAGCGCTTCTCCCGTCGCGCGATCAGCGACGACGACGCGCGCGAGGAGCTGGCCGACGAGCCCTACAAGCTCGAGCTGATCGGTCTCAAGGGCGGCGCGGCCGAGGCGGCCGAGGGCGCGAGCGCCGAGGTCGGCGCCGGCGAGCTGACCATCTACGACAACCACCGCCGCAACGGCGACCTGGCGTGGAAGGACCTGTGCCGCGGTCCGCACCTGCCCACCACCAAGCGCATCCCGGCGTTCAAGCTGATGCGCAGCGCGGCGGCGTACTGGCGCGGCGACGAGAAGAACAAGCAGCTGCAGCGCATCTACGGCACCGCCTGGGAGTCCAAGGAGGCGCTCGAGGAGCACCTGCACCGGATCGAGGAGGCCGAGCGGCGCGACCACCGCAAGCTGGGCCGCGAGCTGGACCTGTTCTCCTTCCCGGACGAGATCGGGTCCGGTCTGCCGGTGTTCCACCCCAAGGGCGGCGTGATCAAGCGCGAGATGGAGGACTACGTCCGCCTGCGGCACATCGAGGAGGGGTTCCAGTACGTCGGCACCCCGCACATCGCCAAGGAGGGGCTCTTCTACACCTCGGGCCACCTGCCGTACTACGGCGAGGGGATGTTCCCGGCGCTCGACGTCGACGGCATGGAGTACCGCCTCAAGGCGATGAACTGCCCGATGCACAACCTCATCTACCGCTCGCGCCAGCGTTCCTACCGCGAGCTCCCGCTGCGGCTCTTCGAGTTCGGCTCGGTCTACCGCCACGAGAAGTCCGGTGTCGTGCACGGGCTCACCCGGGTCCGCGGCTTCGCCCAGGACGACTCCCACTCCTACGTCACCCCCGAGCAGGCGCCCGACGAGATCAAGCACCTGCTCGACTTCTGCCTCGGGCTGTTCCGCGACTTCGGGCTCAACGACTTCTACCTCGAGCTGTCGACCCGCGACGACTCCAAGCCCGACAAGTTCATCGGTTCCGACGAGGACTGGGCCAACGCCACCGAGGTGCTGCGCAAGGTGTGCGAGGAGTCCGGGCTCGAGCTCGTGCCCGACCCGGGCGGCGCTGCCTACTACGGCCCCAAGGTGTCGGTGCAGGCGCGCGACGCGATCGGCCGCACCTGGCAGATGTCGACGATCCAGTACGACTTCAACCAGCCCTCGACCGACCGCTTCGACCTGGAGTACGTCGCCGACGACGGCACCCGCAAGCAGCCGGTGATGATCCACTCGGCGAAGTTCGGCTCGATCGAGCGCTTCATCGGGGTCCTGGTCGAGCACTACGCCGGCGCCTTCCCCCCCTGGCTCGCGCCGGTGCAGGTGCAGGGCATCCCTGTCGCGGAGCGCCACCTCGACTTCCTCGACGAGGTCGCGGCCAAGATGCGCGCCCGGGGACTGCGCGTCGAGATCGACTACTCCGACGAGCGGATGCAGAAGAAGATCCGCAACGCCCAGCTGCAGAAGGTGCCGTTCATGATGCTCGTGGGCGACCGCGACATGGAGGCGGGCACCGTGTCCTTCCGGTTCCGGGACGGCGAGCAGAGCAACGGCATCCCGGTCGAGGACGCCATCGCCCAGGTCGTGAAGGCGGTCGAGGACCGGGCGCAGGTGTGACCCGGTGAGCGACGCGACGGGATCGACCGAGGAGCACCGCCAGGAGGGGGTCGGCGAGCCCGACGACCTGGAGCGGCTGTGGACGCCGCACCGGATGGCCTACATCTCGGGGGAGAACAAGCCCGAGGACGGCTCGGAGTCGGCCTGCCCCTTCTGCCGGATCCCCACCCTCGGTGACGAGGAGGGGCTGGTCGTCCACCGCGGCGAGCACACCTTCGCGGTGCTCAACCTCTACCCGTACTCCTCGGGCCACCTGATGATCTGCCCCTACCGCCACGTCGCGGACTACACCGACCTGACCGACGGCGAGACCGAGGAGATCGCGGCGTTCACCAAGCAGGCGATGCGGGTGATCCGCGCGGTCAGCGGCGCCCAGGGCTTCAACCTCGGGATGAACCAGGGCCACGTCGCCGGTGCGGGCATCGCCGCGCACCTCCATCAGCACGTCGTCCCGCGCTGGGGCGGCGACGCGAACTTCATGCCGATCATCGGTCGCACCAAGACGCTGCCCCAGCTGCTCACCGAGACCCGGGCACTGCTCGCCGAGGCGTGGCCGAGCGCCTGAGCGGGTCGTGCGCCCGGTAGCCTGAGGGCACCATGTTCGAACGTTTCCGGGCCTTCTGGGGCGGTGTCTTCACGCCCATCGCACGCCTCCTGCTCAGGTGGGGGGTCAGTCCCGACGCCGTCACCCTGGTCGGCACGCTCGGGGTCTGCGCCGGTGCGCTGATCTTCTTCCCCCAGGGGCTCCTGCTGGCGGGCGTGCTGGTGATCACCGCCTTCGTCTTCTCCGACATCGTCGACGGCAACATGGCGCGGATGTCCGGGCGGGTCTCGCCGTTCGGCGCGTTCCTCGACTCCACGCTCGACCGGGTCGCGGACGCCGCGGTCTTCGCCGGGCTGGCGATGTACTACGTCGGGCCGGGCGACAACGACTGGCTGGCCGCGCTGTGCATCTTCAACCTGGTGACCGGGTCGGTCACCTCCTACGCCCGCGCCCGCGCCGAGTCCCTCGGCATGGAGGCCAAGGTCGGCATCGCCGAGCGCGCCACGCGCCTGGTCTCGGTGCTGGTGATCACCGGGCTGGCCGACCTGATCCGGGTCCTGGGTGCGCCCGACGAGGTCCTGTGGGCGATCCCGGTGACGCTCGGCGCCCTCGCCGTGGCGAGCACCATCACCGTCTTCCAGCGCGTGCTCACCGTGCGCGACCAGTCCAAGGCGCTCGAGACCACCCGGCCGACGGGCCCCTGACCCCGTGACGCTGCGCGACCGGGCCGTCACCGCGGCCTACCTCGGCGCCTGGCGTGGGGTCGGCCGGCTGCCCGAGGCCCGCGCGCGGTCGCTGTTCGCCCGCTTGGGCGGACGCGTCTATCGCCGCAACGGCCGCGGCGTCCAGCAGCTGCGGGCCAACTACGCCCGCCTGCGACCCGACCTGGACGCCGCCGACCTCGAGGACCTCGTGCACGACGGGGTCCAGTCCTACCTGCGCTACTGGTGCGAGGCCTTCCGCCTCGAGTCGTGGCCGATGGACGACCTCGTGGCGCGCACGCGCACGGTGGGCGAGGAGCGCCTGCGCACGCCGTACGCCGAGGGGAGGGGCGTGGTCGCCGCCCTGCCGCACCAGGCCAACTGGGACTGGGCGGGCGCCTGGGCGTGCGCGACGGGCATGCCGCTGATGACGGTCGCGGAGCGGCTCGAGCCCGCGCGGGTGTACGACGAGTTCGTGCGCTTCCGCTCCTCGCTCGGCATGCAGATCCTCCCGCTCACCGGCGGCGAGCCGCCCATGGCGACGCTGGGGGAGTGGGCCGGGGCGGGCGGGTTCGTCTGCCTTCTCGCCGACCGCGACCTGAGCCGCAGCGCGGTGGAGGTCGAGCTCGGCGGCAGCCCTGCCCGGATGCCGGCGGGGCCGGCTCGGCTCGCGCAGCGCACCGGCGCCGACCTGGTGCCGGTGACCCTCGCCTACCGCGGGCCCGACCTGGAGATCACCTTCCACGAGGCGGTCGACCCGGGCACGGGCGAGGAGGGCGTGGCCGCCGCGACCCGGGCGGTGGCGTCGGCGTTCTCCCGCGGGCTGACCGCCGACCCGCAGGACTGGCACATGATGCAGCGGGTGTTCGACTGATGCGCGTCGGGCTGGTCTGCCCCTACTCCCTCGACGCCCGCGGGGGAGTGCAGGCACAGGTGCTCGGGCTGGCCGGCTCGCTGGACCGGCTCGGCCACCACGTCGAGGTGCTCGCGCCCGGGCGCCGCAACACCGGACAGCACCCGGACTGGGTGACCACGACCGGGCAGGACGTGCCGGTGCGGTGGAACGGCTCGGTGGCACGGCTCGACCTCGGCCCCCAGACCGCGCGTCGCACGCGGGCCTGGCTCGGCGAGGGCCGCTTCGACGTGCTGCACCTGCACGAGCCGGTCACGCCCAGCGTCACCTGGCACGCGCTCGGTGCGCCCGCGACGACCTCGCTGGTGGCCACCGTGCACACCGCCCAGCACCGCGCCCTCGCCCTGCGCGCCGGCGCGGCGACCGTCGCGCGACGCAGCCGACGGATCGAGGCCCACATCGCCGTGTCCGCGGTCGCCGCGCACACGCTCGCCCGCTACAGCGACGCCCCGGTCGAGGTGATCCCCAACGCCCTCGACGTGCGCCGCTTCTCCGGCCGCCGCGACGAGGCGACCGACCCGACGCTGCTGTTCCTCGGACGTGTCGACGAGCCGCGCAAGGGGCTGTCCGTCGCCCTGCGGGCGCTGTCCGCCGTGGTCGCAGAACACCCGCGCACGCGCCTCGTCGTCGCAGGTCCCGGGCACGTCGGCCCGCTCCCGCCGCGGCTCGCGCGGCACGTCGAGGTGCGCGGGGCGGTCGACGAGGCGGAGAAGGCGTCGCTGCTGCGCGAGGCCGACGTCGTGCTCGCCCCCCACCTCGGCGGCGAGAGCTTCGGGATCGTCGTGGCCGAGGCGATGGCGGCCGGGGCGCCCGTGGTGGCCAGCGACCTCCCCGCCTTCCGGGCGCTCCTGGGGGAGGGGCGTCACGGGGTCCTGGTCGCGCCGGGCAGCGCGGCCGACCTGGCGTCGGCGGTGAGCGGCCTGCTCGCCGACCCGGGCCGGCGTACCTCCCTCGGACGCAGCGGGCGGACCGCCGCCCATCGCCTCGACTGGAGCGTCGTCACGCCCCGGATCCTCGACGTCTACGCCCGCGCGCTCGGCGGACGCTGATTTCGGCCCTGCGGGCCGCGGAAGTAGACTGAGAGGCGGTCTCCGGACCCCCATCAGCCCCCGATCCGATTGCAGAGTGACCCTGTGACTGACCAGACGAGCACCCCCGACCTCAGCGCCACCAGCGGTCCCCAGCGGGGCACCGAGGGCGTGAAGCGCGGCATGGCCGAGATGCTCAAGGGCGGCGTGATCATGGACGTCGTCACCCCTGAGCAGGCCAAGATCGCCGAGGACGCCGGCGCCGTCGCCGTCATGGCCCTCGAGCGGGTCCCCGCCGACATCCGCGCCCAGGGCGGCGTCTCGCGCATGAGCGACCCCGACATGATCGACGGCATCATCGAGGCCGTCTCGATCCCGGTGATGGCCAAGGCCCGGATCGGCCACTTCGCCGAGGCGCAGGTGCTGCAGAGCCTGGGCGTCGACTACATCGACGAGTCCGAGGTGCTCACCCCGGCCGACTACGACAACCACATCGACAAGTGGGCCTTCACCGTCCCCTTCGTCTGCGGTGCGACCAACCTCGGCGAGGCCCTGCGCCGCATCACCGAGGGCGCGGCCATGATCCGCTCCAAGGGCGAGGCCGGCACCGGTGACGTCTCCAACGCGGTCACCCACATGCGCACGATCCGCCGCGAGATCCGCCGTCTCCAGGGTCTCGAGCCCGACGAGCTCTTCGTCGCGGCCAAGGACCTCCAGGCGCCCTACCAGCTGGTCAAGGAGGTCGCCGAGCTCGGCAAGCTCCCGGTGGTGCTCTTCACCGCCGGCGGCATCGCCACCCCGGCCGACGCCGCGATGATGATGCAGCTCGGCGCCGAGGGCGTCTTCGTGGGCTCCGGCATCTTCAAGGCCGGCAACCCGGCGCAGCGCGCCGAGGCGATCGTCAAGGCCACGACGTTCTTCGACGACCCCGACGTGGTCGCCAAGGTCTCCCGCGGCCTGGGCGAGGCCATGGTCGGCATCAACGTCGAGGACATCCCGCAGCCGCACCGGCTCGCCGAGCGCGGCTGGTGACCCGGATCCCGTCCACAGGCTGACCGACCGGCCCCTTCTCCCCACTGGGGGAGGAGGGGCCGTTCGCCGTCCGAGTCCGCTGGTGGGCTGGGGTCATGCCGAAGTCACGAGGACGCAACCGGAACCACCACCGCAGGGTCGGCAGGTCAGGAGAGCGGCAACGCTCCGACCGGCAGCAGCTCTCTGCCGAGGACGCGGAAGGCCTCCACCTGCTCAGGCAGGTGAGCGACCTGGAACGTGTCGGAGATGCTGCGGGCGCGCTCGATCTGGTGGTCGATACGGCCAGGCGACCGGACGGCACGATGAGGTGGACGCCGTCGCGCATCATGCGCCTGCTCGAGATCGACACGTTCGGTCCTCTGCTGCCGGCATGGGCGTGGGCGCGCTGGCTGCGTGGCCAGGCGCTCGACTGCCTGGGACCGCCAGACGAGGGACGGCTGCGAGGGGTGCTCGACGACGCGTCGCTGGTCGGGCCGGAAGCTGCCGACTGGGTCGTGGCGCAGAGCTACCTCTACGACCGGGGCGGCCTGCGCGCGCTGCTTCGCATCGCCTCGCCGGACCTCGTTCAGCGGGCCTCCGGCGTCGAACAGTGGCCCGACGCCGGCATGGGAGCGTTCCGCTTCGTCGGCGACAGCGCTGCGACGATCACCTGGTTCCGGCTCGACACGGACGAGGAGGTGGAGACCCTCAACCTCGGGTTGGCGGCGACACTCCGTCCGGGTGACCACGTGATCGGGCGTCGCGTGACCTGCGGCGCAGACACTCTGTTCGAGAGTCCACCGCTGGCCGTGCCCGAGACCGTGGCGACAGCGGTGTCCCGTGAGCCGGGCGCCTGGTTGGAGGTCCTGAGGCGCCACGAGGAGGTCAGGGAGCCGCTGACGCTGGGGGTCGCACCGCTCTCTCGCACCTCCGGTCTGCTGACCGACCTCCCGGACCGGATCTGGCAGGACCTGGCCGGGGGCGTCTGGGAGGTCGCGCAACAGGAGCGCTTCCACGATGACTCCCACTGCCAGGAAGGATCGGCAACGCTCGACGTGCTGAGCGAGGCCTGCATCGACCTGGTCCTCGCCGCCATCGACGATCTGCGTCGAGACACCTCGAGGCTCTGGGCGGAGCCACCCCTTCGCGACCCGTGGCCGGCCGTGGCAGCGGCGCTGCAGCGGCCCGGAGTGTCGCTGGGTCTCGTCATCCGGTTGATCACCGACGGCTATCGGCCAGGGGAGCTCGTCGCACTGGGAGAACGACTGGGTGGCTTCGCGCGGCGTATGTGCCACGTGGACGTCCTAGCGCCGGACGGTGTTCAGTGACGATCCAGCGGTATGATCCTGGTATGACCACCAAGATCGCCGTCAGCCTGCCCGACGAGCTCGTCGAGCAGGCGCGCGCGGCGGTGGCTGCCGGTCGTGCGGCCTCGGTGTCGGCTTATGTCGCGGATGCACTGCGGGAGAAGGAACGGCGCCGGACGCTGGACGACTGGCTCGACGAGCAGGAGGCCGAGCTCGGGCCGATCACCGAGGAGGAGAGCGCCTGGGCGGACTACGTCCTCGAACACGGCAACGTGTCCGTCTGGCCACGACCCGGCGCGTCGTGAGGGTTCCACGGCTGTGCCTGGACGCCGGGGCACTCATCGGCGTCGAGCGTGGGCAGGTCGAGGTACTGCGGCTCTGTCGCCGCGTCGCGGATCGAGGCGGCTCGCTCCACGTCGTCCCCGAGGTGCTCGCCCAGGTCTGGCGCGGCGGCCCGAGGCAGGCCCGGCTCGCCGCCTTCCTGTCCAGCGAGGGCGTCGAGATCCCGGAGTACGACGCCAGGACGGCTCGCGCGGTGGGTCACCTCGCCGGGTTGTCCGGTCACCCGGACGTCGTCGACGTGCACGTGGTGCTGCACGCGATGATCCACGACCTGACCGTCCTGACCTCCGACCCGGACGACCTGCTCGCCGTGCACCCCTCGGTGCGGCTGGTCGTCGTCTGACTCCTAGGCTTGCGCGGTGTCCAGCCCCAGGCCCCGCATCGGCGTTCTCGCCCTCCAGGGCGACGTGCGCGAGCACGTCGCGA
>CAZKZQ010000113.1:0-11497 GCA_964557235.1 uncultured Nocardioidaceae bacterium
CTGGTCAAGGCGCAGGACTACGACTTCGCGGTGCAGTTCACCAACTACCGCTGATCCCCGTGGCCGGTCCCGTGGACGATCCCGACCTCAGGATCGAGCAGCTCGGGCCTGACACCTGGGAGGCGTTCGCCAGCCCTCGTCGAGCGGCACAACGGCATCTTCGGTGGGTGCTGGTGCACGTACTTCTGCTCGCTGGAGCGGGAACCCGACCGCACCTACGAGTCCAACCGCGAGCTCAAGCGCACGCTCGCGCACGAGGGCAGGAACCACGCCGCGCTGGTGATGGACGGCGACGAGGCGGTCGGCTGGGCGGAGTACGGCCCGCCCGGCGAGCTGTCCAACATCCACCACCGCAAGGAGTACGACGCGACCAAGCAGGCCGACCCCGACTGGCGGATCACCTGCATCTTCGTGGACCGGCGCTACCGCCGACGCGGCGTCGCCAAGCTCGCGCTGCGCGGTGCGCTCGACCAGATCGCAGCCCGGGGCGGCGGCGTCGTCGAGGGCTACCCGCACGAGCGGCCGACCAAGAAGACCTCCTCGTCGTTCCTCTACAACGGCACGCGGCCGATGTACGAGGAGGCCGGGTTCACCTTCGACCGGTCCAAGGGACTGAAGAACACGGTGATGCGGATCGAGTTGCCCGCCGGGGGATGATCGACTCCGTGACCGGACTCGCGCGCTACCTCGCTCCCGGGCAGGAGAGCGAGACGTCGCACGCCCCCGAGGACGCGATCGACCTGCTGCGCGAGCACCGCTTCGTCGCCCTCACGGGAGCCGGCATGTCGACCGACTCGGGCATCCCCGACTACCGCGGTCCGGCGTCGGCCGCCCGCCACGGTCGCGCCCCGATGACCTACCAGGAGTTCGTCTCCGGGCCCGTCGCGCAGCAGCGCTACTGGGCGCGGGCGTACGTCGGGTGGGCGCTCATGCGCGACGCCCTGCCCAACGCCGGCCACCACGCCCTCGCGCGGCTCGAGACCCTCGGTCGCTGCACCGGCGTGATCACGCAGAACGTCGACGGGCTGCACGAGCAGGCCGGCTCCGACGTCGTACCCCTCCACGGGCGCATCACCGACGTGGTCTGCCTGGCGTGCGGCGACCGCACCTCGCGGGCGGTGCTCCAGCGCGAGATGGCCGCGGCCAACCCCGGCTGGCTCGAGGCCCACCGCGAGCACCTGAGCGAGGTGCACGCCCGGCCCGACGGCGACGCCGAGGTCGACGACACCCACCAGTTCGTCACCCCCGTCTGCGACCGGTGCGACGGACCGCTCAAGCCCGACGTCGTCTACTTCGGCGAGAACGTCCCCGCCGACCGGGTCCGGCGCTGCCACGACCTGCTCGACCGGGCCGAGGCGCTGCTCGTGCTCGGCTCGTCGCTGACGGTCATGTCGGGGTTCCGGTTCGTCCGCTATGCCGCCTCGCTCGGGCGGCCCGTCGTGGTGGTCAACCGCGGCCGCACCCGCGGCGACGGGCACGCGACCTTCAAGGTGGAGGACGGGACGAGCGAGTTCCTCACCCACCCGGCGTGGAGCGCCTGATCGCCGCTTGACCGGCGATCGAGCCGGCGTGCAACCCAGACGCAAGCCGGCACTAAGTGAGCCTTAAGTGGCCTGGGTCACAGTCAGGTCATCAGCAGGACCGACCCACTCGACCAGGAGCCGACGATGTCTCACACGACCACCACCCAGACCAGCACCACCCACAGCTGCCCGGCCGCCGGCGACGCCCGCTGCTGGACCGCCCACGTCGTGGCGGACCACTCCGAGCAGGGCTGGGTCCGCCTCTGCAACGGCGTGATCGTCTTCGACGACCACTACTTCCTGGCCCCCGACGGCCACAGCGAGCCGATCGCCGCCTGATCCGCCGCCCCTCCCAGGGTGCATGATCGACCCGTGCGCACCGTCTACGTCCTCAACGGCCCGAACCTCAACCTGCTCGGGCACCGCGACCCCGACGTCTACGGCACCGCGACGCTCGCCGACGTCGAGCAGCTGTGCCACGACGAGGGCGACCGGCTCGGCCTGCAGGTGATGTGCCGGCAGTCCAACCACGAGGGCACGCTGATCGACTGGATCCACGAGGCGTTCGAGTCCGAGGCCGCGGTCGTCGGCAACTTCGGCGGCTACACCCACACCTCGATCGCGATCATGGACGCCCTCGCCGTCCTCAAGGCGCCGGTCGTCGAGGTGCACATCAGTGACATCCACGCCCGCGAGGAGTTCCGCCACACGTCGTACGTCGGACTGGTCGCCGACGCGCACGTGATCGGCCACGGGATCCGCGGCTACGTCGAGGCGATCCAGAAGGTGGCCGAGCTGTGGACGTGAACGACGTCCTCGAGCACTGCCTGGCCAAGCCGGGCGCCTGGCCGGACAACCCCTGGGACCACGACCACCCGGTCGTGAAGGTCGGCCCGGGCGAGCACGGCAAGATCTTCGCCTTCCCGTCGGTGGACCGGGTCGGCGTCAAGGCTGGCTTCGGCCGCGACGTCGCCGACGAGTGGCTGCAGCGCTACCCCGACGACGCGTCGGTGATGGCCTACATCGGCCGTGGTGGGTGGAACGACCTCAGGCTGGGCGGCTCGATCCCCGACGACGAGCTGGTCGACGCGCTCGACGAGTCCTATCGCCTGGTCGTCTCCAAGCTGCCCAAGAAGCACCGCCCCGCGGGGTGGGAGGACGCCTGACCCTCCGGTCCGGCTGGTGGTCGAGCCCAGTCGAGACCGTGATCCTGAGCACCCCTCGGGTTTTTAACCTTTCGTCCAGTGACCCGGCCCGCGCACGTCTCGTTTCCCCGGTACCCCCGGAGGAGGAGAGACACCATGTCGATGCCCGTGACGATGACCGCCGACGAGATCACCCGCGCCCGCTCGGTGTTCCTCAGCGACCAGGCCCGCGCCGCGCGCCACGCCCGCACCGAGACCTCCGCGATCTCCGCGGCTCGCGTGATGCTCGCGCTCTACGTCCTCGCCGGCGTCTACGCCGTCCTCGCCGTGGCCGGGTTCCTCCCCGCCGCCGGCTGGAGCACCCTCGGCTAGACCTCCTGTGGCTGGGTGAAGAACCCGTCCGGGTCCCACGCCTGCCGCAGGCTCGTCAGCCTCGCCGCGTTGGCGCCGAAGTACGCCCGCCGGTAGTTCTCGAGCGACGCGTCGGCGTAGTTGACGTAGGCGTGGTTGCCCCACGACGGCACCATCGCCGCCCTCGCTGCGCGCACATAGCCGAGCGCCTTCGCGCGGTCCCCGGCGTGGTGCGTGGCGGTGTACTGCACCATCGCGAGCGCCTCGCGGTGGACGAACGCCGTGTCCTCCGGGGCCACCTCGGCGACCGCGCCGCCGAGCGAGTCCAGCGCGATGCCGGCCTCGATCAGGCCGGAGCCCTGCGCCCGCTGGACCCGGTCGGCGAACGTCGCGACGCCCGCTGAGGGGAGCCGGGTGTAGGCCACGTGCGAGGTCGCGGCGAACCGCTCCCGCTGGAGCGCACCGCCCGGGTCGGTCGTGCAGCGGTCGACCGGCACGCCGATGCAGCCGGAGTAGGCCCGCACCACGTCGAGGAAGGCCCGCCGCTTCCGCGAGCTGTACGACGGCGCGGGCACGTCGCGCAGGAACGCCGCGAGCCGGCGGGTGAGCCCGTCGTCGGGGCCGACCCACACCACCGACAGCGACAGGACCGGGCCGTCGGGATGGCGCTCGCCCCCGAGGCCCTTGAGCGTCGACCACAGGCGGCGGTCGGCCACCGGCGCCCACGCCTCCCAGGCGGGCAGCACCTCGTCGGCGGCGTCGAGCGGCCACTGGAGGTAGGCCGTCGAGGTGACCGGCGCGGCGAACGTGTCGAACGTGAACGACGTGACGACCCCGAGGTGCCCGCCGCCCCCGCCGCGCAGGGCCCAGAACAGACCGGGGCGCTCATCGGCACTCGCGGTGACGACTTTGCCCGCGGCGGTGACGACCCGCATCCGCGTGACCGCGTCGCAGGTGAGGCCGTGCGCGCGGGCGACGATGCCCTGACCGCCACCGAGGGTCAGCCCGGCGACGCCGACCGTGGCGCACGAGCCGGCCGCGAGCCCGCGGTCGGCGGAGCTCAGACGGTCGTAGACCCTCGCCAGCGGGGCGCCCGCCCCGACGGTCGCCGTGACCCCGTCCGCGGCGAGCCGGACCCCGCCGAGCGGCCGCACGTCGATCACGAGCCGGTCGTCGCCGGCCGACCAGCCGGGATAGCTGTGGCCGCCGGAGCGGATCGCGACCCCGAGGTCGTGGTCGCGCGCGAACGCGATGCCGGTCGCCACGTCGGCGGTGGACGCGACCGAGAGGACCGCGAGGGGCCGGGCCGCGTCGTACACCGGGTTCTGCACGCGCCGCACCGCGTCGTACGACGGGTCGCCCGGCCGGGCGAGCCGGCCGTCGACCTGGCCCCGCAGCCAGGACCAGTCGCGGGCGCGGACGTCGGCCGCCGCGCGCGTGGCCGGCGCACCGCCGGCGGGTCCGTCTGCCGCGTCACGACAGCCGGCGAGCGCCGCCGCTCCGCCCAGCAGCAGCGCGCCGCGACGCGAGATCCTCGGCCCAACGGCGTCCATGCCTCCAGTGTGCGCCGGGCATGTCCGCGAGCCGTGGATCCGGTTGAGAGACTGGCCGGGTGAGTCCGTCCCGTGTCCGTGCTCCCGAGCTGCGTGGTCGTGGATGGCTCAACACGGGCGGCCGGTCGTACTCGATCGCGGACTTCCGCGGGCGCTTCCTGCTGCTCGACCACTGGGCCTTTTGTTGTCTCAACTGCCTGCACGTCCTCGACGAGCTCCGCCCGCTCGAGGAGAAGTACGCCGACGAGCTGGTCGTCGTCGGCGTCCACTCGCCGAAGTTCGTGCACGAGGCCGACGCCGACGCGCTGGCCGCGGCGGTCGAGCGCTACGAGGTGCACCACCCCGTGCTCGACGACCCCGAGCTCATCACCTGGCAGGCCTACACCGCGCGGGCCTGGCCGACGCTGGTGCTCGTCGACCCCGAGGGCTACGTCGTCGCGCAGCTCGCCGGCGAGGGCCACGCCCACGCGCTCGACGCCCTCCTGGCCGAGCTCATCCCCCTGCACCGCGAGCGCGGGACGCTCCAGCCCGGGGACTCGCCGTACGTCGCGCCGCCGGTCGAGCCGGGCGACCTGCGCTTCCCCGCCAAGGCCGTGCCACTCCCCGGCGGGACGGTCCTCGTCGCCGACGCCGGCCACCACTCGCTGGTCGAGCTCGCTGCCGACCTGACCACCGTCGTGCGGCGGATCGGGTCCGGGGAGCGCGGGCTGGCGGACGGCACCGAGGCACGTTTCTCCGAGCCCAACGGGCTGTGCCTGCTGCCGACCGACCTCGCCGCCGAGGTGGGGTACGACGTCGTGGTCGCCGACACCGTCAACCACGCGCTGCGCGGGGTGCGGCTGGCCGACGGGTCTGTGCGGACGCTGGCCGGCACCGGCGAGCAGCTCTTCCCCGGCGCGCCCGGCCAGGAGGGTCGCCTCTCCAGCCCGTGGGACGTCGCCTGGTGGCAGGACCGGGTCTGGGTCGCGATGGCCGGGATCCACCAGCTGTGGACGTTCGACCCGCGCTCGGGCACGGCCGAGGTCGCGGCCGGCACGACCAACGAGGGGCTCCTCGACGGGCCGCTCGCCGAGGCGTGGCTCGCGCAGACCTCGGGGCTCGCGCCCGCCGGCGACCGGCTGTGGCTGGCCGACAGCGAGACCTCGAGCATCCGGTGGGTCTCGACAGGCTCGACCGCCGGAGGAGCCCGGTTGCACACCGCCGTCGGCACCGGGCTCTTCGACTTCGGGCACCGTGACGGGCCGGCCGGGCAGGCGCTGCTCCAGCACCCGCTCGGGGTGACCGTGCTGCCCGACGGGTCGGTCGCGGTCTGCGACACCTACAACGGCGCGGTCCGCCGTCTCGCCGACGGCGTCGTCAGCACGGTCGCGACCGGGCTGGCCGAGCCGAGCGGCGCGTTCGTCGACGGCGACACGCTCGTCGTCGTCGAGTCGGCCGCGCACCGGCTGACCCGGGTCCCGCTGGCCGGCGTCGTCGAGGTCGAGGGCTTCGCCCACCGGACCCAGCGGCCGGTGACCGAGGTCGCGGCCGGGCCGCTCGAGCTCGTCGTGGACTTCACCCCGCCGCCCGGCCAGAAGGTCGACGACCGGTTCGGCCCGCCGTCGCAGCTGCTCGTCTCGGCGACGCCGCCGGCACTGCTGGCCGACGGCGAGGGCCGCGGCACCGAGCTGAGGCGCACGATCGTGATCGACGCGGCCGTCGGCGACGGCGTGCTCCACGTCGCCGCACGAGCCGCCTCGTGCGACACCGAGGCCGGTGAGGGAGCCGCGTGCTACCTCCACCAGCAGGACTGGGGCGTGCCGGTCAAGGTGACCGAGACCGGCGTACGCACGCTGGTCCTCCCCCTCGCGGCCACCTGAGAAATGCGCCGTCCGGGTGCGGACGCGCTGGAGCGCGTTCGCACCCGGACGAGGCGGGAGACGCGGAGCGTCAGTGCATCGGCACCGAGGCCGCTGCGGTGGACGTCTCCGGGGTCGCACCCGGGTCGGACTTCTTGCGCGGCAGCATGAGCGCCGGGATCAGCGTCAGCGCCACCAGGAAGAACGCCACCCAGAAGGTGTCGGCGAACGCCGACCCCGCGTCGGCCGGCGAGGACGCGCCCTTGAGGTGGTTGGTCAGCACCACCGAGAGGACCGCGACGCCCACCGAGCTGGCGATCTGCTGGGTGATGTTGAGCATCGTCGACCCGCGCGCCACCTGGTGCGGGGCGAGCGTGCGCAGCGCGGCGGTGAACAGCGGCATCATCGTGGCGCCCATGCCGAGGCCCATGATCACGAGCACGCCGATGAGGTAGGCGTAGGACGTCGACTCGTCGACCTGCGTCAGCCCGAGCATGCCGACCAGGATGATCGCCAGGCCCACCGGAGTGATGCGTCCGATCGGGAGCCGGTCGGCGAGCGCACCCGCGATCGGCATGGTGAGCATCGCGCCGAGACCCTGCGGGGCCACGAGCAGACCGGCGTGCAGCGCGTCCTCGCCGCGCACCTGCTGGAAGTACGTCGGCACGAGCAGCAGGCCGCCGAAGAACGCGCCGGCGAACAGGAACATCGTGATCACCGAGATGGTGAGCTGACGGTCCTTGAACAGGCGCAGGTCGAGCAGCGGGTGCTCGGGGCGGAACGAGTGCCGCACGAACGCACCGATGAGGATCACGCCGATCAGCATCGACACCCAGACGCGGGGTGCGGTGGCCGTGCCCTTCTCCGGGATCGAGGAGACGCCGAAGAGGAACAGCGCGAGGCCGGGCGACATCAGCGCCATGCCGAGGAAGTCGAAGGACTCCGAGGGCTCGGGGGCGTCGGAGGGCAGCGCCCACATCGCGTAGGCGATGGCGGCGATGCCGAGCGGGACGTTGATCAGGAAGATCCAGTGCCAGCTCGCGGCGTCGATCAGCCAGCCGCCGAGGATGGGGCCGAGGATCGGGCCGAGCAGCATCGGGACGCCGAGGATCGCCATGAGGCGACCCATCCGGTGCGGGCCGGCGGCCCGGGTCATGATCGTCATGCCGACCGGCATGAGCATGCCGCCGCCGAGGCCCTGGAGCACCCGGAAGGCGATGAGGCTGTTGATGTCCCACGCAACGGAGCACAGGGCGGAGCCGAGCGCGAACAGCGCGATCGCGGACATGTAGAGGCGCTTGGTGCCGAAGCGGTCGGCCGCCCAGCCGGACAGCGGGATCACGGTCGCGAGCGCGAGGGTGTAGCCGGTCACCGTCCAGGCGACGTGGGCGTAGCTGATCGGGGCGCCGCCGTCGGCGAAGACCTTCTGGAAGGTCGGCAGCGCCACGTTGACGACGGTGATGTCGAGGATCGACATGATCGCACCGAGCACGACGACGCCGGCGACCTTGAGCACCTGGGCGTCGATCGCGTCGGGGAGGTCGGGGGGCGTCCCGGCAGGGGACGAGGACAAGGTGGACTCGGACATATGTCTCCTACATAAATATGCGTCTGACCAGCCCAGCAGGCGCCACCGACGTTTTGTTCCCGCTTTCCGGTGAACTTCCGGTCACGAGATCTCGGCGGACCCGGCCGTCCGCTGACCGATGCGGAAGACCACGAACTCGGCCGGCCTGACCAGCGCGACGCCGATCTCGCAGACCAACCGGCCGTCGTCGATGTCGTCCTGGGTCATCGTCGTGCGGTCGCAGCGCACGAAGAAGCCCTCGTCCGGGCTGCGCCCCTGCAGCGCGCCCTCGCGCCAGAGCCGGAACAGCAGGTCCTCCGCGGAGCTGCGCACCCGCGTCCAGAGGTCCTCGGTGTTGGGCTCGAACGCCGCCCACTGCAGTCCCTGCTCGAGGCTGTCCTCGATCAGGAGCACGGTGCGGCGGACGGGGACGTACCTCCACTCCGGGTCCTGGTTGGCCGCGGTCCGCGCGCCCCACACGACCGTCTTGCGGTCGAGGATGCGCAGCGGGTTGACCCCGCGTCCGACGAGGTCGTCGACGGCGGTACGCGAGAGCAGCTCGGCCGGTTCGAACGGCACGGTCATCCCGCTGCCCGACGGCGACTTCCACACCGCGCGCCGGCGGTCGTTGCGCGCGATCGCACCGGCCACGGCGGGGGCGCACGGTCGCGGGCCCTTCAACGGCGGGAAGTACGCAGCGGCGTCCGCTCCCAGACCCTGGGGCACCACGGGCCCCGGATCCGCGTCGACGACGAGGAAGGCGTGGCGCGCAGCGGCCCAGGAGTACGCCGACGGCAGGTCGTGCTCGACCACGAGCAGCCGCACGGGCCGGTCGGCCAGCGCGGCGAGCCCGGCCTCCGGGGTGGACGCCCGGACCGCGAGCACCCGCTCGCCGCCGGAGGCGAGGAAGTCCGCGACGGCCTCGCTCAGCCACGACCCGTCCCGGGGACCAGCGGTGGTCACCTCGACCGGCTCGTCCAGCGGGCCGTCGGTCGCGGTCCCGACCAGTGCGGCCACCGAGGAGTCGGCCAGCTCGATCGTCGGGGGCGCCTTGGCGACCTCCTCGACGTACACCCCCGGGGCGAGGTACTCGTTCACACCTCCACTGTCCTCCTAGGTTGGGTGCCATGCAGGACGACCTGGGCATCGCCCTGACCCTGGACCAGCCGGCCACGCGCGTGGTGAGCCTCGTGCCGAGCCTGACCGAGGCGATCGCCGCGACCCGGCCCGAGGCCCTCGTCGGCGCGACGGACTGGTGCACGCACCCCGCCGACCTCGACGTCACCCGTGTGCGCGGCACCAAGAACCCCGACCTGGCGGCGATCCGCGAGCTGCGGCCGGACGTCGTCGTCGCCAACCGCGAGGAGAACCGCGAGCTCGACGTGCGCCGGCTGCGCGAGTCGGGCGTGCAGGTCTGGGTGACGGTCATCGAGACCGTGCCGCAGGCGATCGACGCGATGGACCGGCTGTTCGACGAGGCCCTCGGCTGGGGCGTCCCGGACTGGCTGGTGTCGGTGCGGAAGGCGTGGGACCGGCCCGTGCCGGGCGTCCGCGCCCGCGCCGCCGTGCCGATCTGGCGCGACCCGTGGATGGTCGTCGGCCGCGAGACGTTCACCCGCGACCTGCTGCTGCGGCTGGGCGTCGCCAACGTCTTCGACGACTGGGACGGGCGCTATCCCAGCGTGACCGTCGAGGAGATCGCCGCCGCCGAGCCCGACGTCGTGCTGCTGCCCGACGAGCCCTACGTCTTCACCGACGAGGACGGGCCCGAGGCCTTCCCCGGCCTCGAGACGCGGCTCGTCAGCGGGCGGCTGATCACGTGGTACGGCCCGTCGCTGCTCGAGGCCGCGGAGCTCGACCTCCTCGGATGACGAGCTCACCGACCCGTCCGCACAAGGGCGCGACCTGGGTCCCCAACCAGCACGGGGCCTGGGCGATGCTCGCCGGCCCGCTGCTCGTCGGCGTCCTGGCGGGTGGGGTCGCCTGGGTGCACCTGCCGCTCGCGCTGCTGTGGTTCCTCGGCTACTTCGCCTTCTTCGCCGCGGGCCTGTGGCTCAAGTCGCGGCGCAGGGCCAGGTTCCGCCTGCCCGTGGTCGTCTACTCGCTGGCGTGCGTCCCGCTCGGGGTGGTCGTGCTGCTGCTCGAGCCGTCGCTCGTGCGGTGGGTCCCCTCGCTCGCCCCGCTCCTGGTGATCGCGCTCGTCCTCGCCGCCGAGCGCCGGGACCGCTCGCTGCCCAGCGGCGTCGCCACGACCCTCGCCGCGTCGCTGATGACGGTGGTCGCCTACGACGCCGGCCCGGGCACCGACTGGGACCGCGCGTGGGTCCTGGCCGCCGTCATGGCGGGGTACTACCTCGGCGTCCTGCTCTACGTGAAGACGATGATCCGCGAGCGCGGCCACCCGGCGTACGTCGTCGCCTCGGTCGCCTGGCACGTCGCCGTCACCGTCGCTGCGGCCTTCGTGTCCTGGCCCCTCGCCCTGGTCGGCCTCGCCCTCACCGCCCGCGCGGCCGCTGCCCCTCGCACGTCGATGACGCCCAAGCAGGTCGGCATCGGCGAGATCGTGCTCAACACCGTCGTCGTCGTGGTCGCCCTGCTGACGGTGTGAGCGCCTGGGTAGCGTCGGGAGCATGGACCTGCGCATCTTCACCGAGCCCCAGCAGGGCGCGACGTACGACGACCTCCTGCGCGTGGCGCGCGCGACCGAGGAGCTCGGCTTCGACGCGTTCTTCCGCTCCGACCACTACCTCGGCATGGGCACCGACGGCCTGCCCGGCCCGTCCGACGCGTGGGTCACGCTGGCCGGGCTCGCCCGCGACACCAGCCGCATCCGGCTCGGCACGCTCATGACGTCCGCGACGTTCCGTCACCCGGGCCCGCTCGCGATCTCGGTGGCCAACGTCGACCAGATGTCGGGCGGTCGGGTCGAGCTCGGCATCGGCGCGGGCTGGTTCGAGGCCGAGCACACGAAGTACGGCATCCCCTTCCCTGCCACGGGTGAGCGCTTCGACCGGCTCGAGGAGCAGCTCGCGATCATCACCGGACTGTGGGCGACCGAGGGCGGGTTCACCCACCGCGGCGAGCACTACACGGTCGAGGACTCCCCCGGCCTGCCCAAGCCCGTGCAGCAGCCGCGGCCGCCGGTGATCATCGGCGGCAAGGGGCCCAAGCGCACGCCCCGCCTGGCCGCGACGTACGCCGACGAGTTCAACATCCCGTTCGAGGACGCGGCGTTCTCCGCCGAGCAGTTCGGCCGGGTCCGCGAGGCCTGCGAGGCCGCCGGTCGCGAGCCGGTCCGCTTCTCCAACGCGGTGATCCTCTGCTGCGGCAAGGACGACGCCGAGGCCGCTCGCCGGCTCGACGCGATCGGCCACGACCGCGACACCATGACCGCGGCCGGCGTCTTCGGCACCCCGGCGCAGGTCGTCGACCAGCTCGGCGCGTTCGCCGAGGCGGGCTCGACCCGCGCCTACCTCCAGGTCCTCGACCTCACCGACCTCGACCACCTCGAGCTCGTCGC
>CAZKZQ010000114.1:0-11372 GCA_964557235.1 uncultured Nocardioidaceae bacterium
CCGGAGCGGTTCACGAACTCCTGGAACATCTGCGTGTGGTGGCACTCCTCGGTCGCCTCGTGGGTGGAGTAGCGGAACTCCGGCGAGCCGTTGGGCAGGTTGAACGCGTGCTGCATCAGGCCGGCGACGAGGATCTGCTCGAACTGCAGGCCGACCTTGCAGATGTTGGCCTGGCGATAGATCCCGATCTCGATCTGGCGCTCGAGCGGGAGCGACCGGTACCACGGGTGGCGGCCGAGCACGTCGGCCTCGGGCAGCACCCAGCGCGGGTCGTCGCGGCGGATCTCGTAGTCGGGGTTGTCCCAGTCGATGTCGAGGAAGGCGTCGAAGTGCTGGTGCACCGAGGCCTCCGAGAGCGTCCGCAGCGTCTCCTCGTAGGACGCCGCCTGGGGCGCACGGGTGTTGCCGGGGATGCTGCGGGCCGGGCGCGGGGTACGGCGGGCGGCCGCCGAGCGGGTCGGGCGGGTCGGTGCTGCGGTCATCTCGTCACCTCGTCGTGAACAGACGGACAGGTCAGGTGCACGAGGTTAGTGCGACAGCGTGTTGCAGTAAAGGGGTAACCGCGACAGCGTGTCGCGGATTACGTTACCCGCGAGTCACATCGGGCGAGCGGTGCGTGACCGGACGCACGGTGCGGGCGGCCCCGGTCCGGGAAGGAGGAGAGGGCCCGGTCGTGTTGGACCGGGAGACCCCCCGATCGAAGGAGCAAACGACATGCGTGCCGCGACCTACCCGGCCTACAGCGAGGACCTCTCCACCCTGGAGGTCCGCGAGATCGACGACCCCAAGGTCGGCCCCGGTGCCGTGCTGGTCGAGGTCCGCGCGGCCGGCGTGAACCCCGTCGACTGGAAGCTGATGACCGGCGGGCTCGACGGCCTCATGGACGCGGTGTTCCCGGTCGTCCCCGGGTGGGACGTCGCCGGCACGGTCCTCGCGGTCGGCCCGGACACCCCCGAGTTCGCCGTCGGCGACGAGGTCATGGCCTATGCCCGCAAGGACGTCGTGCACGGCGGCACGTTCGCGGAGAAGGTCGCCGTGCCCGTCTGGTCGGTCGCCCGCAAGCCCGCCGGGCTGAGCTGGGAGCAGGCCGGCGGCCTGCCGCTCGCCGGAGGCACGGCACTGCGCACCGTCGACGTCCTCGAGGTCGCGGAGGGCGACACGGTCCTCGTGCACGCCGCCGCCGGCGGTGTCGGCAGCCTCGCGGTCCAGATCGCCGTCGCGCGCGGGGCGCGCGTGATCGGCACCGCCTCCGAGGGCAACCACGACTACCTCCGCGGCCTGGGCGCCGAGCCGGTCGCCTACGGCGAGGGCGTGGTCGAGCGGGTCCGCGCGCTCGCCCCCGACGGCGTCGACGCCGTCGCCGACCTCGTCGGCGGCCAGCTCGAGACCACCCTCGCCGTGCTCGCCGAGGGCGGCCGGCACGCCTCCATCGCCGACCCCACGGTGGCCGAGCACGGTGGCCACTGGGTCTGGGTGCGGCCCCTCGGCGCGGAGACCGCCCGGCTGGCCGAGCTCGTCGACGAAGGCCGGCTCACCGTGGAGGTCGCGCGCACCTTCGGCCTCGACGAGGTGGCCGCCGCGTTCGAGCTCAGCCAGGAGGGGCACACCCGGGGCAAGATCGTCGTCGTCCCCTGACCCTCACGGCCCCGTCAGGGCCCCGGGTCAGAGCACCCGGACGACGTCGTACGACGAGATGCCACGGCCCAGGCGGGCGAGCTGGCTGCGGGTGTCGCCGTAGAGGTGGTCGAGCGTGACCAGCCGGGACAGCAGGTGGCCGACGGCGTACTCCTGGGTGACGCCGATGCCGCCGTGCAGCTGGACGGCCTCCTCGCCGACGAGCAGACCGGCCTTGCCGACGACCGCCTTGGCGCGGGCCAGCGTGGCCGCGACGTCGACCCCGTCGTCGACGGCCGAGGCGGGGTCGGCCAGCACCATCGCGGCGTAGTGCACCGCGGAGCGGGCGAGCTCCTGGTGGGTGTACATCACCGCGGAGCGCTGGGTGAGCGTCTGGAAGGTCATCAGCGGGACGCCGAACTGCTTGCGGCTCTTGAGGTAGTCGACCGTCAGGTGCAGCGCCTGCTCGAGCGCGCCCAGCGACTCCGCGCAGGCGACGAGCGTGCCGTGCGCGACCGCGTCGACGAGCACGCGCGCGTCGTCGGTGAGGAGGGTCGCGGGGGTGCCGTCGAGCACGAGGACCGAGCCCTCGACCTTGGGCGAGGCCACCAGGAAGACGCCCTGGTCGGCGGTGACGATCGCGTGGGTCACCGCGTCGGCGTAGGCGACCGGGCCCTTGACGCCGGTCAGCGTCCACGAGTCGCCCGAGCCCGACGCCGTCACGGTGGGGGCGGTGCCCCAGGCGCGGTTGGGCTCGGTGAGGACCGGCACGACGACGGCCTCGCCGGTGCCGAGGTCCTCGCGCAGCGCGCGGCCCTCGTCGGTCGCGGCGAGCAGGTGGGCGGCCGTGACCGCCTCGGCGTAGGGCGTGACCGCGTGGGCGCGGCCGAGCTCGGCCGCCACGAAGGAGACCTCGACCGCGCCGGTCTCGGTCTCGTCCTCGCCCGCCTCCCACGGCAGGGAGAGCGCGCCGAGCTCGGCGAGCGCTCCCCACAGGTCGGCGTCGAGGCGCGGTGCGCCGACCTCGGTGGAGGGCTCGCGGCGGCCGAGGAGGTCGCGCACGGCGTCGCGCAGGGCCTTCTGCTCGGCGGTGGGGGTGAAGTCCATGGGGTGTCTCCGAAACGTCGAGGGTCGGTCAGCCGCGGAGGCCGAGGATGCCGGTGGCGATGATCTGGCGCTGGACCTCGTTGGACCCGCCGTAGATCGAGGCCTTCCGGAAGTTGAGGTAGTGCGGCATCGCGTGGGTGGCCCACTCGGGCATCCCACCGACGTCGCCGCCGTCGGCCGGCGGCACGAATTCGTCGACCGGCGACCAGGCCGACGCCATCGCGCCGGCGACGTCGACGCCGAGGGTGAAGACCGCCTGCTCGAGCTCGCTGCCGCGCAGCTTGAGGATCGAGGACGCCGGGTCGGGGCGGCCGTCCTTGGAGCCGCCCGCGACGCGCAGCACCGTGAGCTCCAGCGCCATCACGTCGGCCTCGAGCTCGGCGATGCGGGCCGCGATCAGCGGGTCGTCGGCGAGCGTGCCGGTCGTGGTCTCGACGGTCGCAGCGTGCTCCTTGAGGTCGGCCAGCCGGCGCTTGATCGCCCACACCGGGGCGACCCCGACGCGCTCGTTGCCGAGGAGGAACTTGGCCTGGCTCCAGCCGGTGTTCTCGTCGCCGACGATCTGGTCGCCGGGCACGCGCACGTCGGTGAAGAAGACCTCGTTGACCTCGTGGTGGCCGTCGACGAGCACGATCGGCCGCAGCTCGACGCCCGGGGCGCTCATCTCGACCAGGAACATCGAGATGCCCGCCTGCTTGCGGGCGTCGGGGTCGGTGCGGGCGAGCACGAAGATCCAGTCGGCGTACTGCCCCAGCGTGGTCCAGGTCTTCTGCCCGTTGAGGATCCAGTCGTCGCCGTCGCGCACGGCGGTGGTGCGCAGGCCGGCGAGGTCGGAGCCGGCGTCGGGCTCGGAGAAGCCCTGCGCCCACCAGATGTCGAGCGACGCGGTCGGCGGCAGGAAGCGGTCCTTGAGCTCCTTGCTGCCGAACTGCGCGATGACCGGGCCGATCATGCCCGCGTTGAACGCCAGCGGCGGCGGCACGTAGGCCAGCTGCATCTCGGTGTTCCAGATCGCCTTCTGCAGCGGCGTCCAGCCGCAGCCGCCGTACTCCTCGGGCCACGACGGCACCGCGACGCCCTCGGCGTGCAGGGCCTTGTGGGCCGCGCTGATCGCGTCCTTGCCGAGCGGGCGACCCAGGCGGACCTGGTCGCGGACCTCCTGGGGGACCTTGGTGGTCATGATCTCCCGCATGCGGGCCTGGAACTCGCGGTCCTCGTCACTGAGTCGTCGCTGCATGCCCCGACCCTACCGACGGGTCACCTACGACGGTGATCGAGCAGCGAGCGAAGCGAGCGACCAGTCGAGATCAGCCGCGTGCGGCCGCGATGATCCGCGGCAGCCCCCACTTCATCGCCTCGTGGAAGAACGGCCAGTTGTGCTGCTGCCCGGTCGAGATCCGCGCCTCGTAGGGGATCCCCTCCCGCGCGAGGGCGAGGAAGAACTTGCGGTGCTGGTTCCACAGGTTCTGCTCGATCACGCCGGAGTGGACCACGTCGTTGGGGTCGTACTGCGGGTAGCCGGTGCCGGAGGCCAGGAAGAGCTTGACGCCGCGCAGGCCGGCGACCTGGTCGACCGGGTTGTGCGCGGCCCAGGTCGCCTGGTCGAGGACCGGGTCGCCCCACACCTTGCGCAGGTCGGACCCGATGTTGCCCGCGGCCTTCACCTCGGCGGGGAGCTCCTGGGCAACGGTGCCGTTCTGCAGCAGGGTCGAGGTGTCGAGCAGCCCCGAGATCGACAGCACGGCCTTGAAGAGCCCGGGGTGCCGGGCGGCGTAGGTCAGCGCGCCCTGGGCGCCCATCGAGGCGCCGGCGGCGGCACGAGCGCCCTTGATCGTGCGGAACCTCTTGTCGACCCACTGCACGAGGTGCTTGGTGTGCCAGGTCTCCCAGTCGAAGGTGCCGTCCTTCCAGTCGGTGAAGTACCCGGCGTTGTCGCCGTAGCCGCCGTCGGGCATCACGAAGATCGCCTTCATGCTGCGCGACAGCTCGGTCAGCATCGTGGCGCGCGACCAGCGGTAGTAGGGGCTGAGCGAGCCGTTGTAGAGGTAGACGACCGGGTAGCGCGCGGTCGTGGAGGAGTAGCCCACGGGCAGCAGCACCCGGACCTTGGGCTGGGCCGGGGTCAGCCCCGCGACCGCCGGCAGGCGGTAGTCGGCGCACCGCGGCGCCGGGCAGGCCTTGTCGTCGGTCAGCGGCGGGTTGGTGCTCGGGCGGTAGCCGGTGTCGATCGAGGGGATCAGCGCCATCTCGGCGATGTTGCGCAGCGCCCCGACCTTGTCCTGGCCGTCGTTGCTGAAGAAGCGCGGAGCGGGCTCCGCGGCCGTGTCGGCACCGGTCGCGGTGCTGGCGAGGCCGGGCGTGAGCGCGGCGAGCACGGCCGTGGCCACCGCGACGGCGGCGCGTCGGTAGGTCTTGTTCTCTCCCATGCGCAGACAACGCGCGAGACCCCCAGTTGGTCACGTGACCCGTTCGGGCTACGCCGGCGGTCCGGTCGGCCCGCGACCAGCGGGTCAGCGGGTCAGCGGGGTCCGTGGGTGAGCACCCAGAGCACCGGCCCGGGCAGCTCGTCCTGGAGGTCGCGCAGCGCGGCCAGCGTCTTGCCGGTGTAGACCGGCTCCAGGGTCAGGCCGGCCGCGGTGCCGGCCTCCACCGCGGAGAGCGAGGCCGGGGTCGGGTCGCCGTACGTCGCCCCGAGCCAGTCGGTGCGCAGGTCCAGGTCCTGCGGGAGGACCGGCGCGAGCGACCCGGCGCCCCGCTCGGTGAGCAGCCGGGCGGTGCGGGTCGCCAGGCCGGCCATCGCCTCGGCGTCGAGGGGCAGCGCGTCGTTGACGACGATGCCGAGCACGCGGCTGCGCAGCCCGGCCATGCGCAGGCCGAGCGCCAGTCCCGCGACCGTGCCGCCCGACCCGACCGGGACCACGACGGTCGCGGGCTCGGGCAGCTCCCCGGACGCGACCTGCCCGGCGATCTCGAGCGCCACGTCGACGTACGCCAGCGCCCCGAAGGGGTTGGAGCCGCCGGCCGGGAGGTACCACGGCAGCCGTCGCCCGCGGCGCCCCCGCCACAGCAGCCACGGCGCCGCCGCCTTGAGGCGCGTGGGCGAGGAGAAGCGGTGCAGCTCGGCGCCGCTGGTCATCAGTCGCGCCAGCTGCTCGCGCACGTGGTCGTCGACCGGCTGGTCGACGAGCCCGAGGAGGGTCTCGAACCCGAGCCGCTTGGCGTACGTCGCCAGCGCCAGCCCCCAGTGCGTGCCGATCCCGCCGACGCTGAACAGCACCCGCTCGCCGCGGCGCTGCGCCTCCGGGAGGATCCACTCCAGCTTGCGCACCTTGTTGCCGCCCCACGGCCCGTCACCGAAGGCGCCGTCGTCCTTGACCCAGGCGGTGGTGCGCAGCCCGAGCTCCTCGCCGACGGCGCGGACCGGGGTCGGGCCGGTGCCGAGGCGCACGTGACCGAGGTCGAGGCCGGGCACGAGGTCGTGCAGGTGGGTCATGGCCCCAACTCTGCCCCCTCCGGTTGCTAGGTTGCTGCCCGCCGGGCCCACAGACCCGCCCGGCCACTGTTCTCGAGCGAGGGGAAGCCCCTGTATGAGTGACCAGAACCCGCCGTCCTGGGGCGACCAGCCGCCGCCGCCCCCCGGCACCCCGCAGGAGGGCGGGTACGGCGCACCCCCGCCGCCTCCCCCGCCCCCGCCGCCGGGCTCGGGCTACGGCGCGACCGGGGTCGACCCCTACGCCGGCCAGCAGCAGGGCGGGCTGGGCTACGCCTCCTGGGGCCAGCGGGTCGGGGCCTACCTCGTCGACATCCTCGTGACGGTCCCGGCCTACATCGTCGTCTTCGTCGGCCTGGGCATCGGCGCGGGTGGCGCGACCACCGACCCGGTGACCGGCGAGGTGTCCGGCACCAACTCCGTCGGCTTCGTCATCGCGACCGTGGGCTACCTCCTGATCTTCGCGATCTTCATCTGGAACTCGGTCATCCGGCAGGGCCGCACGGGCTGGAGCATCGGCAAGCAGGTGCTGGGCATCCGCCTGGTGCGCGAGGAGGACGGTGCCCCGATGGGGGCCGGCATGAACTTCGTGCGCCAGATCGTGCACGTCGTCGACGGCATCCCCTGCTACATCGGCTACCTCTGGCCGCTGTGGGACGCCAAGCGCCAGACGTTCGCCGACAAGATCATGAAGACCGTCGTGGTCCAGCAGAAGAAGGCCTGAGCCTCGCTCCGGTCCGAGGTCGCGACGCCGCCCCTGCGCTCCGGCGCGGGGGCGGCGTCATGTCCGGGGTCGATCTCGGTATGGACCGAATGGGGGATATGGGACCAAAGTCCGTACAACCGGGACCTGTGGTCTCTACGCTCGACTCGTCGCCCTTGGGAGAAGGCGGCACTCGTCCGTGGGAGCGGGCGGGACTCGGGCTGCTTGGGAGGGCAGGAACCATGACTCGTACGTCGACTCGACGGATCACCGCTGCACTGGCCTCGACCCTCGGAGCGCTGCTGCTGTCCTCGCTGGGCGGCCCCGCCAGCGCCGACGGCGTCGGCCTGCCGGTCGACCCGGGCACGCTGGGCGAGGTGGTCCCCGGCTCGTTCGTCACCGCGAGCTTCAACGTCCTCGGCAGCTCGCACACCGCGGGCTCCGACCCGCGACCCTCGGGCGCGCAGCGGATGACCTACACGGTGCAGATCCTCCAGGACAACGGCGTCGACGTCGTGGGCCTGCAGGAGCTCGAGAACCCGCAGCGGGACGCGTTCAACCGCCTGGCCGGCTCGACCTACCAGCTCTACTACCCCGGCAAGGACCCCCGCGACGCGATCGCCTTCCGCCGCGACCGCTTCGAGCTCGTCGGCTCCGACACCTCGGTGCGCATCCCCTACCGCGAGAACATCCGCACGATGCCCGTGGTGATCCTGCGGGACCGGCAGAGCGGCGAGCGGACCATCGTGATGTCGGTCCACAACGTCGCGGGTGCGGGCGACAAGTGGCGCGAGCGCCGGCTGATCTCGCTGCGCCGCGAGTTCCGCGGCATCGCCCGCCTGCGCGAGGCCACCGGCCTGCCGGTGCTGTTCCTCGGCGACTTCAACGACAAGCGGGAGATCTTCTACTGCAAGGTGCTCTCCAAGTCGCTGTTCTCCTCCTCGGTCTGGTGGCTGGCCGAGAAGACCTGCTCGCTGCCCCGCCGCGCCGGGATCGACTGGATCTTCGGCACCTCCGACGTCACCTTCACCGGCTACGAGAAGCAGAAGGGCGGACTGGTCGACCTGGCCAGCGACCACCCGATCGTGCTGGCGCGGGTGCTCCGCTGACCCTGGGCTGACCGACCCCTGATCGTCGGGTCTGTCCGGGTCTCGCCGGTTCAGCCCCGCGGCCTCATCCGCGTGTGCGGAAGGGCCGGGGCCGGCAGGGGGTCGGGCGTCCCGCTCGGGAACGGGCCGAACCACTCCTCGTCGGACCCCGGCTCTGTGCTGTCCGGTGCGGCGGGCTCGAAGCCGAGCTCGGCCTGGTAGCGCGCGCGGAACTGCACGATCTCCTCGTGGCTGCGGCCCACGAAGTTCCACCACATCACGATCTGCTCGCCGAACGGCTCGCCGCCCAGCAGCACCAGCCTCACGTCGGCGTCGCCCGCCCGCACCTCCACCCGGTCGTGGCCGCACGGCAGGAACGCCAGGTGGTCGGTCGGCACGGCGACCCCGTCGCCGCCGTCGCCCCCGAGGGTGACCTCGCCGGTGTCGACGAGCAGCGCGTGCTCGAACGCCGGGTCGAGCCCGGTCGAGGCGTCGAGGACCAGCGAGCCCCCGGCGGGCAGCAGCACCTCGGCCCCGAGCATCGGCCCGGTGCGGGTGTCGACCGGCGAGACCGACCCGGCCAGGGAGCCGATGAACACGCGCAGCGTCGCGTCGCCGACCTGCACGGGCTCGGGCACGTGGTGGGCGAAGCCCGGCAACGACCGCCGCGTGGCCTCGGGCAGTGCGAACCACAGCTGCACCCCGTGCAGCACGGTCGTCTCCGGGGTCGAGAACTCCGAGTGGGTGATGCCGCGTCCGGCCAGCATCAGGTTGAGCTCGCCCGGGCGCACGCGCGCCGCGTTGCCCGCGGAGTCGAGGTGGTCGACCTCGCCGGTGAACAGCCAGCTCACCGTCGCCAGTCCGGTGTGGGGGTGGCGCGGCACCTGCATCCCGCCGCTCGCGCCCACCTCGTCGGGGCCGTAGTGGTCGAGGAAGCACCACGGGCCGACCAGGCTCACCGCGCGCTGGGGCAGCGTGCGCCGCACGGTCATCGCGCGCGGGCCTCCCAGCGGCACCTCGCGAGGGGTCAGCACCTGGATCCGCACGGCCTCGTCGGTGCTCGCGCAGCGGGTCTCGGTCACGTCGGTGTCGGGGCGGGTCATCGGCTCACACCCACCTGCGCACGGACCGGACGTAGGCGTCGTACTCGTCGCCGAAGAGGGTGCGCAGCGCGCGCTCCTCGGGGGCGATCTGCGCCCGGTCGATCGCCGCGACGAAGCCGGCGGCCGGCAGCCAGGTCAGCAGCCCGCCGCGGGCGAGGGCGTGCGCGGCGAGAAGACCGGCCATGCCGACGTACATCGGGTTGCGGGTGAGGGCGTTGGGGCCGTCGACGACGAGGCTGCCCGCCCGGTCGGGGTGCAGCGGGTCGACGGTCGTGCCCCGCCTGCGGAAGCCGGCGGCGGCCGACCCCATGAGGGCGACGGCTCCCGCGGCGAGCCCGCCGGCCAGGACCCGGCGGGTGACCCCGGTCGAGCCGCCCGGGGCCAGGCGGTGCTGGAGGAACAGTCCGGTCGCACCGAGGACCGGGGGCGGCACCTTGGCCTCGTACCACTGCTGGGTGTCCATGGCACGACCCTCCCGCGCGGACGCGGTCCGGACAAGGGCGTCCGGCGGGGAGCTCAGTAGAGGACGCGGTACGGCGCGTCGGCGGTGTCCATCAGGTAGCCCGCCGAGACGTACGACGGCGAGAGGCGGACGAACTCCGGCGACCCGATCCGCTGCCACGGCAGCACGAAGACGATGCGCTTGCGGGCGGGGGAGACGCGGACCGAGCAACGGCGGCAGACGTACTCCGAGCCGTCGGGCCGGCGGACGTGCACGCGGTAGCGGTGCTCGAGCGAGTTGGTGGTGATCGAGTAGCGGTTGGCGCGGAAGCCCGCGGTGCGGAAGCCCTTCCACGCGGCGTCCTTGCGCAGCTGGAGCTTGGCGATGAAGTACTCCCGGCCGTCGGTGACGTCGTGGTGGAACTTCACGCGCACCAGGTCGGGGAACGTCGCCCCGTCGAGGTCGCCGGCCGGGTCGTCGACGACCACGGCGTCGTACAACGTGGCCTGGGCGGGGGCGGCGCTGAGCAGGCCGGCGACGAGCGCGAGCAGCACGGCGAGCAGGGTCGTCACGACGCGCGCGCCGACGCGGCTGGAGTGGTGGTGGTGCATACCTCGGTCTCCCAGATGAGGCGGACGTCCACGGTAACCCGGTCGCCGCGGACGGCTCAGGAGTCTGCGGAAACTCGCTGCGCGCGTGCGGCGGCGGCCGTGCCGAGGCCGAGGGCGATCGCTCCGAGCGACCCCCACGGCCAGAAGATGTGGTCCAGCACGACCCCCGCGGACCCGGCGACCAGCAGGACCGCAGCCGCGGCGCCCGCCGCGGGCGCCCGGCGTACGACGTCGAGGGAGACGGCGGCCACCGCCACGACCAGACCCCACTCGCCCACCTCGCCGAGGCGTCCGCCGATCTGGAAGAGGAGCCGCACCTCCTCGGGCCGCGGCACGTCGCCGAGCCGGTCGGTGACCCAGCCGGCGGCGATGCCGCTGACCACGTCGAGGGCGGTGTAGAAGTAGGCGAAGACCGCCGCCCCGCCCATGGCCACGAGGGCGATCGCGTCCCGTCGGTGCCAGACGAGCGAGGCCAGGGCGACGCCGACGAGGGGGAACACGAGCAGGCCGCCGACGTGCATCACCCACCAGTGGTGGGCGGTCGCCGGCGTCAGGTGGGCGGGATGGGTCGCGCCCACCACGCCGAGCGCGACGCCGGGCGCGGCGAGCAGCACCGGTCGGGTGCTCGCGCCTGGTCGCATCCCGCGAACCTAGCCGTCCGCCCGTAGCCTCGCCCCATGCCCGAGCCGCTCTCCGCCCAGGCGTGGGCGGCGCACCAGGTGGCAGCGGCGCCCGGTGACGTGGTGCTCGAGGTGGGGTGCGGGGTCGGCACGACGGCCGCCCTGCTCTGCGACGCGGTCGGGCCCGAGGGCCGTGTGCTCGCGGTGGACCGGTCGGCGGAGGCGGTCGCCGCGGCGCGGGCGACCCTGGCGCCCTGGCTGGACGAGGAGCGGGCCGTGCTCGTGCGCGGGGACCTGCTCGACCTCGGCCTCGCGACGGCGTCGGTCGACCACGTCGTCGCGGTGTCGGTGCCGCCGGTGTGGCGCTCGGCCTTCCTCACCTCGGAGGTCTGGCGGGTCCTGCGGCCCGGGGGCCTGCTGCACCTGGTGGAGGTGTCGGCGGCGTGGCACCACCCGGCCGACGTCGACGCCGGGATCCAGCCGGTGCTGGCGACGCTGACCGGATATGGCTTCGCGCTCCGGCCCCGCTCGACCCTGCGTCTGCAGGCGGGGTGGGCCGTCCACGTGGTGGGCGAGCGTCCCTGACCCCGGCTC
>CAZKZQ010000115.1:0-8113 GCA_964557235.1 uncultured Nocardioidaceae bacterium
ACAGGTGGTCGGACATGCTTCGCAGCCTAGGGACCGCGTGTGGCCGGGGCCACCGCTTGAGACACGTTGCACGAAAGGTGTGACGAACCCGACCACCCGATCCGCACGTGCAGCCTTCGCGCCGACGCTCCCCGCAGGTCACTGGGCGTTCACCTGCACCGGCCACGGTCGGGGCATGCGGATCGTGATCGTGAGCGAGACCTTCTGGCCACGCACCAGCAGCACGTCGCTGACCGTCCGGCAGGTGCTGGACGGACTCGTCGACGCGGCACTGGACGGAGCCGTCGCACAGGGACACGAGCCCGTCCTCGTGACACCGGGCCCCGGGGCCACCGACCACCGCGGCGTCCCCGTCGTGCGCACCCGGGCGATCCCCGGCCGGACCTTCCCCGTCGGACTGCCGGACCCCCAGGTCGAGCAGGTGCTCGCGCGGGTCAAGCCCGACGTGGTGCACCTGGCCTCGCCGTGGCTGCTGGGCGCGAGCGCGCTGCGCGCCGCCCGGGCGCACGGCGTCCCGGTGGTCGCCGAGCACGGCACCCACCTGACGGCCCTGGCCCGCCACGCCGGCGTGCCGTCGACCATCGCGGCCACGCTGCCGCTCGACCGGTGGTGGCGGCGGATCCACCGCGACGCGCACCTGACGCTCGTCCCCCACGTGGGCGCCGCGCACGACGCGACCGCCCTCGGCGCGCACCACGTGCGCACGTGGCGGCACGGGGTGGACCTCGACCTGTTCGGCGCCGGCTACCGCAACGAGGACCTCCACGCCCACTGGACCCGGCACCGCGGCACGACCGACCCGGTCGTCGTCGGCTACGTCGGCCGGCTCGCCGCGGAGAAGGACGTCCGGCGCCTCGAGGAGGTCGCACACCTCCCCGGCGTGCGCCTCGTGGTCGTGGGCGACGGACCCGAGAGCGCGCGCCTGCACCGCTCCCTCCCGGCGCACTTCACCGGTCACCTGAGCGGCCACCACCTCGCCGAGACCCTGGCCAGCCTCGACCTGCTGGTCCAGCCCGGTCGCTGGGACATGACCGGTCAGGGCGTGCGGGCGGCGCAGGCCAGCGGGGTGCCGGTGGTCGCCGTGGCGTCGGGCGCTGCCCTGGACCTCGTCGAGCCCGGCGTCAGCGGGTGGCTCGTCGACCCCGACGACCCGACCTCCCTGCGCCGCACGGTCGCCGAGGCCGTCGCCTCGCCGGAGGAGCGCGCCCGGCGCGCCCGCGCGGCGTACGCCCGGGTCGCGGAGCGGCCCTGGTCGCAGGCGGTGGACGAGCTGGTCGGCATCTGGGCCGAGGTCGCCTCCGCCCGCCTCCCGCTCGCGGGATAGATCTATCCCGGCTCGACCGGCAGCAGGTCGGCGGCCAGCCAGGCGTCCTGCTGGTCGAGCACGTGCGGGTGGGCCGGGTCGGAGTGGGCGCCCCTCGGCACGACCCAGCCGCTCAGGTGACGTCCGCCGAGGTCCCAGGCGTAGCGCGCGACCGAGCCGCGCGACGCGACGTCGCTGCCGGGCAGCCCTCCCGCGCAGCGCACGCAGTCGTTGTCGCCGGGCAGTCCCGGCTGCGCGAAGCCGCTCTCCCCCGCCACCGCGAACGGGCGATAGACGTGGCGGCTCCCCCACGTCGTGCGGTCGCGCGAGGCGACGTCCTCGACGGCCGCGCGCAGGTGCGCCTCGCGGTCGGGCACGACGCCCGACCCCTCGTCGGAGAGCACGTTGGCGAGGCTGAGGTAGACCTGCGCGGGCACGTCGAACCACACGTCGAGGTAGGCCGGGTGCGGCGAGCGCGGGATCGCGTCGAACGGCGGCGCTGCCGCGAGCCGGGCGACGAAGGCGTCGCGCACGTCGACGTACGCCGCGGCCGCGGTGCTGTCCGCGGTGAGCTGCTGGTCCCACGCGGCGAGCTCCTGCTGCAGGGCTGCACCCTGCGGCGACAGCCCGTCGAGGGCGAGCACGGCGGCGTGCAGGGCCGCGGGCTGACCGGCGAGCACGTCGCCGTGGATGCGCGCGCAGGTGTCGGCGTCGACGTCGGTCGCGCCGTCCAGCAGGGCGTCGATCCGGTCGGCTCGGGCCGGCGTCGCGAACTCGACGCCGACGACGTCGAACCCGGGCATGCGGTGGTTGGCGGTGGCGAGGTGCTCCTCGGGCCCGACCGTGCGCCCCGGCAGGTCGACCCAGCCCTCCCAGTCGTGCCCGGCCTCCCACGCCGGCACGGGCCGCCAGCGGTTCTCCTCCGCACGCACCGGCACACGCCCGACCACGCGCTGGTGGGCGGCGCCGGAGGTGTCGGCGACCAGCAGGTTGTTGACCGGCTCCACCCAGCCCTCCAGGGCCGTCAGGACGTCGTCGGCGGTCCGGGCGCGCAGCAGCGGCACGATCGCGCCGAGCCCCAGGTCGCCGAGCACGTCGGCCGGCCAGCGCAGGGAGTAGGCCGTGCCGGGCTCCTCGCCGAGCAGCACCACCGGACCGCGCGCGGTGCGCAGCACCTCCACCTCGACCGGCGCGATGCTGTCGCGCACCGCGACGGTCTCGACGTGCAGGTCGACCGGCTCCCAGCCGTCGGGGCCCTCGGCGTGCAGCTCGCCGTCCTCGCGCGGCTCGATGCGCTCGAGGTAGACGTCCTGGTAGTCGCCCATCGCGTTGGTGATCCCCCACGCCACGTCGCCTGCGTGGGCGAAGTGCTGCACGCCGGGCACGCCGGGGAAGGTGAAGCCCGCGACGTCGAGACCCTCGGCCGCGCAGGTCAGCCGGACCTGGGCGTAGCAGTTCGGCGCCTCGAAGGTGCGGTGCGGGTCGCCGCCGATCACGGGCAGGCCGCTGCGGGTCCGGCCGCCGCCGACCACCCACGAGTTGCTGCCGGCGACCCACAGCCCCTCGTCGTTGAACACGCGCGCCTGGTCGGGGGTGAGGTGCCGGGCCAGGTGGCCGCGCCAGAGCTTGGTCGGGAAGCTGGCGAAGAGCAGGTGGTGCGCGGCGAACACCGCCATCGGGGTCCACGGCTCCCACGGGTCGGGATGGATCCCGAGGCGGTCGAGCTCGGGGGCGTGGGCGAGGCGGAGCCCGGCGTTCACGCCCTCGGCGTACGCCGCGAACAGCGTCCGGGTGTCGGCGTCGGCGGCGTCGTAGGACCGGCGCGCGAGCGCGGCCAGCCCCGCACGCCGGGCCAGCAGGTCCCACGCGAGCTGGCTCTCGCCGAGCACCTCGGCGAGCCGTCCCTCGGCCTTGCGGCGGGTGTGCTCCAGCTGCCACGCCCGGTCCTCGACCGCGGCCTCGCCCTGGAGGCGCGCTACGTCGGCGAGGTCGTCGCCGACGACGTGCGGGATGCCCCAGCGGTCGCGCAGGATCCCCCGAGTCGTCACGAGGCCGCCCGGTCCCGGTCCGCCCGGTGCGCGCGCCAGCCCAGCCGGGCCAGCACGATCGCGATGACCACGTTGACCACGATGAGCACGGTGTGGGCGACCCAGTAGCCCGCGGGGCGGTCCTCGCCGGCCTGGTGCGCGGACCAGAGGTTCTTGGCGAAGTTGGCATAGATGAGGACGTTCCACGCGGCGATGGCCCAGAGCAGGAGGACGTGGCGGCGGGTCAGGGTCACGGGCCCCATTGAACAAGACCGTGCGCAACAATCAGGCCGTGCCCGACGAGACCTCCGCGACCGCCGCCGAACGACGTCGCGTGCGCGACCGCGCCCGGACGCTGCTCACCGTCGACGAGACGGTGGCCAAGATCGACGCGACCGCCGACGTGCTCGGCGTCCAGCTCGACCGCTTCAGCGAGGCGCTCGACCGGTTCTCCGTCGCGCTGGACCGGTTCAGCGACGCGGCGGAGAAGATCGACCACGTGTCCGGCAAGCTCGACACGATCAGCGACCGGCTCGGCGCCATCCTCGGCCTCACGGACCCCCTGACCGGCCTGGTCAACGTGCCGGTCGACCTGGCCCGCAAGGGCGTGCACGGGGTCGGCAGGGCGCTGCGTCGGGAGTCTCAGCCGCCGAAGGCGTAGGCCCGCCGCGGCACCCAGCCCCGGCGGTCGTCGTGGACGTAGAGGCTGAAGCTGCCCACGGTGAACGTGCAGTCGAAGGCTGCCTGCTCCTCGAACGCCCGGTCCAGCAGCTCCTCGGGCAGGTGGTGCGCGACCGTGACGTGGGGGTGGTAGGGGAACGCCGTGTCGATGGCCAGCGGCCCGCGCCGCACGCGCTGGGCGAGCAGCTCGCAGCCGGAGATGCCCTGCACCACGTTGACGAAGACCACCGGCGAGACCGGGCGGAAGGTGCCGGTGCCCCGCATGCGCAGGAGGTACGGCGACGCGTCGGCGGCCACGGCCTCGAGGTGGGCGTCGATCTCGGGGACGAGCACGTCGTCGACGTCGATCGGGGGCAGCAGGGTGATGTGCGTCGGGATGCCGGCCGCCGACTCGTCACCGAGCTCGACGCGGTAGCGCTGGAGGTCCGACCCCCACGGGTCGGGCACCGCCACCGACACCCCGATGGTGGTCACCGAGAGGCGCCCGGTTCGGCGGTGAGGGTGGTGTGCAGCGGCGGGACGAAGCCCACCCGGTCGTAGATGTCGCCGAGCGTGCGCTCCGCGATCTCGTTGGCCCGCTGGGCGCCGGCGCGCAGGATCTCGTCGAGCTCGGTCGGGTGCTCCAGCAGCTCGAAGGTGCGGTTGCGGAACGGCGTGACGAAGTCGACCAGCACGTCGGCGAGCTCGCCCTTGAGCGCGCCGTAGCCCTGGCCGGAGTACTTCTCCACGAGGGACTCGATGCTGTCCCCGGTGAGCGCGGAGTAGATCCGCAGCAGGTTGGAGACGCCGGGCTTGTTCTCCTCGTCGAAGCGCACCTCGGTCTCGGAGTCGGTGACCGCGGAGCGGATCTTCTTGGCCGAGGCCTTGGGGTCGTCGAGCAGCTCGATGATGCCGGTCGGGCTCGAGGAGGTCTTCGACATCTTGGCCGTGGGGTCCTGGAGGTCCAGGATCTTGGCCGTCTCCTTGAGGATGTAGGGCTCCGGCAGCTTGAAGGTCTTCTTGTACTGGCTGTTGAAGCGCTGCGCGAGGTCGCGGGTGAGCTCGAGGTGCTGGCGCTGGTCCTCGCCGACCGGGACATA
Source organism: uncultured Nocardioidaceae bacterium (assembly GCA_964557235.1). Lineage (GTDB taxonomy): Bacteria > Actinomycetota > Actinomycetes > Propionibacteriales > Nocardioidaceae > Marmoricola_A. The sequence continues at coordinate 5,091 of CAZKZQ010000115.1, forward strand.
TTGTGGTCGATACAACAAGATGTCGGCGGCCTGGAGGATCGGGTAGGTCAGCAGGCCGACGCTGGCGGCGCCCTCGCCCTCCCGCGACGTCTTGTCCTTGAACTGCGTCATCCGGCGCGCCTCGCCGAAGCGGGTCAGGCACTGGAACACCCACCCGGCCTGGGCGTGGGCGGGCACGTGGGACTGGAGGAAGATCGTCGACCGCTCCGGGTCGACGCCCGCCGCGATCAGCTGTGCGGCCGAGCGGCGGCAGCGCTCCCCCAGCAGCTTGGGGTCGTGGGCCACGGTCAGCGCGTGGAGGTCGGCGATGAAGAAGAACGACTCGAACTCGTCCTGGAGAGCGGCCCACTGCCGTGTCGCGCCGAGGTAGTTGCCGAGGTGCATGGAGTCCGACGTCGGCTGGATGCCGGACAGCACGCGGGGTCGAGAGGCGGGCGCTGGGGCGGTCTCGGGCATGGGCGTCATTGTGCCGTGCCGTCGGACGGCTCGGCGACGGGGTTCTCCTCCTGCTCGTCCGGCTCCTCCGCCGGGACGGCCTCGACGCGCACGCGGCTGACCCGGCGCCCGTCGACCACCAGCACCGTGATGAGGAACTGCTCGTGCTGCACGGTGTCGCCGGCCTGCGGGATGCGGCCGAGGCTGGCCATGAGGAACCCGGCGACGGTCTCGTAGGGCCCGTCGGGCAGGGCGATGCCGGTCTCGTCCTCGAAGTCGTCGAGGTTGATCAGCCCGTCGACCTCGACCTCGCCGGAGACCAGGTGGGTGGAGTCGGACTCGTCGGTGTCGTACTCGTCGCGGATGTCGCCGATCAGCTCCTCGACCAGGTCCTCCATGGTCACGATGCCGGCGGTGCCGCCGTACTCGTCGGCGACCATCGCCAGGTGCATGCCCTCGCGGCGCAGGTCGCTGAGCGCGGACAGGATCGGCCGCGTCCACGGCAGCGTGAGGATGTCGCGGGCGAGCTCGGCGACCCGGGCCGAGCTGTGGGCCATCTCGGGGTCGAGCAGGTCGCGCACGTGCACGAACCCGATCACGTCGTCGGCGGAGCCGCGGATGACCGGGTAGCGGCTGTGCGGCATGGTCAGCGCCTCCTTGACCGCCTTGTAGACCGGCATCGAGGCGTCGAGGAAGGCCACGTCGGTGCGCGGCACCATCACCTCGCGCAGCTGCCGGTCGCCGGCCTCGAAGACCTCCTCGACGATCTGGCGCTCCTCCTCCCCCAGCGTGTGGTGGGAGCCGACCAGCTCGCGCAGCTCCTCGTCGGTGATCTGCTCGCGCTGGGCGTCCGGGTCGCCGCCGAGCATCCGCACGACGACGTCGGTGGAGACCGACAGCACCCAGATCACCGGGCGCGACAGCCGCGAGAGCCGGTCGATCATCGGCCCGAGCGCCAGCGAGAACGCCTCGGCCCGCTGCAGGCCGAGCCGCTTGGGCGCGAGCTCGCCGAGCACGAGCGAGAGGAACGAGATCGCGATCGTCACGAGCACCAGCGCGACCGGGTCGGCCGCCCCCTCGGGGACGCCCCAGTCCACGAGCGTCGGGGCGAGGTCCTCCGACAGCGTCGCGCCGCCGTACGCCGCGGAGAGGAAGCCCGCCAGCGTCACGCCCACCTGGACGGCGGCGAGGAAGCGGTTGGGGTCCTGGTTGAGCTCGGCGACGATCTGTCCGCGGCGGCCGCGCACGGCCAGCGCCCGCGCCTGGCTGTCGCGCAGCGAGACCAGCGAGATCTCCGCCGCGGCGAACACGCCGCCCACGAGCACGAACAGCACGACCAGCCCGATGGAGGGCAGGACCTCGCTCATGCCCGAAGGATAGGGGTGCGACGCTAGGGCCATGCGCTTCCCCGAGGACGTGCCGACCCTGACCGACGGCGTGGTCACCCTGCGTGCGGCGCGCAGGTCCGACGCCGGCGGGGTCGTGGAGCAGTGCCGCGACCCCGAGTCCGTGCGGTGGACGACAGTGCCCGTGGACTACACCGAGGACGACGCGGTCGAGTACCTCACCGGCTACATCCCCAGTGCCTGGCGCCAGGACTCGGAGTACGTCTTCGTCGTCGAGGCCGACCGCGACGGCGTGCCGACCTATGCCGGCAACATCGGCCTGCGGATGCTCGGCGACCGGCGCGGGGACGTCGGGTTCGGCGCCTCGCCGTGGGTACGCCGCCGTGGCGTCACCGAGCGCGCGGTGCGCCAGCTGGTGCGCTGGGCCTTCGACCACGTGGGCCTCGAGGTCGTGGAGTGGTGGGCCCACGAGGGCAACTGGGCCTCGCGCCGGCTGGCGTGGCGGGTCGGCTTCACCTTCGACGGGACGGTGCGCCGCCACCTCGTGCAGCGCGGCGAGCTGCGCGACGGCTGGGTCGGGACGGTCCTGGCCGGCGAGCCGCTCGAGCCCCGGCACCCGTGGCTCGACGTCCCGACGATCGAGGGCGAGCGGGTCCGTCTGCGCCCCCTGCGCCCCTCCGACGACGCGCGCATCGTGGAGGCCTGCAGCGACCGCGACACGAAGGGGTGGCTGGGGCAGATCCCGGTGCCGTTCTCCACCGAGGACGCGCGGGCCTGGCGTCACCAGAGCGGCTGCCGGGCGGCCGAGGGCACCGCCGTGACCTGGGCGGTGGCCGACGTGACCGACCGGCTCGTCGGGGCGATCAACCTGTTCGACGTCCACCAGGGCCGGTCGGCGGAGCTCGGCTACTGGACCCACCCCGACGCCCGGGGCCAGGGGCTGACCGTCGAGGCGTGCCGGCTGGCGCTGCGCCACGCCTTCCTCCCGGCCGAGGCGGGCGCCCTGGGCCTGCAGCGGGTCTATGCCTATGCCGCGGTCGACAACGTCGCCTCCTGCGGGGTGCTGTCGTCGGCCGGGCTGGTGGAGCAGGGCCTGGCCCGCAACACCGTCCTCACCCGTCGCGGCCTCGAGGACGCGCTGGCGTTCGACACGGTCCTCGAGGAGTGGGAGTCCGACCAGGCCGGGTGACGCCCGGCGAGCGTCCCCGGATCGGGGCGAACCCACCCCTATCGTCCCTCAGG
>CAZKZQ010000115.1:8213-9391 GCA_964557235.1 uncultured Nocardioidaceae bacterium
GACGCCCGGCGAGCGTCCCCGGATCGGGGCGAACCCACCCCTATCGTCCCTCAGGTGCGCCTTCCCCGAGCCGCCCTGCTGGCGTCCCTCGCGCTCGTGCTCGCGGCCCCGTCCGCGCCCGCGCAGGCCGCCCCCGACCAGCCGCGCGGGCCACGCGGCCTGACCAGCAGCGACCTCGACGCGGTCACCACCGACGTCGGCCGCTGGACGGTCGCCCCCGCCGGGACCGGCGGCTGGCAGGTCACCTGGACCGCCCCCGAGGCGCTCCCCGTCGTCGACGCCAGGCCCCGGGTCGTGCTCGCCGAGCAGGTCGGCGACACCCCCGCCGGCGCCGCCCTCGGCGACGCCGAGGTCGAGGAGGACGGGCGCACGGTGTCGCTGCACGTGCCCGGGGGCACACCGCCCGACCCCGACGCCCTCGACGTGCGGCTGGGCGCGCAGACCCTGGACGAGCCGCTCGCCGACGCCGTCACCGCCCCGGAGGTCGAGGGGCCCGACCGCGCGCCCACCACGACGCCCGACCCCGGTCCCGCCGGGCGGCACCGCGTGGTCACCAGCGACTACACACGGCCCGGCATCAAGCTCCCCGGCCTCGCCGACCCGGTCGAGGTGGTCGGCCACGTCGAGACGCCCGCCGACGCCACCGGCGACAGCCCGCTCGTGGTGCTGCTGCACGGACGGCACACGACCTGCCGGTCCGACGGCGCCGCCGACCTCACCTGGCCGTGCCCTCGCGGCTGGAGCGCGGTCCCGAACCACCTCGGCTTCCACTACCTGCAGCGCAGGCTCGCCTCGCAGGGCTTCGTCACCGTCTCGATCTCTGCCAACGGCATCAGCGCCCAGGACGGCGCGGTGGCCGACGGAGGCGCCCTGGCCCGCGCGCGACTCGTCCGGGCGCACCTGGACCTGTGGGCGCGCTGGGTCGCGGAGGGCACCAAGCGGGCCGACCTGTCCGACGTCGTCCTCCTCGGCCACGGCCGCGGCGGGGAGGGTGCCGCGGTCGCCGCGCTCGAGACGCCGCTCCCGGCGGCCTACCGGGTCCGCGGTCTCGTCCTCCTCGCACCCACCGACCTGTCCCGCCGGGCGACGCCCTACGTCCCGACCGTGACGCTCCTGCCCTCGTGCGACGGCGACGTGCTCGACCTGCAGGGTCAGGCCTACACCGACGTCGCGCCGGG
>CAZKZQ010000115.1:9491-11358 GCA_964557235.1 uncultured Nocardioidaceae bacterium
CCTCTCGTCCGGGGCGCAGCAGCAGGTCACGCGCACCTACGTCGCCGGGGCCGTGCGGCTCCTGGCGCGCCACGCCACCGCCTTCCTCCCGATGTACGACGGCTCGCGGGTCTCCGCGCCGAGCGCCGGCTCCGCGGTCGTCCTGTCCCACGCCGTCGGCGCCGGTCGTGCCCTGCGCGCCCCGGGGGCCGACGCGGTGCCCACCGAACCGACCGATGGCGCGACCTCCCAGCTGTGCCGCGGGGTGGCCCCGGCCGGCCCGTCCACCCGTGCGTGCGGCCGCTTCGCCGACGACCCGTGGCTGCAGGCGACGCACTGGCCGGCCGCCCCGGTGACGGCCCCGACGCGGCCGGCGTTCGAGCTCGGCTGGACCTCGGCCGGCGCGACCGGCGGGCTGCGGCTGCTCGAGCCCTGGGACGTCTCGTCGGCCGCGGCCCTCGACCTCCGCACGGTCGTCGACCCGGGCCGCGGGCCGGTGCAGCTCGCCGTGCGGCTGACCGACACCGCCGGGCGGTCCGCGACGGTCACCCCGACCGGCGCGGGGCGGCTCGCACCCCTGCCGAGCGGCGCCGAGTCACCTGGGCGCCTGTGGGCCCAGACGCTGCGCGTCCCGCTGTCGGGTGCCCGCGACCTCGGCCCCCTCGCCCGCGTCGACCTCGTCGCGCGCAGCGAGCAGGGCCGCGTGTGGGTGCTCGACCTGTCCGCGATGCGGCGGTCCCTCCCCCGAGTGCCCGCCCGCCGTGCCCCGCTCCTCGACCTCGGCTCCGTCACGCTGCGCGAGGGCGACACGCGCACCGTCGCCCGGGTGCCGTTCCGCGTGCGCGGCGCCCTGACCCGCGACGCGCTCGTGCGCCTCGGCGGGCTGCGCTCGCTCGACGGCACCACGGTCGGACGCCCGCTGGTGCGCGTCCCCGCAGGCACCACGACCGGGTCGTTCTCGTGGCCGGTCCCCGCCAGCCGGCGCGACTCCCTCGCGCGGTCGGTGACCCGCGTGACGGCGTACGGCGTGAGCGGGCTGGTCGCCGGCGACGCCCGCGGGCGCATCACCGTGCTCGACGACGACCCGCCGCCGCGCGTGCGGGTGCGCGCGGTCCGCGACCGGGTGGCCGAGGGCGGCGCGCTGGTGTGGGTGGTGTCGTGGAGCCGTCGCAGCGACTACACGCCGTTCGTGGAGCGACGCCTCCTGCCCGCGCTGGGCACCCGGTCGGTCTCGGGCGACGACCTGCCGCTGACCTTCCCGGCGTCCACCGAGCTCGCCCTGTCCGACCCGCGCACCGTCCGCTGGGTCGTCCGGGTCCCGGTCCGTCAGGACGGCCGCGCCGAGCCGCGCGAGGTCGTGCGCGTCCGGGTCGCGATCCCGCAGTTCGGCTGGCGCACGACCTTGCGTGGCGTCGTCCGCGCGAGCCGGTGAGGGTCCAGTTCCACTAGGGCCCCTAGTGAAACCGGACCCAGCGCCTCAGAGGCCGTCGATGGCCGCGTTGAGCGTCTTGGACGGGCGCATGACCTGGGTGACCTTGGCCTCGTCCGGCCGGAAGTAGCCGCCGATGTCGGCCGGGCTGCCCTGGACCTCGATCAGCTCGGCCGCGATCGCCTCCTCGTTGTCCGCCAGCGTCGTGGCCAGGTCGGCGAAGGCGTCGGCGAGCGCGGAGTCCTCGTCCTGCGCGGCGAGCTCCTGCGCCCAGAACAGCGCGAGGTAGAAGTGGCTGCCGCGGTTGTCGATCGAGCCGAGCTTGCGGCTGGGGCCCTTGTTCTCGTCGAGCAGCTTGCCGGTGGCGCGGTCGAGCGCCTTGCCGAGCAGCGTGGCCTGGGCGTTGTCGGTGGTGCGGCCCAGGTGCTCGAGGCTCTCGGCCAGCGCCAGGAACTCGCC
>CAZKZQ010000116.1:0-4199 GCA_964557235.1 uncultured Nocardioidaceae bacterium
CGCTCCGAGCGCGTCGCGAAGTACAACCAGCTCCTCCGCATCGAGGAGGAGCTCGACGACGCCGCGCGCTACGCCGGCCGGTCCGCCTTCCCCCGCTACACGAACGGCTGACCCGGAGCGTCCATGCCCGAGCGTCGAGGATCCTCCGCCCGCCGACCCGGTCACCTGGGTCGCGGCGGACGCGCGCGCCCGACCAGCCGCCCGGGCGTCGACGTCGGCGTCCGCGCCGGCCGGGCGCTGCGCCGCGGTGGGGCCGAGGTCGTCGCGCTGCGCTCCCGGCTGACCGGCCGTGCGGCGGTGCTCGTGCTCGTCGTCTCCGCCCTGCTGGTCTCCTACGCCTCCAGCCTGCGGGCCCACCTCGACCAGCGCAGCCACATCAGCTCCCTCGAGCGCAGCATCGCCCAGTCCGAGCGCGAGATCGCCTCGCTCAAGCGCGAGAAGGCCCGCTGGAAGGACCCGGCGTACGTCGAGGCGCAGGCCCGCGCGCGCTTCGCGTTCGGCTTCCCCGGCGAGGTCGGCTACCAGGTCCTCGACGACGACGGCAGCCCGCTCGACGCCGGCTCGACCCTGGACAAGCCCGCCGCGGACCCGGGTGACGGGCGGCCCGAGTGGTGGGAGTCGACGCTGGCCAGCCTCGACGCGGCCGAGCGGCCCCCGCAGGAGTCCCGCGAGCCGTCGGGCCCGATCAAGGCCGCGCCCGGTGACGCGCTGAGCTCCGACGACGGGGACGACTGAGCGGTGGGGGAGCCGCTGACCGCGTCCGACGAGGCGGCGGTCGCCGCCCAGCTGGGGCGCGAGCCCCGCGCGATCCACGAGGTGGGTCATCGCTGCCCGTGCGGCAACCCCGACGTGGTGACCACCGAGCCACGGCTGCCCGGGGGCACGCCGTTCCCGACGACCTACTACCTCACCTGCCCGCGCGCGGCGTCGCTGATCGGCACGCTCGAGGGCTCCGGCCTGATGGCCGAGATGACCGAGCGCCTGCGCACCGACCCCGAGCTCGCCGCGGCCTACGCCCGGGCCCACGAGGCCTACCTCGCCGCGCGGGCCGAGCTCGGCACGGTGCCCGAGATCGAGGGCATCTCCGCCGGCGGCATGCCCGACCGGGTCAAGTGCCTGCACGTCCTCGCGGGACAGGCGCTCGCCCAGGGGCGCGGGGTCAACCCGCTCGGCGACGAGGTGCTCGACCGCCTCGGCGCGTGGTGGGAGCCCGGCCCGTGCGTCTGACCCGCGCGGCCGGGATCGACTGCGGCACCAACACGATCAAGCTGCTCGTCGCCGACCTCGACCCCGCGGCCGGTGAGCTCACCGAGCTCGTCCGCACCGCCCGCATGGTCCGGCTCGGCCAGGGGGTCGACGCCAGCCGCACCCTGCACCCCGATGCGCTGGAACGCGTGTTCGCCGCGGTCGACGAGTACGCCGCCCTCCTGCGCGAGCACGGCTCCCCGCCGTTGCGCTTCTGCGCCACCAGCGCCGTGCGGGACGCGACCAACCGCGAGGTCTTCCTCGACGGGGTGCACGAGCGCCTGGGCGTGCGCCCGGAGGTGCTGTCCGGTGCCGAGGAGGCCCGGCTGTCCTACGCCGGCGCGACGCGCGGGCTCGGCGACGTGCCCGTGCCGGTCCTCGTGGTCGACATCGGCGGCGGGTCCACCGAGCTCGTGCTGGGCGAGGGCGACGACGTCAGGGGCGGGCACTCGCTGGACATCGGGTCGGTGCGGCTGACCGAGCGCTTCCTCGCCGACGACCCGCCGACCGAGCAGCAGCGCCAGGACCTCGTCGCCGCCGTCGACGAGGCGCTCGACACCCTGCCCGACCACGGGGTCGACCTCGGCTCGGCGCGCACCGTGGTGGCGGTCTCGGGCACGGGCCTGACCGTCGCCGCCGCCGTCCTCGACCTCCCCGAGCTCGACCGCGGCCTCGTCGACCGCCAAGTGGTGCCGGTGGCCGCCGTGCACGCCGCCGCCGACCGGCTCGCCGGTCTGACCGTGGCCGAGCGTCGGGCCCTGCCCTACATGCATCCCGGCCGCGCGGACGTGATCGGGGCCGGCGCCCTCATCCTCGACCGCGTGCTGGCGCGCGTCCCCGCGCAGGACCTCGCCGTGTCGGTGAGCGACATCCTCGACGGGATCACCTGGTCGGCCGGTGTCTGACCGGCACCCGGTGACGGGGCAGGAGTTCGCCTCCCCGGTGCCGCCCGGGACGGGCTGGCCGGACGACCCCGCCGCGCCCGACACGGCGGTGGCCCACGACCCCGACGAGGTCGCCGGACTCGCGGCCGGGGCCGACCTGGCCGAGCTCACCGCGCGGGTGTCGGTCTGCCGGGCCTGCCCGCGCCTGGTCACGTGGCGTGAGGACGTCGCCGAGGCCAAGCGGGCGTCGTACTCCGGAGAGCCCTACTGGGGACGGCCGATCGCGGGGTGGGGCGACCCGCAGCCCGCGGTGCTCGTGCTCGGGCTGGCGCCCGCGGCCCACGGGGGCAACCGCACCGGCCGCATCTTCACCGGCGACCGGTCGGGGGACTGGCTGTTCGCGGCGCTGCACCGGGCGGGGCTGGCGGTCCAGGCGACGTCGGAGCACGCGGGGGACGGCCAGCGGCTCCTGCACACGCGCATGGTCGCCGCGGTCCGGTGCGCGCCGCCGGACAACAAGCCGACCCCCGAGGAGCGCGACACCTGCGCGCCCTGGCTCGACCGCGAGCTCGACCTGCTCCTCCCGACGGTGCGCGTGGTGGTGTGCCTCGGGTCCTTCGCGTGGGAGGCCGGCCTGGCGGCCTTCCGCCGGCTCGGCCACGAGGTGCCCCGGCCCAAGCCGAGGTTCGGTCACGGGGCCGAGGCCGTCGTCGGCGCCGGCGTCCACCTGCTGGGGAGCTATCACCCCAGCCAGCAGAACACCTTCACCGGCAAGCTGACCGAGCCGATGCTGGACGGGGTCCTGGCCCGTGCCCGCGTGCTCGGTCGCCTCGACTAGGCGGTCGGCACGGGCAGCCGTCCGTCGACGTCGATCGCGAGCTTGCCCGAGCTGCCGAGCGACTCGGTGTCGGCGGGGTCGACGCAGAGCATGAGCGCGGTGACGAGGTCCTGGTGCTCGGCGGTCAGTGCGGTGATCAGCGCCGGGACGGCCTTGTCCACGGCCTTCTGCTGAGCCGCTCCGGCGCGCTTCAGGCCCGCGGTCGTCGAGTCGACCTTCGTCCTCAGGCCGGCCAGGTCGGTCGCGTCGAGCGCCTTCTGGCACGTGGCCGTGGGCTGGTCGACCGCGTCGAGGGCGCCGGTCGCGCCGGCGAAGGTGCCGCTCCACGGCTCGAGGAGCCCGGCGATGCACGAGGCCGTCTTCGGCACGGGCTTGCCGTAGCACCCGTTGAACTCGTCATAGACGGCGCGGACCGCCTCGTCGTACGTCGTGAGCGGCGCCGCGATCGAGTCGACCTCGCCGGAGGGGAGGTACGTCGGCGCCTCGTCGACGCGCGTGCCCGTGATCTCCAGGTGGCTGTCGCCGTCGAACCCGCAGCCCTTGAACGAGTACTCGACACCACCGCTCAGGTCGTCGCCGTCGACGGACAGGGTGTAGGCCGCGACCTCGGTGTAACGGCCGGGCTTGTCCTTGTTGGGCGTCTGCGAGCACGGTCCCGTGCGCGTGCGGTCGCCGGAGGCCGCCCCGTCCTCGCCGGTCATGGCGATCGTGCGGCTGAGCGACCCGCTGGTCAGGCTGCCGCGCGCCGCCAGCCGGCGGCAGTCCTCGTCCAGGCAGCTGACCACGACGGCGAGCTGGTCCTTGCTGCCCTTGGTGTTGCCCTTGCCGGTCAGGCTCGTGCGGTCGACGACCGACGTCACGTCGTAGGTCCCGACCAAGGGGTTCGTGGTCTCGCCTGGGGACTGGTCCGCGGCGGGGGAGTCCGACTTCTTGTCACCGCCACCACAACCAGCGAGGGCGAGGAGGAGCAGGACCGGCAGCACGGCGCGGAGTCGCATGCGCCGATGGTGGCACGCGTGCGCCCCGCGGGGGTCGAGATGACGAGGACCCGCCACGAGCGGCTAGGTTGCCGAGGGTCGACCGTGCCGGCCCCCGTAGCCCAACGGCAGAGGCAGAGGTCTTAAAAACCTCGCAGTGTGGGTTCGAGTCCCACCGGGGGCACCCTGCGGACGTGGCACGGCCCCGACCCGGCGTGGTCCGCCGTGGTCGGGGCCGTTCCTGACCCCCAGGAT
>CAZKZQ010000116.1:4299-8596 GCA_964557235.1 uncultured Nocardioidaceae bacterium
CGTCCAGCTCAACGTGTGCGACGCCGCGGTGGTCAAGGGCCTGCGGATCGACGTGCTCGACCCGCCGGCCGACGCCTTCGTGACCGCGACCGGCGAGGGGCTCGACGGTGAGGGGCTCGCCGAGGCACTGCGCGCACGGGGCGCCGTGGTGCGCGGGTGGTGGGTGGAGACCGAGGAGCCGATCCCGCCGCGCGACGTGGCCGACGGCGAGCGGCTCGACGCCCTTGCCCAGGTCGCGGTGCTGCGGCTGCCCGAGGGTGTCGACGAGGGGGAGTGGGTGCGCCTCTGGAAGGACCACCACACCCGGGTCGCGATCGAGACCCAGGGCACCTTCGGCTACGTCCAGCACCGCGTCCTGGAGCCGCTGCCGGGGAGCCCGCGCGTGGCCGCGGTGGTCGAGGAGCACTTCCCGATGGCCGGCCTGGACGACGTGCACGCGTTCTACGGCAGCGGCGGTGACGACGCGGAGCTCGGTCGCCGCATGGAGCGGCTCATGGAGTCGGTCTCACGGCTGGGCGCCGACCGCGACATCGACGTCGTCCCCACGAGTCGCTACCGCTGGCGGCTGGGGAGCTGAGCGGTCCAGCGCCCGCGCCCACGACTCCTCGAGCCCCACGCGGCCCCGACGGCGGTAGGCCGCCCGTGCCGCGGGCAGCAGTCGCACCTGCTCCGGCAGCAGCGGCCAGGTGTGCCCGACCACCCGCCGGAACGCGTCGAACGCCGTCTGCCTCGCGGGCGACCAGTCGAAGCCGGCGAGCTCGCGCAGCCGGGGCGGGAGCGCCCCGACCGCGACGTCGCGCGCCGGCAGCCCGCCGACCCGGGAGGCCGCGGCGAAGAGCGGCTGCGGCACCCACTGCTGCTGCATCGACCACGGCCGCTGCATGAAGTCGATCAGCCCCTGCGCGGCCGGGGTCACCTGGAGGACGTGCTCGACGTGGTGGTCCCAGTACTCCACGAACGCGTCGTACGTCGGCGGGACGACCCGCATGGTGAGGCCGTAGGCCCGCCACCACTCGACCGTCTCGAGGTAGTACGCCGACCGGCGGGCGTGGTCCATGCTGCCGCCGCGGTAGAGGTCGTCGACGCGGTAGGCGACGTCGACGAAGGTGGCGTGCGCCCAGAAGAAGGTCTCGGGGTCGAGGGCGTGGTAGCGCCCGCCCCCGTCGGACTCGGCGAGGTCGCCCTTGATGTCGCGGTGGAAGTCGCGGACGGCGTGCGCCTGGGTCGGGTGCAGGTCGCCGTCGAAGATGATCGAGACGATCTGGGGCACCGAGCGGAGCAGGCGCTCCAGCGGCTCGTCGTAGAACGCGGAGTGCTGCTCGACCCCGCGGCCCAGGGGCGGGTACATCAGCTGCATCAGGCCCGTCGCGCCCGCGCAGAGGTAGCCCAGCCGGTCGCCGTAGGACTCGTAGAGCACCGATCCCGGTCCGAAGGTCACCGTGGCCTCCTCACCCCCGCCAACTGATGACGGGCGTTGTCAGATGCCCAGCCTAACCGCTCAGGGCTCCTCGCGCAGCAGCTCGACCTCGAGGTCCTCCACCTCGCAGCCCAGCAGCTGCAGGGCGCGCACGGTCGCCAGCGCGATGCGCGGCGCCCCGATGAGCTGGGCCTCGCGCTGGAACACCGTGCTCTCCGGCAGCCACGGCTTCTCCCAGCCCTGGCGCAGGAGGGTCGCCTCGACCTCCTCGCTCATCTCCCACTCGCCGCCGATGCGGGTCGAGCCGACCAGCTCGGCGACCAGCGCCGTCTGCGCCGCGGTGACCTGCACCCAGCGGCGCGGTCCGGGCGGCGGTGGCTTGGGGCCGAACAGCCGCTTCCTCGGCTGCTCCTGACGCTCGGCGATGAGCAGCGCGTCGTGCAGGTCCAGCGCCAGGATCGCGCCGGTCAGCCGCCGGTTGAGGTCCTCCCAGGTGCCGCGCATGCGCCTCAGGCCAGTCCCGGCTGGGTCTCCAGCAGGCGCTTCTTCTCGGCCTCCACGTCGAAGTCGGGTGCCGGCCAGTCCAGCCCCATCGTCTGCAGGGTCTCCAGGAGCAGGTGCGCGACCGCCAGCTTGCGGTACCACTTGCGGTGCGCCGGGACGACGTACCACGGCGCGACGCCGGTGTTGGTGCGCTCGAGGGCGATCTCGTAGGCGTCCATGTAGGCGTCCCAGTGCTCGCGCTCGTCGATGTCGGCGGGGTTGTACTTCCACCACTTCGTCGGGTCCTCCAGGCGCTCGAGCAGCCGCTCGCCCTGCCGCTCCTTCGACGCGTGCAGCATCACCTTGAGGATCGTGTAGCCGGACTCCACCAACCCCGCCTCGAACTCGTTGATCGCGTCGTAGCGGCGCTCGATCTCCTCGGCCGGGGCGAGCTCGTGCACCCGCCCGATCAGCACGTCCTCGTAGTGCGACCGGTCGAAGACCCCGACCATCCCCGGGCCGGGCAGCGCCCTCTCGATCCGCCACAGGAAGTCGTGGGAGAGCTCCTCCTCCGTCGGCTTCTTGAACGCCTTGATGTGCAGGCCCTGCGGCTCCATGAGGCCGGCCGCGTCCTTGACGATGCCTCCCTTGCCGCAGGTGTCCATGCCCTGGAGCACGAGCAGCAGGCGCCGGTCGTCGTCGCCCTCGACGCCGTTCGCGAAGAGCCGCTCCTGGAGGTCGGCCATCTCACCCGCGATGTCGATCATCGAGTCCTCGGCGGCTGCCTTGGCCTCGCCCTTGGAGTGCTCGTCCCACCCGGGGGTGGCCTTGGTGTCGTAGCCGACCAGGTCGACCGGCCCGGGCAGCACCCGGAGCGCCTCGCGGAATCCCATGGAGTGTGCCTACCACGGACTAGCCTGATCCGGTGATCAAGTACCTCGGCAGCAAGCGCACGTTGGTGCCGGTGCTGGGGGAGATCGCCACCGCGGTCGAGGCGCGCACCGCCCTCGACGTCTTCACCGGGACCACCCGCGTCGCGCAGGAGTTCAAGCGCCGCGGCGTCCACGTCACCGCCAACGACCGGGCCCGCTACAGCGCCGTCTTCAGCGACTGCTTCGTCGCCACCGACGCCGACGCGTTGAGCACCGCCGACCTCGACGAGCTCGACCGGGTGCTCGCCGAGCTCGACGCCCTGCCCGGCGCCCCGGGCTACGTCACCGAGGTCTTCTGCCACCAGGCGCGCTACTTCCAGCCGCACAACGGTGCGCGCATCGACGCCATCCGGCACGCCCTCGCCACCTCCCACGCCGACCACCCGCTGTGGCCCGTGCTGCTCACCAGCCTGCTCGTCGCGGCCGACCGCGTGGACTCCACCACGGGCGTGCAGATGGCCTACCTCAAGCAGTGGGCGCCGCGCAGCTTCCGCGACCTGCGGCTCGAGCGGCCCGCGCTCCTGCCCGGGCCGGGCGCCACGCTGCGGCTCGAGGCGGCCGACGCGGCCGACGCGACTCCGCGGGTCGACCTCGCCTACCTCGACCCGCCCTACAACCAGCACCGCTACGAGACCAACTACCACGTGTGGGAGACGCTCGTCCGCGGCGACGAGCCCGACCACTACGGCATCGCCTGCAAGCGCGTCGACAGCCGCGACCTCGAGCTCAAGAGCGTCTTCAACGTCAAGCGCACGATGCCCGGCGCGCTGGCCGACCTCGTCGGGCGCGTCAGCGCCGAGGTGGTCGTGGTCTCCTGCAACGACGAGTCGTGGGTCTCGCCGGACCAGCTGGTCGGCTGGCTCACCGACGCCGGCCACGAGCGCGTCGCGCTGCTCGGCTTCGACGCCAAGCGCTACGTCGGCGCCCAGATCGGCGTCTTCAACGGGGCGGGGGAGCGGGTCGGCCAGGTCAACCGGCTGCGCAACGTGGAGTACCTCTTCGTGGCCGGGCCGGTCGAGCGCGTCGAGGCTGCCGTCGCCGCCGTCGAGGACGGGGCCTTCCCGGCCCACGTCCCCGCGCTCAGCCGCTGACCGTGCTGACGCCGTCGACGTAGACCCAGCGCCCGGCGCGGCGCTCGAAGCGGCTCACCTCGTGCAGCGAGCCGTCGGGCGAGGTGTGCTCGGCGCGGAACTCCACCACGCCCGTCGCGTCGTCGGGGCCGCCGGCCTCGGTGCGCAGGACGGTGAGCCCGGTCCACGACATGCCCGGGGTCGGGGTCACCTCCTCGGGGCGGGTGCGGGGGTGCCAGGTGCGCCAGACGTGGTCGACGTCGCCGACGGCGTACGCCGTGTAGCGCGAGCGCATCAGCTCCTCGGCGGTGGCGGCCCGACGCTCCCCGCGCAGGAGCGGTCCGCAGCACGCGTCGTACTCCGTCGCGTGGAGGCCGCCGCACGGGCAGGGGCGG
>CAZKZQ010000116.1:8696-11355 GCA_964557235.1 uncultured Nocardioidaceae bacterium
CCCCTGTTCTCCGGGGTGTCTCAGCGCTACCTCAGGTTGGATTCCTACGATGGGCCTCAGCTCGAAGAGCGCCCACCCGGGCGACGCCAACACCCTCGAGGATGTGACATGCAGAGCAGCAACCCGGTGTTCAACCGCTCCGAGGGGTTCAACGGACGCGGCAACGCCAACGCCATGCAGTACGCCGGCAACGGCATGAGCTATCCGGCCTACGGCTCCCCTGCCGAGACCGGCCAGTGGCAGGGCGGGGCCCCCAGCGGCCTCGACACCCGCCCGATGACGATCGACAGCGTGGTCCAGAAGACCGCCATCACCCTCGGTGTGGTCGTCCTCGTCGCCGCGGCGACGTGGGTCCTCACCGGCGACCTCGACGACGCGAGCACCCTGCGGTCGCTCTACCTCCTCTCGATGGTCGGTGCCTTCGGCGGCTTCGCGCTGTCGATGGTCAACTCCTTCAAGCGGGTCGTCAGCCCGGCGCTGGTCATCGCCTACGCCGCGCTCGAGGGCCTCTTCGTCGGCGCCTTCTCCAAGGTGATCGAGGGCTACTTCAACAGCGACGGCAACGGCGGCCTGGTCATCGGCGCCGTGGTCGGCACCTTCGGCGCGGTCGCGGGCACGCTCGCGGCCTACAAGTTCTTCGACATCCAGGTCGGCTCCCGCTTCCGCAAGTGGGCCGTCGCCGCGATGTTCGGGTTCGTCGCCGTGGCCCTGCTCGACTTCGTGCTCGGCATCTTCCACGCCGACCTCGGCCTCAACGGCTTCGGTGGGGCGGGCCTGCTGTTCAGCATCCTGGGCCTCGGCCTCGGTGTGATCATGCTGATCCTCGACTTCGACTTCGTGGAGCGCGGCATCGCTGCCGGTCTCCCCGAGCGTGAGTCGTGGCGAGCCGCCTTCGGCCTGACCGTGACGATCATCTGGATCTACATCCAGCTGCTCAAGATCCTCGCGATCCTGCGCGGCCAGGACTGACCGCAGACGCACGACCGCACGACCCGCGGACAAACGGAGCCCCGACCAGGTGGTCGGGGCTCCGTTCTGCGTACGCCGGGGTGGGGCCGCGCTCAGGCGCCGCCCTCGACGTCCTGCTCGGTGAGCTCGGGCGCCTGCACGTCGGCCTCGGGCTGGTGCCGGCGTCGGCGCAGGGTGGCGAAGCGACCCTGGCCGGGGCGTCCGGTCTCGTCCGGGACGGGCTCGACGGACGCGCCGGGGTGCCGGGCGGCCTCGAGGACGGCGATGTCGATCGGGAGGACGGCCTCGCCGCGGTCCCACTCGGGCGTCTCGTCCTCGGGCACGAGCCCCAGGGCGGCGAGCACGGTCGGGAGCACGGCGGCGCTCATCCGGGCGTAGCCCGCGGCCGAGGGGTGGAACTTGTCGGGGCCGAAGAGCAGGTGGGACAGCGAGGCGAACTCGTCGGCCAGCACCGACCCGAGGGCCACGGCGCGCGAGTCGGACTGCACCACCACGGTGGCCTGGGCGGCGGCGAGCTGGCGCGACCACACCCGGGCGATCTGCCGCAGCGGCGGGTGGAGGGGCTCGATCGTGCCGAGGTCGGGGCACGTGCCGACCACGACCTTCACGCCGTGCGACTTCAGCCGCATCACCGCGGCCCGGAGCAGGCGCTGCGAGGTCTTGACCGAGACCGCGTGGGTGACGTCGTTGCCGCCGATGAAGATCACCGCGACGTGGGGCTCCATCGGCAGCACCCGGTCGATCTGGCCGGCCAGGTCCTTGGACTGGGCGCCGACCTTGGCGACGGAGGAGAGGTAGACGCGCCGGTCGGCGGCCTCGGCGACGCCGGAGGCGAGGTAGGCGCCAGGGGTGTCCTCGACCGACTCGACGCCGTAGCCGGCGGCGGAGGAGTCCCCGAGGAGCGCGATCTTGATCGCGGGACCGGGCCGGCCGTGGCCGTACCACCCCGACGGTGCCGGCGGGTCGTCCTCGGCGTTGCCGATCTGGCGGCGGGCGAGCTTGGCCTCGGCGAGGAGGACCCCCCACAGCCCGCCACCCAGGGCGGTGAGCCCTCCGCCGGTGTACACCAGGGGCTTCGCGAGGGTGCGAAGGCGGAACCCGGGGGACTGTGTCACGTCGGCAACCCTAGCGAGGGGCCTCGATTAACGGTTCGCGGGGATTTTGCGTAGACTCCTACGTCGGCCCAACGTGGCTTCGTTCCGTGCTGCCTCGCGGCTGCCCCGGTCTCCTCGGTCTCGAGGACTCATGACGACTGGGGTCGAGGTGCCCGACGAGCTCACGAGGTCCACCCCGCGCACGCGCGGGGGCGGTTCGCGGGCCACCCGGAAGACGATCATCCAACAGATTGCGGAGGACATGCCGAAGAAGGAAGGCGTCATCGAGATGGAGGGCACCATCGTGGAAGCCCTCCCCAACGCGATGTTCCGAGTCGAGCTGAGCAACGGGCACAAGGTGCTCGCGCACATCAGCGGCAAGATGCGGCAGCACTACATCCGCATCCTCCCGCAGGACCGGGTCGTCGTGGAGCTCTCGCCGTACGACCTGACTCGCGGCCGCATCGTCTACCGGTACAAGTAATCCAGCCGACACGACCCCGAAAGGCCTTTCCATGAAGGTCAACCCGAGCGTCAAGCCGATCTGTGACAAGTGCAAGGTGATCCGTCGCCACGGCCGCGTCATGGTGATCTGC
>CAZKZQ010000117.1:0-11313 GCA_964557235.1 uncultured Nocardioidaceae bacterium
GCTCAGAACACCGTCCAGTCGGAGTACGTCGTGAACGCGTCCAGGGCGGCGAGCCCTGCCGCGGAGTTGCCGGTCGGACCCAGCGCGGGGCTCCACACGCAGGCCACCCCGCGGTCGGGGATGACGGCCAGGATGCCGCCGCCGACCCCGCTCTTGGCGGGCAGCCCGACGCGATAGGCGAACTCGCCCGCGGAGTCGTAGGTGCCGCAGGTGAGCATCACGGCGTTCACCCGCTTGGCCTGCCGTGCGTCGAGCAGGCGGGTCCCGTCGGAGAGGACGCCGTCGCGGGCGAGGAACAGTCCGGCGAGCGCCAGCTCGCGACAGGTCATCGACAGGGCGCACTGCTGGACGTAGTGGTCGATCACCACGTCGACCGGGTTCTCCAGGTTGTCGTAGCTGGCGAGCAGGTGCGCGAGCGCCGACGTGCGGTGACCGGCCTCGAGCTCGGACCTGGCCACCTCCGGGTCGCTGGTCACGTCGTCGCGTCCGCTCTCACGACGCACGAGGTCGCGCAGCGCGCCGCAGGCGTCGCCGGTCAGCGACTGCAGCCGGTCGGTCACGACGAGCGCGCCCGCGTTGATGAACGGGTTGCGCGGACGCCCCGCCTCCTGGTCGAGCTGGAGCAGGGAGTTGAACGGGTTGCCCGACGGCTCGCGCGACACCCGCTGCCAGATGCCCTCGCCCTCCGCGGCGATGACCAGGGCGAGCGTGAACACCTTGCTGATGCTCTGCACGGAGAAGCGCACGTCGGCGTCGCCGATGACGTGCACCTGGCCGTCGCAGGAGGCGACGGCCATCCCGAACTGGTGCGGGTCCACGGCCGCCAGGCTGGGGATGTACTCCGCGACCCGGCCACGGCCGACCTCCGGCGCGGCGGCCTCCTGCGCGCGCAGCAGCGCGTCCTCGATCTGCACCTCACCATCCTCGCGCGGTCGGGTGTCGCTTGGCGGGCCGGGGTGCGGGCAGGATGGGGCCATGACCGACTCCCGCGCCGGACAGCCCGCCCGCCCCGAGGACCTCGTCGACGTCGCGCACCTGGTGACGGCGTACTACACCCTCGAGCCGGATCCCGACGACGTCGACCAGCAGGTCGCCTTCGGCACCAGCGGCCACCGCGGGAGCAGCCTCAAGACGTCGTTCAACGAGGCGCACATCGCAGCGACCACGCAGGCGATCTGCGACTACCGCCGCGACCAGGGCTACGACGGCCCGCTGTTCATCGGCCGCGACACCCACGGGCTGTCGGAGCCGGCGTGGGCGACCGCGCTCGAGGTGCTGGTCGCCAACGACGTGACCGTGCTGGTCGACTCGCGCGACGGCTACACCCCGACACCGGCGGTCTCCCACGCGATCCTGCGCGCCAACGGGTCTCGACCGGGCTCGACCACCACGGGAGGCAAGGGTCTCGCCGACGGCATCGTCGTCACGCCCTCGCACAACCCGCCCGGCGACGGTGGCTTCAAGTACAACCCGCCCCACGGCGGACCGGCCGACACCGACGCCACCAAGGTGATCGCGCAGGCCGCCAACGACTACATCCGTGCCGGGCTGAAGGGCGTCGAGCGGGTTCCGTTCAGCAGGGCCCGGGCGACCGTGGGTGACTACGACTTCCTCGGGACGTACGTCGACGACCTCCCGCACGTGCTCGACCTCGACGCCGTGCGCGAGGCGGGCATCAGGATCGGGGCCGACCCGCTGGGCGGCGCGAGCGTGCACTACTGGGGCGAGATCGCCGACCGCCACGGGCTCGACCTGACCGTGGTCAACCCGCTGGTCGACCCGACGTGGCGCTTCATGACGCTGGACTGGGACGGCAAGATCCGCATGGACTGCTCCTCGCCCGACGCGATGGCCTCGCTGATCGACAAGCGCGACCGCTTCCAGGTCGCGACCGGCAACGACGCCGACGCGGACCGGCACGGCATCGTCACGCCCGACGCAGGGCTGATGAACCCCAACCACTACCTCGCCGTCGCGATCCGCCACCTCTTCGGCGGCGCGCGCCCGGACTGGCCCGACAGCGCCCGCATCGGCAAGACGCTGGTGTCGAGCTCGATGATCGACCGCGTGGCCGAGGAGCTCGGCAAGCCGCTGGTCGAGGTGCCGGTCGGGTTCAAGTGGTTCGTCAGCGGGCTGGTCGA
This sequence comes from uncultured Nocardioidaceae bacterium, assembly GCA_964557235.1. Taxonomy (GTDB): domain Bacteria; phylum Actinomycetota; class Actinomycetes; order Propionibacteriales; family Nocardioidaceae; genus Marmoricola_A. Next base: position 2,142 of record CAZKZQ010000117.1, read on the forward strand.
CGGCTCGTTCGGCTTCGGCGGCGAGGAGTCCGCGGGTGCGTCGTTCCTGCGCAAGGACGGCACCGTGTGGACGACCGACAAGGACGGCATCCTCCTCGCCCTCCTGGCCTCGGAGATCCTGGCCGTCACCGGGCGCAGCCCGAGCGAGCACTACGCCGACCTGGTCGCGCGGCACGGCGCCCCGGCGTACGCCCGGATCGACGCCCCGGCCGACCGCGAGCAGAAGGCCAAGCTCGCCGCGCTCTCGCCCGACGACGTCAAGGCGACCTCGCTGGCGGGGGAGGAGATCACCGGCAAGCTCACCGAGGCGCCCGGCAACGGGGCTGCCATCGGCGGCCTCAAGGTGACGACGGCGTCGGCGTGGTTCGCCGCGCGGCCCAGTGGCACCGAGGACGTCTACAAGATCTATGCCGAGTCGTTCCAGGGCCCCGACCACCTCGCGCAGGTGCAGGACGAGGCCCGCGAGGTCGTCTCCGCCGCCCTCGGCGGCTGACGGGTCAGTTCTCGCGGGGGCTGCGGCGGCGGCGGATGCGCGCCGCGCGCCTGCGGTCGTACGACGCGAGGTCGTCGTCGGTGCGACGGCGCGTGTGGTCGGTGGGGGACAGGACGGCGAGCGCTGCGAGCGGGTGGGTGATCATGCCCGGGAGGAGCCCCCGGCGGGCGCAGTGATACGCCGCAGCCCGGCTGGTCCGGACCGCGCCCTCACGCGGTGCGGGTCAGGCCCAGCGCTCCTCGCGCGCGACGAAGTCGAGCGTGCGGTCGCCGGTGTAGATCTGCTTGGGGCGCGCGATCTTCTGCTCCTTGTCCTGGACCAGCTCGAGCCACTGGGCCAGCCAGCCCGGCGTGCGGCCGATCGCGAAGAGGACGGTGAACATCTCCGGCGGGAACTGCAGCGCCTCGTAGATGAGGCCGGAGTAGAAGTCCACGTTGGGGTAGAGCTTGCGCTTGACGAAGTACTCGTCCTCGAGCGCGATCTTCTCCAGCTCCTGGGCGATCTCGAGCAGCGGGTTGACCCCGGTGACCTCGAAGACGTCGTCGCAGGCCTTCTTGATGATCTTGGCGCGCGGGTCGTAGTTCTTGTAGACGCGGTGGCCGAAGCCCATCAGGCGCTCGTCGCCGTCCTTCACGCCCTGGATGAAGTCGGGGATGTTCTCCTTGGACCCGATGCGGCGCAGCATCTTGAGCACCGCCTCGTTGGCGCCGCCGTGCAGCGGGCCGTAGAGCGCCGCGATGCCGGCCGCCACCGACGAGTAGGGGTCGACCTGCGAGGAGCCGACCGAGCGGACGGCGTTGGTCGAGCAGTTCTGCTCGTGGTCGGCGTGGAGGATGAACAGGACGTCGAGGGCCTTGGCGATGCGCGGGTCGGCCTCGTAGGTGTGCTCGCTCATCTTGAACAGCATCGAGAGGAAGTTCTCGGTGTAGCTGAGCTCGTTGTCCGGGTAGACGTAGGGCTTGCCCTGCGCGTGGCGGAAGGCCCAGGCGCCGAGCGTCGGCATCTTGGCGATCATGCGCACGATCTGGATGTGGCGGTTGTCGGCGTCCTTGATCTCGTTGGACTCCGGGTAGAACGTCGAGAGCGCTCCGACCGAGGCCATGAGCATGCCCATCGGGTGCGCGTCGTAGCGGAACCCGTGCATGAAGCCCTTGACGTTCTCGTGCACGAACGTGTGGTAGGTGATCTCGTGCACCCACTGGTCGTACTGCTCGCGCGTGGGCAGCTCGCCGTAGATCAGCAGGTAGGCGACCTCGAGGAACGTCGACTTCTCGGCCAGCTGCTCGATCGGGTAGCCGCGGTACTCCAGGATCCCCTTCTCGCCGTCGATGAAGGTCACCGCGGAGCGGCAGGAGGCGGTGTTGGTGAAGCCGGGGTCGTAGAGCGCCAGACCGGGCTCGTCCTCGTCCACCCGGATCTTGGAGAAGTCGGCGGCACGCAGCGTCCCGTCGGTGATCTCGAGGGTGTAGTCCTTGCCGGTCCGGTTGTCGCGGACGGAGAGGGACTGGTCGGCGTCGGTCACGTCGGCTCCTGTGCTGGGGTGCTGAGCAAGGTTCTGAGCAGGGTGCAGCGGGGCTGCGAGGGGGGTGGCCCGCGACCCAACCTATTCCCCTGGGCAGGGCGACAAAACCGAGGCCCGGGGCGGTCCCAGCCTCCGGACAGACCTCGTTTTGCCGAGGGCGGCGGGGCTCGCGTAGAGTTGCCCGTTGCGACTCGTGCCGCGTGGCCCCGGCTTCCCGCCGGACCATGCAGATCCGAGACCGGCCAGCCAGGCCGGATCCGGGCAGTGTTCGTCACAGTCGCAGGTCCACCCCCAAGCCGCACGGTCCCTCCGGGACGCCGCGCGGTCACGAACGAGAAAGGGAGCGCCCGTGCGCACCTACAGCCCGAAGCCCGCTGACATCCAGCGCGAGTGGCACGTCATCGACGCCACCGACGTGGTCCTCGGCCGTCTGGCCACGACCACCGCCAACCTCCTGCGCGGCAAGCACAAGCCGACCTTCGCCCCGCACGTCGACGGTGGTGACTTCGTCATCATCATCAACGCCGAGAAGGTCGCGCTCTCCGGCAACAAGAAGAACACCAAGATGGCCTACCGCCACTCCGGCTACCCGGGTGGCCTCTCCGCGACCGCCTTCGGCGACCTCCTGGACAAGGACCCGCGCCGCGCCATCGAGAAGGCCGTCTGGGGCATGCTCCCCAAGAACCGCCTCGGTCGACAGGTGCTGAAGAAGCTCAAGGTCTACGCCGGCCCGAACCACCCGCACCAGGCCCAGAAGGCCCAGCCCTACGAGATCACCCAGATCTCCCAGTAAGCCCCCTTCGACAACGAGCAGCGAACAAGGACATCTTCGTGACTGACACGACCACCGAGCAGCCCACCACCGAGGCCGACGAGACCTTCGAGACCAACGACGAGGGCGTCGCCTACACCTCCGAGAGCGCCCCCTCCGCCGACGCCCCGCAGCGTCCGGCGACGATCGGCCCCTCCGCGGCCACCGGCCGTCGCAAGGAGGCCGTCGCCCGCGTCCGCCTGGTGCCCGGCACCGGCCAGTGGACCGTCAACGGCCGCACCCTCGACTCCTACTTCCCCAACAAGCTGCACCAGCAGGTCGTCAACGAGCCCTTCGTGACCACCGACCTGGTCGGCCGCTTCGACGTGATCGCCCGCATCCACGGTGGCGGCATCACCGGCCAGGCCGGCGCCCTGCGTCTCGGCGTGGCCCGTGCGCTCAACGCCCTGGACATCGAGGCCAACCGCCCGTCGCTCAAGAAGGCCGGTCTGCTGACCCGCGACGCCCGCGTCATCGAGCGCAAGAAGGCCGGTCTCAAGAAGGCCCGCAAGGCTCCGCAGTACAGCAAGCGCTGATCTTGGCTGCAGGGGACAGCCAGCCTCGGGAGAGGGTCTTCGGCACCGACGGTGTCCGGGGGCTCGCCAACGGCCTGCTCACCGCCGAGCTCGCGCTCGACCTCTCCGTCGCTGCTGCCCACGTGCTGGGCGAGGCCGGTGCCTTCAGTGGGCACCGGCCTCGTGCCGTCGTCGGGCGTGACACCCGCCTGTCCGGCGAGTTCCTCGAGGCCGCCGTCGTCGCGGGCCTCGCCTCGGCCGGGGTCGACGTGCTCCGGGTCGGCGTGCTGCCGACGCCGGGGGTGGCGTTCCTCGCCGCGCACCTCGACGTCGACCTCGGGGTGGTGATCTCCGCGAGCCACAACCCGATGCCCGACAACGGCATCAAGTTCCTCAAGCGCGGCGGTCTCAAGCTCGACGACGAGATCGAGGAGCTGATCGAGCAGCGCATGCGCGAGCCGTGGCAGCGGCCCACCGGCGCCGCGATCGGCCGCGTCACGACGTACTACCAGGGCGTGCACGAGTACGTCGCCCACCTCGTCGGTGCCCTGCCGCACGGCCTGGAGGGCATCAAGGTCGTGGTGGACTGCGCCCACGGGGCGGCGTACGCCTCGGCCCCCGCGGCGCTCCGCACGGCCGGTGCCGAGGTGGTCGCGATCAACGCGGCTCCCGACGGCCACAACATCAACGACGGCTGCGGGTCCACGCACCTCGAGGGGCTCCAGCGCGCGGTCGTCGAGCACGGTGCGGACGCGGGCTTCGGGCTGGACGGCGACGCCGACCGCTGCCTGGCGGTCGATCGCGAGGGCAGCATCGTCGACGGCGACCAGATCCTGTCGATCCTCGCGCTCACGCTGCGCGACCGCGGACGACTGGCCGGCGACACCGTGGTCGCGACCGTGATGAGCAACCTCGGCTTCCTCCAGGCGATGGAGCGCTCGGGCGTCACCGTCCTGCAGACCAAGGTGGGCGACCGCTACGTCCTGGAGGAGATGAACGCCCACGGCTTCACCCTGGGCGGCGAGCAGTCGGGCCACGTGATCCTCAGCGACCACGCCACCACCGGCGACGGCACCCTCACCGCGCTCATGGTGCTCAGTCGGATGACCGAGACGGGTCAGGACCTCGCCACGCTCGCGTCGGTGATGCAGCGCCTGCCGCAGGTGATGATCAACGTGCCCGACGTCGCCAAGGACCGCGCGGACTCCGACGAGGAGGTCCTCGCCGCCGTGGCGGCCGAGGAGGCCAAGCTCGGCTCGTCCGGCCGGGTGCTCCTGCGGCCCTCGGGCACCGAGCCGCTGGTGCGCGTGATGGTCGAGGCCGCGAGCGCCGAGGTCGCCCACGAGACCGCCGAGCGCCTGGCCGGCATCGTCAGGGAGCGCCTGGCCCTCTGAGGTCCGTGTGCTCCTGCTCGTCGTCGGTGCGCCCGCGGCGGCTCGACCAGCCCGCGTAGGCGAGCAGGCCGGCGATCACGTAGGTCATCACCTGCGTGAGGCGCAGCGCGGCCGTGTGCTCCACGTCCACGCCGTCGCGCTGGATCCCCAGCAGGAGCAGCCAGTCGGGGCTTCGCCGGCCCTCGTACGGCGACTCCGCGGCCCAGGTGCCGAGCACCGCCCACGGCACGATGAGCAGCAGGAGGACCAGCACCGCCACCATGAGCGGGTGGTGCCGGACCTGTCCGCTCCGGACCAGGCGGGTGAGCCCGAGGACGGGCAGCACGAGCAGCAGCCCCAGGGCTCCGCCGATGAGCGCGCAGAACAGCTGACCCGGGACCGTGACCAGGGTGGCGAACACCGCGTCGTCCGGGTCGATGACCAGGAGCGCGAGGAACGCGAGGAGCATCGGCAGGGCGTAGCCGAGGCCGATCAGCCGCAACGGCCGCGGGATGCGCGGGAGGTGGCTCTCGCCGGGCGTGCTGCGCCGGAGGTCACCGGCGAGGGTCTCGACCCCGACGCCGAGGATGCGCCTGGCCCAGGCGAGCGCGTAGAGCAGGCCCGCGAGGCAGGCGACGACGGCCTCCGCGGCGACCAGCACGCCGACCGACAGCCCGCCGTCGCGGGCGGGCTCCTCGCGCACCTGGGGGAGGAGGGCGAGGAGCGCGACGGCGCCACCGGTGCCGAGCAGGCAGAACGCCGCGACGACGAGACGGTCGCCGACGCGGTCGGTCGGGTGTCTGGTCAGACCCCGACCTCCTCCGCATCGAGCTCGGCCAGCATGCGCTTGGCGAAACGGTCGCCCATCTGGTTCATCACCTGGCCCATCACCCGCGTCACCATCCCGTTGGCCATCTTGGGCAGGGGGAGGGCCACGCAGATCTCGAGGTAGATGCCGAGCTTGACGCCGTCGGCGTGGTCCTCGAGGGAGTACCAGCCCTTCACGGCGGCGGGCTCCTTGCCCCCACGCGGCGCGTGCTCGTACTCGATGCGCTCCTTGGGGGTCTGCACCATGCGCTCGGTGAACGTCGGTGCGAACGCCACGGGGAGGCCCGGGATCGTGCCCATGTGCCAGATCCACAGGTCGCCGTCCACCTCGATCCGCTGGAGCAGTGGCGTCAGGCGCGCCACCGTCTCGGGGTCGGTGAGCATCTCCCAGACCCGGTCGCGGTCGGCGGTGATCACAGCCTCGCTCTGCGTGCTGGAGGTGAATCGCGTCATGGCGGGGTCCTACCCTTCCGTCCCCATCCGCACACCGTGACGTAGGCCGCGGCGCGCGACCCGCTGCCACACCAGCTTCTGCACCCAGAGGGTCAGGACGCCGGCGACGAGGATGCCGAGCATGTTGATGCCCAGCTGGGCCAGGCAGGCGCCGACCTCGCTCCACACGCCGGCGGCGAGCACGACGGCGAGCGTGCCGACGGCCGGGACCGTGGTGACCGAGATGAAGACGCCCACCAGAGGCCCGGACTTGGCGGTCGTCAGCGACAGCACGCCCGCCGCGCCGGCGACGAGCGCGACGAGGAAGGACCAGACGTCGGGCTGGACGATGAAGTCGGTCTGCGGGCCGGTGGCGGCCTGGTCGGCGGTGAACAGCCCGAACGCGTGGTAGGCCAGCGCCCAGCCGACGGTCGCGACGGCGACCGCGGTCACGAAGCCCACGCCGAGCGTGCCCAGCGCCCGCGGGATGAGGGCCGGCCGGGGTCGCGCCAGGGCGAAGCAGATCGCCGCCATCGGCGTGAACTCCGGGCCCACGACCATCGCGCCCACGATGAGGATCGGCTGGTCGAGGATGCGGCCCGCGCCCGCGATGAGCGTCGCGAGCGTCAGGAAGGCCACGAACGCCCACGACAGTCGCGACTCCGAGCGCAGCTGGTTCTCGATCGCCACCCACACGACGCCGTCGTCCGGTGCACCGGGGGCGGCCTTCTCGGCCTCGGTGGCGCCGTCGGACAGGATCGTCGAGATGTCCTCGACCGTGATCGAGCCGCCGTGGTGGAGCTCGAGGTCGCGCAGCGCGCTGAGCACGGCGGTGGCGTTCTCCCGTGCGACGTCGGCCAGCACCAGGTCGCCCTCCGGCTTGCGGAAGGCACCCTCCAGCACGACGACGTTGGTGACGGTGTCGTCGCCGCAGAGCAGGTCCGCGACCTGCTCGCGGACGTCGGCGGGCACGCGCAGCCTGAGGTGGATCACGAGCGCCTCACAGCTTGCGCAGCCTCACCCAGGACACGGAGTGGTCGGCGTTCTTGCGGAGCACGAGGCTGGCGCGTGCCCGGGTGGGCAGGATGTTGCGCTCCAGGTTGGGCCCGTTGATCGTGTCCCAGATCCGGTTGGCCTCGGTCTCGGCCTCGAGGGGGGTCAGGTCGGCGTACTTCGCGAAGTACGACGTCGGGTCGCGGAAGGCGGTCTCGCGCAGGCGCTGGAAGCGGTCGACGTACCACTTGCGGATGTCGGCGGTCGCGGCGTCGACGTAGACCGAGAAGTCGAAGAAGTCGCTCACCGCCAGGCCCGTGCGGCCGTCGGCACGCACCCGGGCGGGCTGCAGGACGTTGAGGCCCTCGATCACGACGATGTCGGGACCCTTCACGGTGATCCGCTGGTCGGGCACCACGTCGTAGACGAGGTGGGAGTACGTCGGCGCGGCGACCTCGTCCTTGCCGGACTTGATGTCGATCACGAACTTGAGCAGGGCGCGGCGGTCGTAGGACTCCGGGAACCCCTTGCGGTGCAGGATCCCGCGGCGCTCGAGCTCGGCGTTGGGCAGCAGGAAGCCGTCGGTGGTGACCAGCGCGACCGAGGGGTGCGCCGGCCAGTGGGCGAGCATCTGCTGCAGCACGCGGGCGGTCGTGGACTTGCCGACGGCGACCGAGCCGGCGACGCCGATCACGAACGGCGTGCGCGGGGGCACGGGCTGGTCGAGGAAGTCCTCCTGGGCGCGGTGCAGCTGGCCCGAGGACTCGACGTAGAGGCTCAGCAGCCGGGAGAGCGGCAGGTAGACCTGCTCGACCTCGGCGAGGTCCAGCTCGTCGCCGAGGCCGCGGACGCGCTCGACCTCCTCGGCGGTGAGCGGCTGCTGGGTCGCCGCGCCGAGGGCGGCCCAGGCACTCCGGTCGAGCTCGACGTACGGCGAGGGGTCGCGGTCGCGGCCGTGTTCGCGGTCCGACTGCTGCGCCGAGGTCATGCCGAGCATTGTTGCCCACGGCCGTCGCTAGGCTGACCCCATGTGCGGAATCGTGGGCTACGTCGGTCCGAAGTCGGCTGAACGCGTCATCACCGACGGCCTGCGGAGGCTGGAGTACCGCGGCTACGACTCCGCCGGGGTGGCGCTGGTCCACGAGGGCGCGCTGGTCGGCGACAAGCGCGCCGGCAAGCTGGCCAACCTCGACGCGGCGCTCGCCGAGACGCCGCTCCCGGAGTCGCACATCGGCATCGGGCACACGCGCTGGGCGACGCACGGCCCGCCGACCGACCGCAACGCCCACCCGCACCGCGGGCAGAAGGAGCGCGTGGCGGTCGTGCACAACGGGATCATCGAGAACTTCGCCACGCTGCGCGCCGGGCTGGAGGCCGAGGGCCACGACCTGCGCTCCGACACCGACACCGAGATCGCCGCGCACCTGCTGGAGAAGGCCGTCACCGACGGTGCCGACCTGACCACCGCGATGCAGCAGGTCTGCCGCCGCCTCAGCGGTGCGTTCACGCTCGTGGCCGTCGACGCCCAGGACCCCGACCGGGTGGTCGCCGCGCGCCGCAACTCGCCGTTGGTCGTGGGCGTCGGCGAGGGGGAGAACTTCCTCGGCTCCGACGTCGCGGCCTTCATCGAGCACACGCGCCACGCGCTCGAGCTCGGCCAGGACCAGGTCGTCACGATCACCCGCGACGAGATCGAGGTCACCGACTTCGACGGCAACCCGGCGCAGGCCCGTGCCTACGAGATCGACTGGGACCTGTCGGCCGCCGAGAAGGACGGCTACGACTGGTTCATGCGCAAGGAGATCTTCGAGCAGCCGCGCGCGATCGGCGACTCGCTGCTCGGGCGCCACGACGCCGAGGGGAGGCTCCAGCTCGACGAGATCCGGATGAGCGAGGACGAGCTGCGCAGCGTCGACAAGATCATCATCACCGCGTGCGGGACGGCCTTCTACGCCGGTCTCGTCGCGAAGTACGCCATCGAGCACTGGACCCGCATCCCGTGCGAGGTCGAGCTGGCCCACGAGTTCCGCTACCGCGACCCGATCCTCACCCGCGACACGCTGGTCGTCGCGATCAGCCAGTCGGGCGAGACCGCCGACACCCTCATGGCGATCCGCCACGCGCGCGAGCAGCGCGCCAAGGTGCTCGCGATCTGCAACACCAACGGCTCGACGATCCCGCGCGAGTCCGACGCGGTGATCTACA
>CAZKZQ010000118.1:0-2288 GCA_964557235.1 uncultured Nocardioidaceae bacterium
GGTGCCCCAGGCCAGAGTCGAACTGGCGACCTTTCGCTTAGGAGGCGGCTGCTCTATCCACTGAGCTACTGGGGCGAGCCGGGGACCGAGGTCCGCGGCGGTGGTCATTTTGTCAGTCGCCGGCGGATGCGACGAACTCAGGCCCCCGGGTGCGTCGCGGGCAGGCTCCGGGCGTCGCGCCGGTAGAGGTCCGCGTGCTCGCCCAGCTCGGGCTTGCCCAGGCGCGCGGCCATGTCGTCGCTGAACGCCGCGAGGTCGAGCAGCCGGTCCACCAGCACCGCGAGGAGCTCAGCGGGCTCGGCGTCGCTGCCGTAGGCGTCGAGCAGGCGGCGCAGCCGGTCGAGCCGCTGCTCGGTCGTGAACCCGTCGCCCCAGTCGTCGGTCGACAGCGGCACGATGCGGTAGGCGAGGTAGGCGAGGTCCCACAGCCGGGGACCGGGGGAGGCGAAGTCCCAGTCGATGACGCCGACCGCCCGCGCCCGGTCGTCGTACACGAGGTTGTAGGTCGCGAAGTCGTTGTGGCAGACGACCTCGCTCGGCCGGCGCACGGGCGAGCGCCACGGACCCTCGTGGCTGAATCCCGTGGTGGCGTCGTGGACCTGGCGCAGCAGGCGCGCCGACGACTCGAGCGCGACGTCGCTCCACACCCACGACGGCATCGGGTACGCCGGCACCGTGCCGTCCACGAACCCCAGCACCTCGTGCCCGTCGTCGGTCGCCCCGAGCGGCCGCGGGATCCCCGGGACGCCGGCCTCGACCAGGTGGGCGAGGAGCCGGTGGACCGCGGGGGTCCACTCGCCGGCCTCCCGGACCACCGTCGCGCCCCGGCGCACGACGCGACCCATGTTGCCCCCGGAGAGCTCCGCCGCGCCGTCGTCCATGACGCTCACCGTAGGCGCGGGAGGTGTCCGAACCGGCGGTGTGACGTGGGTGACTCTGGTTTCATCGGCGTGTCGGCCGGACAGACTGGCCGGGTATCCTTCTCGGTCGCGGCCGAACCGGGATCATCCGGGCTGCGAAACAGGGATGCACGGCCCGAGGGGTGTCGGGCCGGACGTTGGGAATCGAGGAACGTGGCGTACTACGGCAAGCACCTGGACAAGCGTCGCCATCCCGTCGTGCGGGCGATCGCCGTGTCGACGGTCATGGTGCTCCTGGCGCTGGGGTGCAGCGGCTACCTCATCTATCGCCACCTCGAGGGCAACGTCACCGTCTCCGACGCCTTCAACCAGATCACCGAGGACCGTCCGGACAAGGTGGAGGTCGAGGGGCCCAAGGAGCCGCTCAACGTCCTCGTGCTCGGCAACGACACCCGAGCAGGGCAGAAGGCGGTCGCGGGCAGCACCCCCGGTCTCTCCGACACCACGATCCTGCTGCACCTCTCCGCCGACCGGAACCGCGCCTACGGCATCTCCGTCCCGCGCGACCTGATGGTCAAGCGGCCCGCGTGCAAGGACAAGCGCACCGGTGAGCGGATCCCCGCCGAGGACCCGGTCCAGTGGAACGACGCCTTCGCGCTCGGCGGCGAGCCGTGCACGATCCAGCAGTTCGAGGCGATGACCAAGGTCCGCATCGACCACTTCGTCGTCGTCGACTTCCGCGGGTTCAAGAACATGGTCGACGCGCTCAACGGCGTCCCGGTCTGCCTCCCGCAGGAGGTCAACGACCCGATCGGGCGGATCTACCTCCCGGCCGGCTCCTACACCGTCAAGGGGAGCCAGGCGCTCGACTACGTGCGCGTGCGCCACTCCATCGGCACCCGCGACACCGGCGACATCGGCCGCATGAAGCGCCAGCAGACCTTCCTCGCGGCGATGGCCAACAAGGCGCTGTCGGCCGGCACGCTGTTCAACCCCAAGCGGCTCTACGACTTCCTCAACGCCGCGACCAAGTCGCTCACCACCGACCCCGGTCTGCACAAGCTCACCACGATGGCGGGGCTGGCCCAGGAGGTGAAGGGCATCGGCCTGGAGAAGGTCCAGTTCCTGTCGATGCCGTTCGAGGCCTACGAGCCCGACCCCAACCGGCTCCAGGCCGCCCCCGAGGCCGACGAGCTGTGGCGCCTGATCCGCAAGGACGAGCGACTGCCGCGCAAGTTCACCGCCGACTCCGCCAAGGCCTCCGACGACACCCCCAAGCCGGGTCAGAGCCCCTCGCCGAGCGGCAACCCGACCAAGGCCGCCGAGGCGGCCGAGGCCGGCCTCTGCGCCTGACCGCTCCGCCGTCGTACGGTGGGCGCCCCCCGCGGAGGTACGCCGGAGCGGGGGTCAGCGGCCGCTGCGGGTCGG
>CAZKZQ010000118.1:2388-11208 GCA_964557235.1 uncultured Nocardioidaceae bacterium
GGGCGCCCCCCGCGGAGGTACGCCGGAGCGGGGGTCAGCGGCCGCTGCGGGTCGGCGTGCGCACGGCGAAGTCGTCGACCGACGCCAGGTCGTAGGACCCCGCGTCGGTGCCCACGCCGCTGACCACCTGGGCAGCGGTGGCGTTGCCGAGGACGGCTGCCTGGGCCGGGGTGCGTCCACCCGCGACGCCGAGCAGGTAGCCCGCGCTGAAGGCGTCGCCGCAGCCGGTCGTGTCGACGACGTCGACGTCGAAGGCGGGCACGCGCTCGACCCCGGTCGACGAGGCGACCAGCGCCCCGTCGCCACCACAGGTGACCGCGACGGTGCCGACGCCGCGGTCGAGCAGCACCCGGGCCGCCGCGGCGAGGTCGTGCTCGCCGGTGAAGCCGATCAGCTGCTCGTCGTTGGGCAGGAAGTGGTCGACGTGGGGCAGGCACGCCGCGACCCACGCGAGCATGTCGGGGTCGCCGGGGGCGAGCAGGTCGGCCGAGGTGGTCGCCCCTGCCTCGCGGGCGGCCCGGAGCAGCTCGCCCGCCGCCTCGCCGCCGAGGAACTCCGGCCCGCCGAGGTGCACGACGTCGTAGTCGCCGAGCGTGGTCAGGTCGAGGTCGTCGAGGGTGAAGGTGCCGTTGGCGCCGATGCAGTGCCAGGCCGGACGGTCACCGTTGGGTCGCACCGGCAGGACGCTCGCGGAGGTCTGCACGTCGTCACGGGCGACCAGGCGCGTGGTGTCGACGCCGTGCCGGCCGAGGAGGTCGAGCAGCACGCCGGACAGCGGGTCGCGGCCCACGGCGCCGGCACTGTGCACCGACGCGCCGAGGCGGCTCAGCACGACGGCGGTGCCACCTGCGGTGCCGGCCGGCGACATGCGGATCTGGTCGACGATCTGGCCCTCGGAGCCGTCCGGGATGGACTCCACGTGACGCACGTGGACGTCGAGGACGTGCACCCCGACGGCGAGGACGCGGACTGGATTCATGACTCCCCCTGGATGGTGCTGCCGCCGGTGGCGGGTCGGGCGGGCTCCGCCGGTCGGGTGGAGCCGTAGGAACGAGCGAGGGCGGCCTCGACGACCGCGGTCTGCTCCGACTCGGTGAGGGCGCGAGGGGTGCCCATCAGGCAGGCGTCGCGATAGACCGTGCACAGCCACTCGAGCAGCAGGGCGTGGTCGAGCGCCTTGGCCGCGGTCGGGGCCCACGCGACCGAGCCGTGGTTGGCCATGAGGGCGGCGTGGCGCCCCTCGAGCGCGGCGTGGACGTGGGCGGCGAGCTCGGGCGTGCCGAAGGTGGCGTACGGCGCGACGCGCACCTCGCCGCCGAGCAGCAGCTGCTGGTAGTGCACGACCGGCAGCGAGTCGGCGACGAGCGAGACCGCGACGCCGACGGGCGCGTGGGTGTGGACGACCGCGACGTCACCGGTCTGGACCGCGTGGACGCCGAGGTGCAGGTCGAGCTCGGAGGTGGGCTCGAGGTCGCCGTCCACGAGGCGCCCGGAGCGGTCGACGACCACCACGTGCTGCTCGTCGAGGGTGGCGAAGTCGGCACCCGTCGCGGTGATCGCGACGTGCTCGCCGACGCCGACCGAGACGTTGCCGGCCGTGCCGACGACGAGCCGCTCGGCCGCGGCGCGGCGGCACGTGGCGACGACGTCGGAGCGGGCGGTGGACCAGGGGGTGCTGTCGGGGGAGGGGCTCCCGGTCACACGCTGACCCCGGTCAGACCGGCCGGGGTGGCGTAGCGCTGGAGGTAGGTGGTGATCACGACGACGGCCTCGCTGATGATCGCCGGGTCGCCCTCGAGGGTCTCCTCGTAGGCGAGCTGGAACAGCCGGTCGCCCATCTCCACCGCGAGCTCGGCGATGAGCACGGTGACGTCGGGGACGGTGAGCCCGAGGTCGGCGGCGAAGCCGAACAACAGCGCTGCGACCTTGCGGTTGTGCTCGCGGCCGTAGTCGCGGATCGCCTGGTTGGTGCGCCCGCGGAGGTAGATCATGACGAAGGCCGGACGCTCGGCGTAGACCTGCGTGAACGCGCGGATCGTGGCGGCGACGAGGCTCTCCAGGCTGATGGTCGTGAGGCTGCCGACCTCGGCGCCGACGCGCTCGTCCATCTCGGCCATGTCCCGCTCCACGAGGGCGAGGAGGATGTCGTCCTTGTCGGCGAAGTACTGGTAGAGCGAGGCGACCGGGACGCCTGCGAGGTCCGCGATCGTGCGGGTCCCGACGGCGTCGACGCCCTCCGCGACGACGATCCGCGCAGCGGCGTCGAGGATGGCCTCGACCCGCCGACGGCTGCGCTCCTGCTGGGGCACCCGGCGCATGCGGGGCTCGCCGGGGTCGACCGTCGCGGGCACGGTCTCGGGGGCACGTTGCGTCATGCGGGAAGAGTAGCAATCTGGACGAGAACCTGACAGTTGTTTATATTTAAAATCTTGCAGATTCCGCCACGCGCTGCCCACGGGCCGGAGAAGGGTGAACCCATGACCGACCAGGACCTCGAGACCGACGCCCTCGTTGCCCCGCCCCTCGTGAGCAGGCGGGCCGTCGTCGGTGGCGCGGGCGCCCTCGCCGCGACCGGTGCGCTCACCGCCGCAGGCGCCGCGCTGGAGGAGGCCGACGCGGCGACGCTGCGGGGCAAGCTCCCCGGCAGGGTGGACGTGGTCGTCGTCGGCGGTGGCCTCTCGGGCCTGGTCGCGGCCCGCAAGATCCGCAACGCCGGCAGGTCGGTGCTCGTCGTCGAGGCCCGCGACCGCGTCGGCGGACGGCTGCTCAACCACAAGCTGAGGTCGGGCCACGTGATCGAGGCCGGCGGTGCCTTCGTCGGCCCCACCCAGGACCACGTGCTGCGCCTGGCCAGGCAGCTGGAGGTGAAGACCTTCCAGGAGTACGTCGCCGGCAACAACATCTACATCAACTCGCTCGGGGTCGCGATCCCCTACACCGGCACCGTCCCGCCGGACCCGGAGATCGCCGACGCCGCCGTGCTGATCCAGCTGATCAACGACAACGCCGCGCAGATCGACGTGACCGCTCCGTGGACCCACCCCAAGGCCCAGGAGTGGGACCGCATGACCGTCGACGAGTGGGTGCGCCGCAACATCGTCGTCCAGCCGCAGCCCGGTGAGGACCGCTCGCAGACGCAGAAGCTGCTGCTGGCCTACCTCCAGGCGGCCTTCGGCCACGACGGCCTGGAGATCTCCTTCCTGTTCTTCCTGTGGTACATCGCCTGCTCCGGCAACGAGACCCACGTCGGCACCTTCGACCGCAACTCCGGCACCGACGGCGCCGCCCAGGACGCGCGCTTCGTGGGCGGGTCGCAGCTCCTCCCGCTGCGGCTGGCGAGGATCCTGGGCGACCGGGTCGCGCTCAACGCGGCCGTGCAGCGCATCCGCCAGACCTCGTCGTACGTCGACGTGGTGACCACGCGCGGCACGGTGCGGGCCAAGCGCGTGGTCGTCGCGGCCCCGCCGCCGGCGGTGCTCGGGATCGACTGGTACCCGCTGATGCCGCCGCGCCGGATGTCGCTGCTGCAGCGCATGCCGATGGGCACGCTGATGAAGTGCGACGCGGTCTACGAGACGCCGTTCTGGCGCAAGGACGGGCTCTCCGGCTCGGGGCTCAACACCGAGGGCGCGGTGCTCACCTGCTTCGACAACACCCCGCCCAGCAAGGGCGCCCCGGGCGTGCTGCTGGCGTTCGTCGGCGGCGCCACCTGGCGCAAGTACGGCCTCATGCCGCTCGCGCAGCGCCGGGCCGCGGTGCTCGAGGGCATGGCCAAGATCGTGGGGGACAAGGCCCTGCGCCCGATCGAGTACACCGAGCACGACTGGACCCACGAGCGCTGGACCTACGGCAGCCCGGTCGCCTCCATGGCGCCCGGTGCGATGACGACCTACACCGACGCGCTGTGGAAGCCCTTCCGTCGCGTGCACTGGGCCGGCACCGAGACCTCGACGTACTGGACGGGCTACATGGACGGTGCCGTCCGCGCCGGCGAGCGCGCCGCCGTCGAGGTCCTGGAGCGGCTGTGAGTCGCGCAGCTGTGAGGAGGGCCCTGGCGCTGGCGGCCGCGGTCGCCGTCGTCGTCCCGCTGGCCGGCTCGGTCCCCGCGACCGGTGCCGCCGCCGCCCGGGAGAAGTTCGACACACGAGTGTTCTCCCACGTGCCGCGGCCGGGCTATCCGGCCTACGTGCACGTGCACACGACCAACGGCCGCGTCTATGCCGGCACCTACACCAACCCGACCGGCGACACCCAGCGCTCCCGGGTGTTCGAGTGGGGCCCCGGCGGGGCGCTGCTGCGGTCGTGGACCGTGCCTGGGCAGGACCTCAGCCAGGACCACGGCGTCCAGGTCGCGACCAACGACGCGGCCGGGCGGCTCGTGCTGCTGGAGAAGTCGACGCGGCGGATCATGCGGCTCAACGTGGCGACCGGCCGGTTCTCGTCGTACTCCCGGCTGCCGTCCGGCTCGATCCCCAACTACGCCGCGTGGGGTCCGGGCGGCGCGCTGTTCGTCACCGACTACGCCAAGGGCACGATCTGGCGGGTGCCGCCCGGCGGCGGCACCGCCCGCGCCTGGTTCAGCGACGACCGGCTGGTCGGCGCCGCCGAGTTCGGCACGACCGGCATCGTGATGGGGCCCGCGCACAAGGCGCTCTACATCACCCAGCAGACCACCTCGGCGATCGGCAGCGACCCGACCGTGGGCTACCTCTTCCGGCTGCGCCTGCGCGACGACGGGAAGCCCGGACCCTTCCGGACGCTGTGGACCAGCCAGCCCACCGACCTGCCCGACGGGTTCGGCATCGGGAGGTCGGGGCGGTTCTACATCTCGATGGCGGGGCTGACCAACCAGCTCGCGGTGGTCGCGCCCGACGGCACCGAGCTGGAGCGTGTCGGGACGGTCGGCACGGGCGACAACGGCTCGCCGATCCCGTTCGACACCCCGTCCAGCGCGACCTTCCTCGGCAAGCGGGTGCTCGTCGCCAACCAGAGCTTCACCGGCGACACCACCCACCACGCGATCCTCGACGTCCACGTCGGCGAGACCGGCGTGCCGACGTACGTCCCCCGCACGGCGGGCGTCGCACGTTGAGGTCTTCCGCCGGCTGAGCCGCCCGGCCGGAAGGCCGGGGGCAGAAACCTCGTCGGGCTGCACGCCTTCCCGCCCCGAGGTGCCTACGATGGCGCCACGGGAGCGACGACGGGAGGCACGCATGACGAGCACGGTGGACCCCCTGGCGGGGGCCGGGTCCGAGGGACTGTCCAGCGCGGAGCACATCGAGATCACCGAGCGCTACGCCGCGCACAACTACCACCCGCTGCCGGTCGTGCTCGCCACCGGCGAGGGCGCGTGGGTCACCGACGTCGAGGGCCGGCGCTACCTCGACTGCCTCGCGGGCTACTCCGCGATCAACTTCGGCCACTGCCACCCGCGCCTGCTCGCACGCGCCGAGGCGCAGCTGCACCGGCTGACGCTGACCTCGCGGGCGTTCTTCAACGACCAGCTCGGGCCGTTCGCGGAGGCGCTGTGCCGCCTGACCGGCAAGGAGATGATCCTGCCGATGAACTCGGGCGCCGAGGCCGTCGAGACCGCGCTCAAGGTCAGCCGCCGCTGGGGCTACCAGGTCAAGGGCGTCCGGCCCGAGCAGGCCTCGATCGTGGTCATGCAGGGCAACTTCCACGGCCGCACCACGACGATCGTCAGCTTCTCCGACGACGCCGAGGCGCGCGACCACTACGGCCCCTACACCCCCGGCTTCCGCCAGGTCCCGTACGGCGACGCGGCCGCCCTGCGCGCGGCGATCGACCACTCGACCGTGGCGGTGCTGCTCGAGCCCATCCAGGGCGAGGGCGGCGTCGTGATCCCGCCGGAGGGCTTCCTGCGCGAGGTGCGCGAGGTCTGCACCGCCGAGCGCGTGCTCATGGTGGCCGACGAGATCCAGTCCGGCCTGGCCCGCACCGGCCGCACCTTCGCCTGCGACCACGAGGAGGTCGTGCCCGACGTCTACGTCCTCGGCAAGGCGCTCGGCGGCGGGCTCTACCCCGTCTCCGCGATCGCGGCCGACCACGACGTCCTCGGCGTGATCACCCCCGGCTCGCACGGCTCGACCTTCGGCGGCAACCCGCTCGCCGCGGCCATCGGCCACGAGGTCGTGCTCATGCTGGAGACCGGCGAGTTCCAGGAGCGCGCGGCCTCCCTCGGCGCACGGCTCGCGGCCGGGCTGCAGGGCCTGGTCGGCGACGGGCTCGACGCCTACCGCGTCCGTGGGCTCTGGGCCGGTCTCGACGTGTCCCACGGCATGACGGGCCGCGCGGTCTGCGAGCGCCTGATGGAGCGCGGCGTCCTGGCCAAGGACACCCACGGCAGCACGATCCGCCTCGCCCCGCCCCTCGTGGCGACCGAGGACGACGTGGACTTCCTGCTCGAGGCGGTCCGGGCCAGCCTCGCCTGACGACCGGGTCGCCCCCCCGGGTCTCCGGGTCTCCGGGCTGCCTGGGTGGGAAATCGGTGGCAGATCGCGTTCCGCCTCGTCCGGGCGCGAAATCGGTGTCAGATCGCACCACCGGGGTGCTCGGACCGGTCATCTACCACCAGTTCCGCGGGCCCCGACATCGCGCACAGCGCTGCAGACCGGCGACTCATCCACCGGTTCGCTGAGGCCTCCGCGGCCGAGTCCTCGGCGGCGTCACGGTGCGCACATGACGAGCGAGCAGCACGCCGTCCAGGGACATCGTCGTACTCGGGGCTGGCACCGGGTGTCGTACGGCGTCTACCGGTCCGCGGGGAGCCGGGACCTCGACGCGTGGAGCCTGGTTCTGCCCCCGGGTGGGCGGTTCACCCACGTGACCGCGGCCGAGCTGTACGGCTGGTGGCTGCCGCCGCTGCCCGCCGGTCTGCCCGTGGTGGCGGCTGCCCACGACTGGGTCAAGGTGCCGGAGAGGTCGGGGCTGCTCGTGCGCCGGACCGTCGGGGTCGGCCGACCGGTGCTGCGCGACGGGCTCCGCCTCGACGCGCCGGTCGACGTGCTCATCAACCTGGCCCGGGACCTGTCGCTGCTCGACCTCGTCGCGGTCCTCGATGCTGCGCTCCACCAACGGGACTGCACGCTGGACGAGGTGCGCCAAGCTGCCCGGTTCCGACGACGCGGCGCGCCGCTGCTGCGGCAGGCGATCCCGCTCTGCGACGGACGGTCGGAGTCGCTGTGGGAGTCGGCACTGCGACTGCTCCACATCGCGGGCGGCTTCGCCGTCGAGCCGCAGTTCGTCGTCAGGGGGCAGGACGGGAGCGTGGTCGGCCGACTGGACCTGCTGCTCCGGGGCACGCGCCACGCCCCGGAGTACGACGGCGCCCATCACCTGCCGGTCGAGCAGCAACGGATCGACCTCGACAGGATCCGTCGGCTCAGGGCCGAGGGGTACGAGCGGCAGGGCTGGACGAGCGCCGAGGTCCTGCACCAGCCCGGGACGATCCTCCGCGACGCCGAGCGGGCGACCGGGAGGCCGATGAGTCCCGATGCCCTCGACCGGTGGCGCCAGCTGCTGCGGGACTCGTGCCTGACTGCCGGTGGCCGGGCTCGTCTGCTGGCGCGACTGGTTCCGCCGCCCCGATCCGGGTAGCCCCTCGAGCAATCGGTGGCACATCGCGTCCCCGTGAGGACTGCATGCGCAACCCACCACCGATTGCGCGCCACGGTGCGATCTGCCACCGATTGCGCGCCACGGCGCGATCTGCCACCGATTGCGCGGCAGAGCTCAGAGGCGGGACACCGCGTCGTCATAGGCCTTGTCGGCAGCGGCCCACGGGCCGACCGGCGGGTGGTCGGCGAGACCGAGCAGGTGCGGGGTCAGGTCGGCGGAGAAGGTGATGCTGGCCTCGCGGGGGAGCAGCGAGGGCAGGTTGTCGACGGCGATGACGTCCATCCAGCCGCCCTCGCGCCCGGTGATGCGGCGCACCGGCTCCTCCCACGAGGTGATCGCGGTGTTGACCGGGAGCATGTTGGTGGCCGAGGTGACGTCGCACGTGACGTCGGCCAGCAGGCGCAGCCGGCGGCGGCGGTCGAGGTCGTCGGCGGTGACGAACGGCGTCGTCGGGACCGTGGTGAGCACGCAGTTGACCAGCAGGTCGTGCCCGAGCAGGTGGGAGACGTCGCGGGTGCGGCTCTCCGAGCGGTCCCAGCGCATCGGGGCGAGGCCGGCCACCGCGAGGGCGTCGACGGCCCCGCGGCCGGAGCGACCGCGAGCGCCTGTGACCACGGTCAGCGTCTCGACGGGGTCGAGGCCCGCGGACCGGACCTGGGCGTCGAGGGTCTCCTGGTCGGTCGGCGCGAGCGGGGTCTCGAGCACGCCGCCGAGCTGGAGCACGCCGAGGGCGGCGCCGACGTAGCCCGCCCAGTAGCCGAACGCCACGACACGACGCCCGTTGTCGTCGGTGAGGTACTCGATGTCGAAGAGCCGCCCGCGGCCCTTCTCGAAGCGGGTCAGCGTGCGGACCGCGTCGTCCTGCCCCTTGAACGAGTGGGCGAAGTAGATGTGGCGGTGGTGCAGCTCGTCGGGGGAGTCCGGCAGCTCCTTGATGCCCAGCACCCACGCGTCGTCGGGGGCGTCGACCCACGAGTCGGTCGGCGCGATCGCGGCACCGGCGGCGGCGTAGTCCTCGATGTCGAAGACCCGCTGCGGGGACTCCTCGACGGTCACCCGCACACCGCACTCGACCAGTCGGCGTACGTCGGCGGGGACGACGGGCGCGCGGCGCTCGGTGGAGCGGGTCTCGTGGCGGACCCAGACGTGGGGGGAGGTGGAGCTGGTGGGCATCAGGCCATT
>CAZKZQ010000119.1:0-11206 GCA_964557235.1 uncultured Nocardioidaceae bacterium
GACACGCGCACGACCTGGACCCCGGACCCGACCAGCGCCACGCGCCCGTCGCCGAGCGGGAGCGCCCGCGGGCTCGCCGTGCCGTAGTCCCACGAGGTGAGCCGCCACGTCCGCCCCTTCGACAGCGAGCCGTCCTCGCCGACCTCCAGCTCGACGATGCCGAGGCTGCCGTCGACCTGGCTGGTGGTGCCGGTGAGCACGACGCCGGCCCCGTCCGAGGACGGCAGCCAGGTCAGGGCGCGGGGGTCGTACTCCGCGACCAGCGCACCGTCCACCGGCAGCCGGTCGAGACGGCGCGGGTCGCGCAGGTCGGAGACGTCGAAGGTCGACACCTGGCTGCCGAGCACCTGCCCGGCCCCGTCGGCGTCCTGGCCGATGCCGAGCAGGCGGCCGCCTCCGAGCGGGTGGAGGTACGTCGAGAAGCCGGGGATCTTGAGCGCCCCGAGCGTGCGGGGGTCGGCCGGGTCGCTGAGGTCGACGGTGTAGAGCGGGTCGGTCTGGCGGAAGGTCACCACGACCGCGAGGTCACCGAGCCAGCGCACGGACTTGATCTCCTCGTCGGGCCCCAGCCCCTTCACCGAGCCGAGCTCGCGCAGCCGGTCCCCGTCCTCGCGGAGGGTGACGACGCCGTTGTCGGAGGCGTTCCAGCCGCCGAAGCCGACCGCCACGCGCAGCACGCCGTCCTGCTCGTCCATCGACCAGCGGTCGCGCACCAGGCCGCGCAATGTCCCCGAGGCGGCGTAGCGCGTCGACTCCCCGTCGAGCGCGAACGCGTGCACCTGCGTGCTGTCGTCCGGTGCGGCCAGCGCGACGTAGAGCCGGTCGGTCGAGGAGTAGACGGTCTGCGCCGACGTGGTCACCGCCGTCGCGTCGGTCCGCGTCGGGTCGCTGAACGGCAGGGTGACGATGCTCAGCGTGCCGACGTCGGGCTGCGGCCACGCCATGATCCCCATGTCCCCGCCGCTGCCGCCGACGCCGTCGGAGGACCCCGTGAACGGCTTCGGGAGGGCCGAGGCGAGCGGGTGCCGCACCTCGTCGCAGGCCAGCAGCGGGTCGGCGCTCGACGCCGGCTCGTCGGTGTCGCGCACCTGCGGCAGCCAGTCGGAGATCTCCGAGTCGCGCACGATCTGCTTGTTGGCCTCGGTCGCCTCCCGCTCGGAGCGGTCGCGGTTGGGCTGCACGAAGTCGAGCGTGGGCATCCCCGTGTGGAGCACGAGCCGGACCACGGACGCCCCGTCGGAGTCGTACTGCCGCGCCGAGACCAGGCTGCCGCCGTACGTCCGGTCCGAGAGCACCCGCGGTGCCGACGGGTCGGCCAGGTCGACCTCGACCACGCGGCTGGAGTCGTCGCCCCAGTACGGCGACGGGGGCAGCGTGCGCACCAGCGGCGGCACCGGCGCCGGCTTGGGCATCGGAGCGACCGGGTCCTCCGGGTCGATCGGCCGGGGGAGCGGCACCGGCTCCGAGCCGCTGTCGCCCTCCATCGGGACGGCGTCCTCGACGACGCCCATCGCGGGCAGCGGCATCCCGCGGGAGTACGACGACCCGACGACCAGCACGCGGTCGCCGGAGAGCAGCAGCTCGGAGGCCCGCAGGTCCTCGGGCAGCTCGAGGGCGCCGAGGTCGGGGACCGCCCCGGTGGCGCCGTCGCCGACCCGGCTGACCCGCAGCTGCGAGCCGACCACGCGCACGACGAGCTCGCCGTCGGTCTTGGCCAGGTCGGGCTCGTCGACGCCGACCTCCTGCACGTTGGTGCCCGTGCCGCTGGCGGTCTGGCCCTTGTCGGTGGCGGCGGCGGGTCCCTGGCGGGGCTCGGGGGCGACCCCGGACGCGGCCGAGCCGGAGACAGCCGAGCCGGAGTCGGCCGACCCGGAGCCGGTGGAGTCCTCCATCGCGCCGTACACGATCGGGCCCCCGCCGAGGCCGTAGGGCCCGACGTAGGGGAGCGTGCGGTCGACGTACCACCGCAGCAGCTGGTCGCAGTCGTCGAAGGCCGGCAGCGAGGCCGCGCGGGCGGCGGGGGTGCCGCCGACGAGCGAGATCCCGACGCCCAGGGTGACCGCGCCGACGGCGCCGGCCGTGGTGCCGAGGAGGGTCCTGCGTCGCCTGGTGCTGCGGTCGGTCATGGTGGGCTCCTCGGTGCTGGTCGTCGCGCCCCCTGCGGCGTCGTACAGCACTGGGACGCGGTGGGCGGCTGACCGGTTCCCGGGCACAATGAGGAGGCACCCCGCACCCCCTCGAAGGAGCTCGCCCGTGGCGTCGACCGCCAAGCAGGACCAGCAGGACCGCCCCTACGACCTCGTGCTGCTCGGGGCGACGGGCTACACCGGCGGGCTGACCGCCGACTACCTCGCGGCCAACGCCCCCGACGACTGCACCTGGGCGCTGGTGGGGCGCAACAAGGCCAAGCTCGAGCAGGTCCGCGACCGGATCGTGGCCGACCACCCGCGCTGGGCCGACCTGCCGCTGCTGGTCGCCGACTCCTCCGACCCGGCCTCGCTCCGGGAGGTCGCCGAGTCCGCCCGCGTCGTGATCACCACGGTCGGGCCCTACCTCGAGCACGGCGAGCCGCTGGTCGCCGCCTGCGCCGAGGCCGGCACCGACTACGTCGACCTCACCGGCGAGCCGGAGTTCGTCGACCGGATGTACGTCGCGCACCACCAGCGGGCCACCGAGACCGGCGCGCGGATCATCCACTGCTGCGGCTTCGACTCGATCCCGCACGACCTGGGCGCCCAGTTCACCCGCGAGCAGCTGCCGGCCGACGTCCCGGTGACGATCCGCGGCGTCGTCCGCTCCAACGCGACCGCGTCCGGCGGCACCTTCCACTCCGCCCTCGGCCAGTTCTCGCGCGCCCGCCACATGCAGAAGGCCTCCGCGGAGCGCAAGAAGATCGAGCCCAGGGTGGAGGGCCGCAAGGTCCGCGCCCACGGCGGCGGCCCGACCCGGGACAAGGTGCTCGGCTACTGGCTGCTCCCGCTGCCCACGATCGACCCGTTCGTGGTGAAGCGGTCCGCCGCGGCCCGCGCCGACTACGGCCCCGAGTTCACCTACTCCCACTACGCCGGCTTCAAGACGCTGCGCTACGCCGTGGGGGCCGCCGCGGGCGTCTCCGCGCTCGTGGGCGCCGCCCAGGTCGGCCCGCTGCGCAACCAGCTCAAGAAGCGCGTCCCCCAGGGCAGCGGCCCGAGCGAGACCAAGCGGGCCCGCTCGTGGTTCACCGTCGAGTTCGTCGGCGAGGGCGGCGGGCGCCGCGTGGTGACCAAGGTCGCCGGCGGCGACCCGGGCTACACCGAGACCGCCAAGATGCTCGCCGAGTCCGCCCTGTGCCTGGCTTTCGACCCCAATCCGGTGACCTTCGGCCAGGTGACCACCGCTGCCGCGATGGGCGACAATTTGCGTGACCGCCTGACGAAGGCGGGCATTTCGTTCACATTGGTCTCTGAAGGGCCGATCACCTGAGGGATGGGAAATCTTTTGTCACGGACACGCCTCCGCGCGCACCGCGGAGGGTCTCGGAAGTCCACTGAGCACACCGGCCGCGCCCGCCACATCGTGGCGCTCGCGGTCGCCGGCGGCGTCGTCGCCTCCGGTGGGCTCGCGTTCGGCGTCTCCGCCGCGCTGGCCGACGCCGGCGACTCCGGCGACGAGCAGCGGGCCGAGGCCACGGCCGACGCCCCACCGGTGACCGCCGCACAGGTCACGCTCGTGCAGGCCGTCATGGACCGGGTCGTCATCCGGTCCGTCCGCGACCCCAAGTCGCGGCTGAGCGCCAACGGCCGCGACCTGTGGGAGATCAGCTCGCTCGGCAGCTTCGACGTGCCCTCCGCGGCGCTGCGGGCCTACAAGACCGCCGCCGCGACGGTCAACCGCGACCGCCCGTCGTGCCAGATGCCGTGGACCCTGCTGGCCGGCATCGGCCGCGTCGAGTCCGACCACGGGAGGTACGGCGGCTCGCAGCTCGGCAACGACGGCCTGCCCCGCCCTGCCATCGTCGGCATCGCGCTCGACGGGAAGGGGCCCGTGGCGGCGATCCGCGACAGCGACGGCGGCGAGTGGGACGGCGACAAGGTCTGGGACCGCGCGGTCGGGCCGATGCAGTTCATCCCGGGCACCTGGGCCTCCTCGGGCCGCGACGGTGACGGCGACGGCATCGAGAACCCCAACGACATCGACGACGCGGCGCTGGCGGCGGCGTACTACCTCTGCCCGTCGTCGGGCAGCATCCTGGGCGACGCGGCGATGGACGCCGCGATCCGCAGCTACAACAACTCGGCGTACTACGTCGACCTGGTCGAGGCGTTCGCCCGCGGCTACGAGACCGGCGTCTTCGTCATCCCGTCGCCCCCGCCGGCTGCCGGCGTCAGCGCCGACGCGCCCAAGCTGAAGCCCAAGGTCACCAAGGTCGACAAGCACGGCAAGCCCGTCAAGCACGGTGGCAAGCACGGCGGCAAGCACGGCGGATCGGGCACGACGCACGTCGGCGGCTCGACCGGCGGGTCCACCGGCGGCGGCTCCACAGGCGGCTCGACGGGCGGCGGCTCGACGGGTGGCGGTGGCTCGACCACGCCCACCCCGACGCCGACCCCGACCCCCACTCCGACCCCCGAGCCCACCCCGGAGTTCTCGACCGTCAGCGGTCCGGTGACCGCGTGCGGCGGCTCCTACTGCGTGGGCGGCAAGGCGCTCGACTGGGGTCCGCTGGCCGACGGGGCCAAGCGCGACTTCGACGGCGACACCGTCGTGGAGACCAGGGGCGAGGAGCTCGCAGGGCTCGTCGGTGGCGCCGCGGTGACCGTCAAGGTCCGCTACGGCACCACGGTCGTCGCCTTCCTGGCCGACCACGAGTGGTGATCCGCACCGTCGGCTGAGCCCGCTCAGGCGGTCGGGTCGACCAGCACCTTGGCGTGGTGCTCGGCCGACCCGAGGTCGTCGAAGGTCTGCGCGACCTCGCCGAGCCCGACCGTGCCGGTGTGCAGCGGTGTCGGGTCGACCTCCCCGGAGGTCAGCATCCGCAGGGTGTCGGCGTACTCCGCCGGGTCGTAGGCGAAGACGAACTGCAGCGAGATCTCCTTGTTGATCGCCATCACCGGGGTGATGCGGTCGGGCTCCATGCAGACGCCCACGACCACGACGCGGGAGTAGAGCGGCGCGCTGGCGATGACGTGGTCGAGGATGCCGGGCACGCCGACGCACTCGAAGACGACCGGCCCCTGCTGCGGGCTCTGCCCGAGGGTCTCGGCGGCGCGGACGAGTCGCGTCCACGGCAGGAACGGCACCCTGCGCAGGTCGCCGATCGCCTTGTGGGCGTAGTCGAGCAGGGGAGTGGCGTCGGTGCGATAGCGCTTGTGCCCCTCGAAGGTCGACCACGGCGAGGTCTCGGCCGGGTCGACCACCACGTCGGCGCCGCACTGCTCGGCCAGCGCACGCCGCGCTGCGGAGTAGTCGCTGGCCACCACGTGCCGCACCCCGCGGGCCTTGAGCATGAGGATCACGGCCAGCCCGATCGGACCGCACCCGACGACGACCGCGGTCTCGCCCTTGCCGATCCGTGCCTTGCGGACGGCGTGGAAGGCGACCGCCATCGGCTCGGTCATCGCCGCCTTCTCGACGCTGTAGCCGTTGTCGACGTCGAAGAGGAACGCCTCCTCGACGACCAGCCGCTCGGCATAGGCCCCCGAGGCCTTGGGGGACAGCCCGATCATCTGCATCGCGCCCTCGCGCCGGACCATCGGGAAGGCGACGACCGGCGTGCCCTCGGCGTACCTCTTGCGCGTCCTGGGTCCGTACGCCGCCACACGCCCGCTGAACTCGTGCCCCATCACGACGGCGTCGGTGGACCGCATGATGGCGTCCATCCCGACCGCGGCCGAGACGTCGGCGAGCTCGTCGGCGTGGAACCGGGCGTGCAGGTCGGAGCCGCAGATGCCGGCCCGCACGACCTCGAGCAGCACCTGTCCCGGCCCGGGCTCGGGGTCGGCGACGTCGCGGACGGTGAGCTCGGTGTTCTCGCAGACGACGGCCTTCATGGCGCGACGCTAACGCAGCGACGGACAGCAGGGTTGGCGCGCCCGAAGTCGGCAAGGATGCCTGGGTGCAGATCCCGACCTTCGGCCTCGGCCCCGTGGTCAGCGCTGCGACGGCGCCCGCCCGCGGCGTCGTCTCGGCCCTGACCCCGAGGTTCCGTCCCGGCGACCTCGACGACCGCGATCCCGACTTCATGCGGGAGCTCCTGCCGGGGCTGTGGCTGCTGGTGAGCGCGTGGTACCGCCCCGACATCCGGGGGCTGGAGAACGTCCCCCGCGACGGTGCGGTGCTCGTGGTGGGCAACCACAGCGGCGGCACGTCGTCGCCGGAGGTGTTCATCTCCCAGCTCGCGATCAGCACCTACTTCGGCGTCGAGCGGGCGCACTACCAGCTCGCCCACCGCATGGTGCTGAACTCCCCGCTCGGGTGGATGCTGCGCCGCTTCGGCACGATCGAGGCCGACCACGGCAACGCCGAGCAGGCGCTCGACGCCGGCGCGGTCGTGACCGTCTTCCCGGGCGGCGACTACGAGGTGTTCCGGCCCAGCTGGGAGTCGGCCAAGGTCGACATGGGTGGCCGCAAGGGCTTCCTGCGGCTGGCGCTGGCCAAGGGCGTGCCGGTGGTGCCGATGGTGACCCTCGGCGGGCAGGAGACCGCGCTGTTCCTCAGCCGGGGCGAGGGACTGGCGCGACTGCTGCGGCTCGACCGGTCGATCCGACTCAAGACGCTGCCGGTGATGCTCTCGCTGCCGTTCGGGCTCCAGGTCGGCCCGCAGCCCCACCTCCCGCTGCCGGTGAAGATCTCGATGCGCTTCCTCGAGCCGATCGACCTGGTCGAGCGGTTCGGTCAGGACGCCGACGTCGACGAGGTCTACGACGCGCTGATCGCCACGATGCAGGAGGCGCTGACCCGGATGCAGGGCGAGCGCCGGCTCCCGGTGCTCGGGTGAGGGGGCCGGTGTGAAGCTCGAGGAGCAGGTCGTCGTCGCGGCCCCGCCGTCGGTCGTGTGGGACGCGGTCGCCGACCCCTGCCGCATCGGCAGGCTGGGCGACCGGTTCATCGTCGAGGAGCTCGAGCCCGACACGGTCGCCGGCCCGGGGTCGCGCTACCGCGTGCTGCTCAAGGTCGGTGCGGTGCCCGTCGGTGGCAACGTCGAGATCATCGAGTACACCCCCGGCCGCGAGATGTCGTGGACCACGATCACCGGCGTCGACCACCGGCTGCGGCTGCGCCTGCGCGAGCACGAGGGCGGCACCCGGATCGTCCTGCGCTTCGCCTACGACTCCCCGGGCGTGCTCGGCACCGTGGCCGACGTCGCGGCGTTCGTGCCGGTGCGCCGCGCCCTGCGCGAGCTGCTCGACCGGGTGGCCGACCAGGTCGACGGCTGATCCCTCGCGCGGGGCTCCCCGCCCCGTGAGGTGCCCGGTCGACCCTGCGGGGTGCCCCGACCGGCCGTGTCGGTGAGCCCGCCCGGGCCGGTAGCCAGGGTTCGTGGACACGCGGAGCGAGGGGTCCGCGCGTGCGACGCGGGCCGACATCCAGGGCCTGCGCGCGGTCGCCGTCCTCCTGGTGATCGGCGGCCACGCGGGCGTGCCAGGGCTGCGCGGCGGCTACGTCGGCGTCGACGTGTTCTTCGTGGTGTCCGGCTTCCTGATCAGCACCCTCCTGCTGCGGGAGGCCGGCCGGACCGGACGCATCAGCCTCGCCGGGTTCTACGCCCGCCGGGCCAGGCGGATCCTGCCGGCCGCGACCGTGGTGCTGGTCGCGCTGGCGGTCTTCGCGGCGCTGCGCCTGCCTCCGACCGAGGTCGGCCGGGTCGGCGACGACGTGCTCTGGGCGGCGTTCTTCCTCGCCAACGTGCACCTCGCGCGCAGCAGCGTCGACTACTTCGCGATCGACCAGGCGCCGTCGGCCGTGCAGCACTACTGGTCGCTGGCGGTCGAGGAGCAGTTCTACCTCGTGTGGCCGGCCGTGCTGCTGCTCCTGCTCACCGTGCACCGCAGCCGTGACCGGCGCCCGCCGACCGAGCGCGCCGCCGCCCGTCGCGGGCTGGTCGTCGGCGTGGTCGGTGCGGTGCTCGCCGCCTCGCTCGTGTGGTCCGTCGTGGCGACGCAGTCCTCGCCCGCGTCGGCGTACTTCTCCTCGCTGACGCGGGCGTGGGAGCTCGCCGCCGGCGTCCTGCTGTCCACCGTCGCCGGCCCGCTCGGACGTCTGCCGCGACCGGTCCGGCACCTGCTCTCCGCGGCGGGCCTGAGCGCGATCGCGGTCGCGGCGACGACGTACACCGAGGCCACGCCGTTCCCCGGCTGGCACGCGCTGCTGCCCGTGCTCGGCACGGCCGCCGTCCTCGCCGCGGGCTGCGGGCTCGTCGCCCCGGGCGGGCCGGCCGCGTTCCTGTCCCTGCGTCCGCTCACCTGGGTCGGCGACACGAGCTACTCGCTGTACCTCTGGCACTGGCCGCTGCTGGTGCTGGGGCCGGCGTACGTCGGCGGGCTGCACCCGGCGCTGGGCAACGGCCTCCTGGTGGTCCTGACCTTCGCCGCCGCGACCGCGAGCTACTACCTGGTGGAGAACCCGGTGCGGCACTCGCGCTCGGTGCTCCGCGGCCATGCCCGACCGCTGCTGCTGTGGCCGGTCGCCCTGAGCCTGGTCATGGCGAGCACCGTCTGGAGCACGCACCACGCCGAGGACGTCGTGGCGCAGCGGCAGGCCACCTTCGTCGACCTGCCCGGGGTGCCGACGGGCTCGGCCCGCCCCCTTGGTCAGGGTGCGGGTGGGGCACGTCCGGCTGCGCTCGCCGCCGTCCGGGACCGGATCGACGACGCGGTGCTGCGGGCCGAGCGGCACGCTCCCATCCCGTTCCCGTTGGTCAACCTCGACCACCTCGGTCGCGACATCTTCCTGGCGGGCTGGGACTGCCTCCCGGGCTGGACCGAGAGCCGGACGGAGATCTGCCCGATCGGCGACGAGGGGTCCGCGACGACCGTGGTGGCGCTGGGCGACTCGTTCCTCGCGCAGTGGCTCCCGGCCATCGACCGGATCGGCGCACGCGAGCACCTGCGCGTCGTCCCGCTGATCAAGTACGGCTGCGCGCCCTTCGACGTCCACCAGCAGCACCACAGCGACACGGAGTTCGCCTCCTGCCCCGCCTTCCGCACCTGGTCCCGGCGACAGGTGGCCCGGCTGCACCCGGACCTCCTCGTGCTCGGCTACCGCGGGCTGCTCGACACCACCCCCGACCCGGGGAGGAGCCTCGAGGAGACGTGGTCGGCGGGCGTGCGGTCCGCGCTGGCTGAGCTGGCGCGGGTGGTGCCGCCCGAGCGCACCGAGATCCTCTCGAGCATCAGCGTCCTGCCCTTCGAGCCGCTGGACTGCGTCACGGCCCCGGGGGCGGACATGGCGACCTGCACCGCCGACGAGGGGGGCAAGGAGGTCGACGCCAACCCGCTGACCCGGCGCGAGGCGCACCTCGCGGGCGTGAGGTACGTCGACGCCGGTCCGCTGGTCTGCCGCCGCCACCGGTGCCCGGCGGTCGTGGACCGCACGCTGGTCCGCCACGACGGGGGGCACATCACCCGCACGTGGAGCCTGCAGACGGTCGATGCCCTGGCCGAGCTGCTCGACCTGCGGCGGCTGGCGACCTCGCCCGGCTGAGGCGCGGACGTCGCCGTGGGCCGCGCCTCAGCCGGACCGCGCGGCGAGCAGCTCGCGGAGCTCGTCGACCGACGGCACCCGGCCGGAGACGACCACCTGCTCGTCGACGACGAGCCCCGGGGTCGCCAGCACGCCGTAGCCGGCGATCGCGGCGTAGTCGGTGACCTTCTCGACCTCGGCGTCGAGGTGCAGGTCGGCGGCTGCCTCGCGAGCGTGTCGTTCGAGCCTGACGCAGTTGCGGCAGCCGGGTCCGAGGACCTTGATGTTCATCGTGCGCTCCTTCCTCGGGACCGTCGGCGTCCTCACGCCAGGACGGCGTTGAACAGGTAGCCGACGGCGATGATCGAGGCGGCCACGACCCCCACGAAGACCGCCAGCAGCTGGGGCTTGAGCACGCGGCGCAGGAGGATCAGCTCGGGCAGCGAGAGCGCGACGACCGACATCATGAAGGCCAGCAGCGTGCCCATCGGCAGACCCTTGTCGTGCAGCGCCTCGACGAGGGGCAGGATGCCGGCCGCGTTGGAGTAGAGCGGGACCCCGACCGCCACCGCGATGAGGACGCCGAGGACGTCGTCGGGCCCGGCGTAGCGCGTGAACAGGTCCTCGGGCGCCCAGCCGTGGATCACCGCACCGAGGCCGATGCCGACGACCAGGTAGGGCCAGATCCGCCGCAGGATCGACCCGACCTCCTCCACGCCCATCTGCACCCGCTGCTCGAACCGGAGACCGGCGGTGGAGTCGATCACCTGGCCGCCGAGCCGGGTCTCGAAGACGAAGGGCTCGACCCACCGCTCCAGGCGCAGCCGCCCGATGAGCCAGCCGGCGACGACCGCGATGACCAGCCCCGCCCCGACGTACGCCGCGGCGACGCGGAGCCCGAACATCGACAGCAGGAGGCCGATCGCCACCTCGTTCACCAGGGGGCTGGCGATGAGGAAGCTCATCGTGACCCCGAGGGGCACCCCGGCGGCGACGAAGCCGATGAAGGCCGGCACGGCGCTGCACGAGCAGAACGGCGTGGCCACGCCGAGGCCTGCTGCCATCACGGTGCCGGCGCCCTCCCGGCGGCCGCCGAGCAGGCGGCGCGTCCGCTCCAGGCTGAGGTAGGACCGCAGGATCGTGACGGCGAAGATGATGCCGCTGAGCAGCAGTGCGATCTTGACCGTGTCGTAGCAGAAGAACCGGACCGAGGACCCGACCCGCGTGGTGGGGTCGAGCCCCGCGAGGTCGACCAGCAGCAGGTCCCACAGGGGACCGTTGAGGCGCAGCGCCAGCCCCCACACAAGTGCCGCCCCGGCCAGGCTCAGCACCCGCCCGCGTCGCGAGACCGGCAGGTGCGCAACCAGGGTGCTCACGGCACGCCGCCCGAGCCGAGGGTGTCAGTGGCGGGTGTTGCGGCCACGTCTCCATCGTCCTGCGGCGCCCAGGGGGTCGCAACGAGATGTGGTGCGCCAGACACCAGGTCCTCGCGGTGCCCCAGGCCAGAGTCGAACTGGCGACCTTTCGCTTAGGAGGCGGCTGCTCT
>CAZKZQ010000120.1:0-10976 GCA_964557235.1 uncultured Nocardioidaceae bacterium
GCAGGCCCTGGAGGGCCGCCTCGTGCTCGAGCGCGTTGTGCAGCAGGGCCTTGAGGCGGGTCTGGGCCACCGGGTCGTCCCACACCTGCACGAACGTCGCCACGATCCGGGCGCCCACGCCCTCGAGCGACCCGTCGGCCTCGGCGAGGACGTCGCCGACGAGGGCCGCCGGGTTGACCGGCACGTCGATCGCGGCCGTGAAGAGGCCGTCCTTGCCGTCGAAGTAGTGGTGCACCAGGGCCGGGTCCACGCCCGCCCGGCGCGCGATCCCGCGCAGCGAGGCCGCGGTGTAGCCCTTCGTGGCGAACTCCTCGCGCGCGGCGTCGAGGATCAGCGCCCGGGTGTCCTCACCCGCCGGACGCCGCCCACGCCGCCGCTGGCGGGCTGGGGTCGGGCTCTCGGGAGGCACGCGAGCCAGTCTGACGCAACAACCGGGGGTGGGTCGTGCGTGAATACGGGTGTGGGAGCCGAGCAGACCGCGCTGGAGCGGTTCGTGGACGAGCAGGGGGCAGGCCTGCAGAGGTTCGCCTGGCTGCTCACCCGTGACGCCGAGCGGGCCGCGGACCTCACCCAGACCACCCTGCTGCGCCTGGCCCGGCGCGGCATCGAGGACCTGTCCGAGCCGGCGACCTTCGCCCGCCGGATCCTGCTCAACGAGCACCGCTCGCAGGGGCGCACGACCGGGGCCCGGCTCCGCGCGCTCGCCCGGCTCGGCCCGGCCTCCGAGGAGCCCGCGCCCGACCCCGCCCGCGCGACCGCCGAGCGCGACCTGATCTGGCGCGCGCTCGACGGGCTGAGCGATCGGCAGCGTGCGGCGGTGGTGCTGCGCTACTACGAGGACCTGCCCGACGAGCGCATCGGCGAGGTGCTCGGCTGCCGCACGGCGACCGTCCGCAGCCTCGTGGCGCGGTCGATGCCCGTGCTGCGGCAGGCGTTGGGTGGTCAGGGCGAGCCGCAGGACGAGAGGAGCGAGCGATGACCGACCGGCTGGAGGAGCGCCTGCGCGCCGACCTGCGCACCGCGGCCGACGAGGGCCCGGCCTTCGTCGCCCCCGACCTCGCGGGGCCGCTGACCGGTCCCCGGCGCCGCTGGCCCCTGGTCGCCGCCGCGGCCGTCGTGCTCGTCGTCGGTGGCGCGGCCTGGACCGTGCTCCGCGACGGCCCGCCCGTCGGGGGTGGCGACGCCTCCTGCGCCTACGTCGTGACGTACGACGGCCGCAGCTGGAGCACCATCGGCAGCGACCGCAGCCCGCGCACCGGCGAGGTGCTCGGCGACGGCGTCGTGCCGCGCTGCGACGACGGCAACGGCGTGAGCGAGCAGCGCACCGTGGCCGTCCGCCGGATCCGCGGCGTCGATCCCGCCGAGGCCGTCGCGGTCGACGGGGAGATCCTCGTGCCGGTCGGCGTGACCGGGCTGCCCGACGAGCTGGCCGACGCCCAGGACCCGGTGCGCTGCGCCCTCCCCGGCACCGCCCGGTTGGTCGGCCAGTGGGTGGGCGTGGTCAGCTCGCGCGAGGCCCGCGTCGACGGCGACGTCCGGCCGCCCTACCGCATCGACTTCCAGACCAGCGACGCCCGCGTGACCGAGGGCTACGCCCGCGTCCTGATCCAGGCCCGCGGCACCTCCGACAGCCGCAGGCTCACGCCCGAGCAGGTCACCGCGCTGCTCGACGAGGACGCCGACGACCTGCTCACCACCCACTGCGAGCGTGGCCGCTTCGTCGTGGACTCCCTCGACGCCGCTCCCTGAGCCGCGGGGCGGCGTACGCCACGGGCGGGCTACGGCGCGATGCCGACGTACTTCACCGAGAGGTACTCCTCGATGCCCTCGAAGCCGCCCTCGCGGCCGAAGCCGGAGTGCTTGACCCCGCCGAAGGGGGCGGCGGCGTTGGAGACGATGCCCTGGTTGAGCCCGACCATGCCGAACTCCAGCGCCTCGCTCACCTTGAGCGCGCGGCCGAGGTCGTTGGTGAAGACGTAGGAGACCAGGCCGTACTCCGTGTCGTTGGCGAGCTGGACGGCCTTGTCGTCCTCGGAGAAGGTCGTGATCGGTGCGACCGGACCGAAGATCTCCTCGCGCATGAGGTCGGCGTCGGCGGGGACGTCGGTGAGCACGGTGGGCTGGAAGAAGTAGCCCGCCTCGCCGGTCGTGGAGCCGCCGGTGACGACCGAGGCGCCGCGCTTGGTGGCGTCCTCGACGAGCTCGGTGACCTTGTCCTGGGCGGGCTTGTCGATGAGCGGGCCGACGGTGACGCCGTCCTCGGTGCCGCGGCCGACCTTCTCGGCGGCCATGCGGTCGGCGAACCTGCGCGCGAACTCGTCGGCGACGTCCTCGTGGACGAGGAAGCGGTTGGCGGCGGTGCAGGCCTCGCCCATGTTGCGCATCTTGGCGAGCATCGCGCCCTCGACGGCCTTGTCGAGGTCGGCGTCGGCGAAGACCAGGAACGGCGCGTTGCCGCCGAGCTCCATCGAGACGCGGAGCAGCTGCTCGGCGGACTGCTCGACGAGCTTCTTGCCGATGCCGGTGGAGCCGGTGAAGGTGAGCTTGCGCAGGCGCGGGTCGGAGATCAGGCGGCCCATCGCGTCGCCGGTGCGGCTGGTCGGGACGACGTTGATCACGCCCTTGGGCACGCCGACCTCCTCCATGATCTGCGCGAGCCGCAGCATGGTGAGCGGGGTCTGCGAGGCGGGCTTGATCACCATCGTGCAGCCGGCCGCGAGGGCCGGGCCGATCTTGCGGGTGCCCATCGCCAGCGGGAAGTTCCAGGGCGTGATCATCAGGCACGGGCCGACCGGCTGCTTCATCGTGAGCAGGCGGGTCTTGCCGTCCGGGGAGGCGGCGTAGCGGCCGTGGATGCGCACGACCTCCTCGGAGAACCAGCGGAAGAACTCGTTGCCGTAGGTCACCTCGCCCTTGGACTGCGCGAGCGGCTTGCCCATCTCGAGCGTCATCAGCAGCGCGAGCTCCTCGGCGCGCTCGTTGACCAGCTCGAAGGCCGAGCGCAGCAGCTCGGCGCGCTCGCGCGGGGCGGTCGCGGCCCAGCCGGCCTGGGCGGCGACGGCGGCGTCCATCGCGGCCACGGCGTCGTCCACCGACGCGTCGGCGACGCTGGTGAGGACCTTGCCGGTGGCCGGGTCCTCGACGTCGATCTGCTTGCCGTCGGAGCCGTCGCGCCACTCGCCGTCGACGAGGAGGCCGGTGTTG
The DNA here is from genome assembly GCA_964557235.1 of uncultured Nocardioidaceae bacterium. Classification (GTDB taxonomy): domain Bacteria; phylum Actinomycetota; class Actinomycetes; order Propionibacteriales; family Nocardioidaceae; genus Marmoricola_A. The sequence continues at coordinate 3,205 of CAZKZQ010000120.1, forward strand.
AGGGCGGAGAGCAGGGAGTTCTCGTCAGTCATCTGGTCAACCTAGTCCGGGGTCGTAGGGTCTCGACTGGGCTCGACCGCCGTCAGCCGCCGAGGACGGCGGCGAAGGCCTCGTCGATGATGTCCAGTCCCTCCGACAGCAGGTGGTCGGGGGAGGACAGCGGCGGCAGGAAGCGGAAGACGTTGCCGAAGGTGCCGCAGGTCAGGGTCACCAGGCCCTGGCTGTGGCAGTGCTTGTTGATCGCCGCGGTCGCGGCCGGGTTGGGCGTGAGGTCGCCGGCCCCGGCGGTCAGCTCGATCGCCAGCATGGCGCCGCGGCCGCGGATGTCGGCCACGACGTCGTACTTCGAGCGCAGCGCCTCCAGGCGCGGCAGGAACAGCGCCTCGACGTCGCGGGCGCGGCCACGCAGGTCCTGCTCCTCCATCGTGCGGATCGCCCCGAGCGCGGCGGCGCAGGCGACCGGGTTGCCGCCGTAGGTGCCGCCGAGGCCGCCGCTGTGCACGACGTCCATCACGTCGGCGCGGCCGGTGAGCCCGGCCAGCGGCAGGCCGCCGGCGATGCCCTTGGCGGTGGTGATCAGGTCGGGCACGACGCCCTCGTGGTCGCAGGCGAACCAGTCGCCGGTGCGGCAGAAGCCGGTCTGGATCTCGTCGGCGATGAGCAGGATGCCGTGCTCGGTGCAGAAGTCGGAGACCCGGCGCAGCCAGCCCTCCGGCGGCACGATGAAGCCACCCTCGCCCTGGATCGGCTCGACGATGACCGCCGCGCAGTTGGTCTCCCCGACCTGCGTGTGCAGCATGTCGACGAACGCGTCGTAGGCCTGCTCGGCGCAGTTCTCGGCGCCGCCCGGCCAGCGCAGCGGGTAGGCCATCGGGGCGCGGTAGACCTCGCCGGCGAACGGTCCGAAGCCGTGCTTGTAGGGCATCGACTTGGCGGTCAGCGCCATCGTCAGGTTCGTGCGGCCGTGGTAGGCGTGGTCGAACGCCACGACGGCCTGGCGGCCGGTGAAGGTGCGGGCGACCTTGATCGCGTTCTCCACCGCCTCCGCGCCGGAGTTGAACAGCGCGCTCCGCTTGGTCGAGGCCTCGCCCGGGGTGAGCTCGGCGAGCTTCTCGCACACCGCGACGTACTCCTCGTAGGGCGAGACCATGAAGCAGGTGTGGGTGAAGTCGGCGACCTGCGAGGTGACCGCCTCGACCACCGCGGGAGCGGCGTTGCCGACCGTCGTCACCGCGATGCCCGAGCCGAAGTCGATCAGGTGGTTGCCGTCGACGTCGACGAGGATGCCGCCACCCGCGCGCTCGACGTACGCCGGCAGGCCGACCCCGACGCCGGCGGACACCGCTGCTGCCTTGCGCTCGTGGAGGGCCTGGCTCTTCGGGCCGGGGATCGAGGTGACGAGACGGCGCTGCTGGTCCACGGGGGTGCTCATGGGTCCATGATGGTTCCCGCAGCAAGAACTGTCCAGACGGGTGGATTCGGTGGCCCGGACCCCCGCCTCGCAACCGAATCCGTCGTCAGCGCTGCTGCAGGCCGCTCTGGTTGAAGGTGTCGGGGGTCTCGATGTGGTCCCAGCGGCCGGGCGGCCAGACGATCGCCCACACCTTGCCCACGACCGAGCTCTCGGGGATGGACCCGCCGCCGGGGAGCTGGCGGTGGAAGCGGGAGTCCTCGCTGTTGCCGCGGTTGTCGCCCATCACCCACAGCCGGCCCTTGGGCACGGTCACGGAGAACTCGCGCTCCGAGGGGCTGCTGCCCTTCTTGACGTAGGCCTTCTCCCGCAGCGGCGTGCCGTTGACGGTGACCCGCCCGTCGGAGTCGCAGCACGCGACCTGGTCGCCGGCCACGCCGATCACGCGCTTCACCAGGTGTCCGCCGGTGGGGTAGAGGCCGACCGCGGAGAGGCCCTTCTGCACCGGGTTGAGCGGCGGCGGAGGACCGAGCCAGCCACCCGGGTCCTCGAAGACGATGACGTCGCCGCGGCGGACCGGGGAGTTCCAGTAGGACCACTTCTCGACCATGATCCGGTCGTTCTTGACGAACAGCGGCTCCATGGACTCCGAGGGCACGAAGAACATCTGGACGAGGTAGGTCTTGATCCCCAGCGCGAGCAGCAGCGCGAGGCCGAGGAGGATGACCGCCTCGAGGGCGGCCGGGATCCGGCGGTGCTTCTTCTGGGCCGGCTGGTCCGGCTGCTCCGGGTCGCCGGAGGGGGCCTCGGAGGACCGGGTGCGACGCATGGCTGGACCCTACCCAGGGGGCGGAGGCGAGGGTCGGGAATCGCTGGGACCTCGGGGCGATCGTCCCAATAGCGATGTTGCGCGGATAACCCGCGTCCGGCGGGGGAGAATGGCGCGGTGGGAGAACAGCATCGGCGCGGAGGGCGCCGGTCGCGGTTCGGGGGAGTCACCAGCACGGCACTCGTGCTCTGCGCTCTCCTGACCGCGTGCGAGGCGGGGTCCGGCGGACCCCTCGACCCGGACGAGCCTGCGAAGGGCGGTCCGGGGTCCTCGGCGTCCCAGGACACCACGACCAGCACGAGCGGCGACGCGTCGTACGCCGTGGACCGGCCGGGCCGCTTCCAGCCGCCGCTGCGCACCGCCGACGTGCTCATCACCGCCACCGACACGCTGCCCGCCTCGCTGGTCGCCCGGGTGCGCAAGGTCAAGGGCGTGCGTGCGGTCGTGCCGTTCTCGCTCGCCGCGCAGTCCGTCGACGGGCGCACGTTGACCATCGCGGCCGCCGACCCGGCGGCCTTCCGGGCGTTCACTCCCGACAGGACCGCCCTGGCGCAGTTCGTGTGGGACCGCGTGGCCGGCGGCGAGGTCGCGGTCGACCCGACGACCGCCAAGAAGCTCGTCTCCAAGAAGGACCTGATCCGCCTCGGCACCAGCGAGGACGCGCCGCTGATCCACGTCGGCGCCTACGCGCCGCTGGTGCAGCGCGCCAAGGGCCTCGGCAAGATCCCCGTCGCCCAGGTGCTGGTGAACCCCAAGCGCGGCGAGCAGCTCGGCCTGCCCGAGGGCAACGCGCTGCTGGTGAGCACGGGCTCGACGACGCCCTCCAAGCTGCGCAAGCAGGTCAAGGCACTCCTGCCCGCCAAGGCGACGCTGCAGGTGCTGGCGCTGGAGTTCGACAACACGACGCAGACCGCGGTGCTGGCCGGCACGTCGGTCTCCGACGCGATCGGCACCTTCACCTACACCAACGGCCCCGACGGCACGATCAACCCCGACCGCGGGTGGGTCGAGGAGTACATCCGCACCGAGTCCGTCCCGCTGCTGGGCAACGTCACCTGCAACAAGGCCTTCATCCCGCAGCTGCGCGCGGCCCTCGACGAGATCGTCCGCTCGGGTCTGTCGTCGTCGATCCACCCCGACGAGTACGCCGGCTGCTACTACCCGCGCTACATCGGGCGCTCGGCCGCCAACGGCCTCTCGCTGCACTCGTGGGGCATCGCGGTCGACCTCAACGTGCCGGGCAACCTGCGCGGGACGCGCGGCGAGATGGACCGCCGGGTCGTCGCGATCATGAAGAAGTGGGGCATGGCCTGGGGTGGGGACTGGAACTACACCGACCCCATGCACTTCGAGATGAACCGGGTGGTCCGTCCCGGCTGAGCAGGCCCCCGGCCGTTGCACGACGAAGGCCCCCGTCCATCGAGGACGGGGGCCTTCGTGTTGACCGGGAGGATCACATCTTGGGCATGAGCACCTGGTCGATGAGGTAGACGGTCGCGTTGGCGGTCTTGACGCCGCCGCAGATCACGTTGGCGCCGTTGACCTTGAGGCTGTCGCCGGAGCCGGTCACCTTGACGGTGCCGCCCTGGACGGTCTTCTGGTTGCCGGTGACGTCGGCCGGCGCGAGCTGGCCGGGGACCACGTGGTAGGTCAGGATCGAGGTCAGCAGGCCGGCGTTCTTCGGCTTCTGCAGGGCCGGCAGGGCGTCAGCGACGGCCTTGGCCTTGAAGGCGTCGTCGACCGGCGCGAAGACGGTGAACTCGCCACCGTTGAGCGTGTCGACCAGGTCCACCTTGGGGTTGACCTTGCCGGAGACCGCGGCGACCAGGGTCTTGAGCAGCGGGTTGTTGCTGGCGGCGACCGCGACCGGGTCCTCGGCCATGCCGGCCACCGAGCCGTCGCCGTCCGGGACGGCCGCGGCGTAGTCGGCGCAACCCGGGCCGACGAGGTCCGCGGCGGGGTCCATGCCCTCGTCCGCCGGGCTGTCGCTCGTCATCGGGGTCTTGGGGTCCGACGCGGTGTCGGCGTTGCTGTCGTCGCTGCCGCAGGCGGCGGTGGCGCCGAGGGCGCAGACGACCATGGCAGTGGCGGCGTACTTCTTGAGTCGCATGAGGGGGGTCCCTTCGGGAGCTGGAGGTGTTCTCTGTTTCTCGGTGCTGGTTCGGCCCTTGTGCTGAGCCGGATTGGTCAGATGCGAAATTTATTTCTTGTTCGTCTGACCAAAATCATTCGACGAAGACGGTGACGCTGTGCCACCCCGTCGAGCCGTTGGGGGCGATCGGAGCGCGATCGCCGGTCTGGGTCTCGCCCGAGCCGTCGTCGGCCCGGACCTCGATGCGGTGGTTGCCCGGACGGGCGTCCCACTCGTAGACCCACTGTCGCCAGGTGTTCTTGTTGTCGGCCTCACCGAGGCGAGCCGGCTCCCACGAGCCGCCGTCGACCCGCACGGAGACCTTCTCGATGCCGCGGGTCTGCGACCAGGCGACACCGGCCACCGGCACCTTGCCCGCCTTCACGCGGGCGAAGGAGTCGGGCACGTCGATGCGGCTGGAGGTCTTGATCGGCGCCTCGGCGGAGTAGCCGCGGGTCGTCCAGTAGGCCTTGAAGTCGGAGAACCTGGTGACCTCGAGCTCGGTGAGCCACTTGGTCGCCGAGACGTAGCCGTAGAGGCCGGGCGTGACCAGGCGTGCCGGGAAGCCGTGCGCCAGCGGGAGCGGCTCGCCGTTCATGCCGATCGCGACGAGCGCCTCGTTGTCGGAGTCCATCAGACGGTCCAGCGGGGTGCCCGCGGTCCAGTCGTCGGCGCTGCGCGAGCGGACCGCGTCGGCGCCGGACTTCACGCCGGCCTCCTCGAGGAGCTCGCGGACGGGGATGCCGAGCCAGGTGGCGTTGCCGAGGTAGCGGCCACCGACCTCGTTGGACACGCAGGTCAGGGTGATGCGGCGCTCGACGAGCTTGCGCTTCATCAGGTCGTCGAAGGTGAGCTCGAGCTCCTGGTCGACCATCCCGTGCACCCGGAGCGTCCAGGTGTCGATCGGCACGTCGGGCACCTTGAGGGCGGTGTCGACACGGTAGAAGGCGGAGTTGCTGGTCAGGTGCGGCGTGACGCCCTTGACGCCGACGTCGACACCCGCGGGCACGGGCGGTGCCGGGTCGGCGGGCTGGGGGAGCTTGATGCCGGCACGGTCGGCGGCCGCGGCCAGGCCGCCGTACGCCTTGGTGAGGACGCCCCCGACCGCCGCGCCCGCGGTGACCAGCGACGCAGCGAGCAGGAAGCCCCGCCGGTCCCAGGTCGCGCGTGGCGCGTCCGCGGACGCGGCGTCCCCGACGCTGTCTCCCGCGCGGTGTCCCCCCACGACGGGGGATCCGCGCAGCGCCGAGATCTGGAGGTGGAGGGCGCCGAGGGACACCACGCCGAGCACGATCGCGGGCACCAGGCGCGGGAGGGTGCCGGCGGTCGCGCTGCGGTCGGTCAGCATGGCCGCGGTGGCGGCGATGGTCATCGCGGCGAAGATCCCGAGGGCCAGGCGTGGCCGGCGGAGCCCCACTGCGCCGGCCACGAGAGTGAGGACGAGGAGGCCGCCCGCGATCCCGCCCAGCAGGACGGGCTTGTCGTTGGTGCCGAACTGCTCGATCGCGAACTCCTTGAGAGGTCGCGGAGCGGCGTCCACCATGCGGTTGCCCACGGCGAGGAAGGGGCCGGTCACCCCCGACTGCAGGGACGCGGCGCCCTCCGCCAGCCCGAGGCCGGCCAGGGCGGCGAGCAGCCCGGCAACGGCGCCGAGCACGCGCGGGGCATGGCTCGTGGTCGAGGTCGTGCTCTCTGCGGTCATGGCGCTGGTTCGGACGCCGACGGGGCGCGGATGGGCGGCCGCCCTATCCTCGGGCCCATGCGCTCCCTCCAGGTCACCTCCCTCGACGGTCCCTCCTCGGTCTCGGTGCAGGAGGTCCCGGAGCCCACGGCCGGAGCCGACCAGGTCCTGGTGGAGGTCAAGGCGGTCGGCGTCTCGTGGCCCGACCTGCTCCAGTCGCGCGGGGAGTACCAGCTCAAGCCGGAGCTGCCGTTCCAGCTCGGGGTCGACTTCGCCGGGGTGGTCCGCTCAGCGCCCGAGGACAGCGGGTTCTCCGCCGGCGACCGCGTCGCCTGCGTCCTCCCGTACGGCGGCGGCGGCGACCTGGTCGCCACCCACGCCGACGGCGTCTTCCCGCTGCCCGACGAGCTGTCGTTCGAGCAGGGCGCGGCGATCCCGATGAACTACCTCACCGCCGAGTTCGCCCTGCGCACGCGCGGCCAGCTCCAGGAGGGCGAGACCGTCCTGGTCAACGGGGCCGCGGGCGGCGTCGGCACCGCCGCGATCCAGGTCGCCAAGGGCATGGGTGCCCGGGTCATCGCGATCGCCTCGACGGAGGAGAAGTGCGACTACGCCCGCCGGGCCGGCGCCGACGAGGCCGTGCTCGTCGAGGGCTTCCGCGAGGCGGTCAAGGCGCTGACCGACGGTCAGGGCGTCGACGTGCTGGTCGACGTGGTCGGCGGCGACCTGATGACCGACTCGCTGCGCAGCCTCGGCACCCAGGGCCGGCTGCTGGTCATCGGCTTCACCGGCGGGACCATCCCCGAGGTCAAGGTCAACCGGCTGCTGCTCAACAACATCGACGTGCGCGGCGTCGGCTGGGGCGCCTTCGCGATGGTGCGCCCGGGCTACATGCGGGAGCAGTGGGACCGCCTGGTGCCGATGATGCGCGACGGCGCGATCGACCCGCCGATCGGTCGCACCTACCCGCTCGAGCAGGCCTCCGAGGCACTGCAGGAGATGGCCGACCGCAAGACGCTCGGCAAGTCGGTGCTGGTGCTCTGACGCCCGACGCCCCAACGGCGATCCAGCAGTCGAGATCTAGAGCTCGAAGTTGGGGTCGAGCAGCTCGTGGTGCTCGGGGTGCTTGCGCATGTAGCCGGCGATGAACGGGCACGTCGGGTGGATCCGGATCCCGGTCTCCCGCGCGAAGTCCATGACGCCCGCGGCGAGCTGCTGGCCGAAGCCGCGGCCCTCGTTGCCCTCGAACACCTCGGTGTGGTGGAAGGAGTAGACGCCGTCGTCGCAGACCTCGTAGGCGGCGAACCCGACGAGGGCTCCGTCGACGAGGGCGTCGATGCGCGACAGCTCGGCGTTGTCGCGGGTGGTCAACGTCGCGGTGGGGGCAGCACTCTCCATGTCCCGAGGTTAGGTGAGCGGCAGCGAGAACCCGAGCGACTGTGACCAGTCCGACAGGTCAGGTGCGCGCCCGCAGGAACGACCCGGTCCGGGTGGTCCCGAGCCCCTCGCCGGGCTGCCCCGAGCCGAACACCCGGGTGCCGTTGACCAGCACGGCCTGGACGGCCCGGTCGGAGCGGTTCACCATCCGCGGCAGCCCGTCGTACGCCGCGACGGGCGCCTCGGCGTAGTCGTCCATGGAGTCGTCCAGACCGGCGGGGTCGAGCACGACGAGGTCGGCCCGGTCGCCGACGCGGAGGTGGCCGGCGTCGAGGGAGTACCA
>CAZKZQ010000121.1:0-5071 GCA_964557235.1 uncultured Nocardioidaceae bacterium
GCCCGTGAGGCGATCACCGAGACCCCCGACCTCGGCAAGTTCACCTGGCGCGCGACCAACACCTGGCTCAACGGCACCCACAGCCGCGGCGAGGTCGAGGGCTTCTACGGCCTGTCCGACGAGCAGCACCACACGCGCAAGTTCACCTTCGACGCCGACCACCCCCTGCAGTTCGCTGCCGAGGACAACGGTGCGACGCCCGTCGAGTTCGTCCTCGTCGCGCTCGGCGGCTGCCTCACCGGCGGCATCGCGTCGGTCGCCCAGCAGCGCGGCATCCAGCTCCGTGCGGTCAAGGCGACCGTCGAGGCCGACCACGACATCCGCGGCATCCTCGGCGCCGACCCCGACGTGCCCAACCGCTTCACCGCGGTGCGCGTCTCCTACGAGATCGACGCCGACGCCAGCCACGAGGACGTCCAGGCCCTCGTCGCGCAGTCGCAGAAGCGGTCGGCGGTCTTCGACCTGCTGACCAACCCCACGGCCGTCACGGTCGAGGTCCACACCGGGGCGACCGAGGCCTGATGCGCTCCATCACCACCGTCGTGGTCGGCGGCGGGCACAGCGGACTGGCGATGAGCCGGTGCCTGCTCGAGCGCGCCGTCGACCACGTGGTCCTCGAGCGGAGCGAGGTCGCGAGCTCCTGGCGCACGCAGCGCTGGGACTCGTTGCGACTGCTCACGCCCAACTGGATGACGCGGCTGCCGGGCTACACCTACGGCGGCGACGACCCGGACGGCTTCATGACCGCTCCGCAGGTCGCCGACCTGCTGACGGCGTACGCCCGTGACGTGCCGCTGCGCACCGGGACCGACGTGACGGTGGTCCGCCCCGCCGGTGACGGCTTCGAGGTCGTCACCGGCGAGGGCACGTGGAGGGCACGGACGGTCGTGCTCGCGACAGGGCTGACGCGACCGTCCGTGCCCGCCCTCGCCGAGGCTCTGCCCGCCGGCCTGCACCGGGTCCACGCGGCGGCGTACCGCAACCCCGACTCGCTGCCCGAGGGCGGCGTGCTCGTCGTGGGCCCGTCCGCCAGCGGCGTGCAGATCGCCGAGGAGGTGCACCGGTCCGGGCGGCCGGTGACGCTCGCGACGGGCGAGCACGTGCGGCTTCCGCGGCGCTACCGCGACCGCGACATCCTCTGGTGGATGGACGCCCTCGGCATCCTCGACGAGCGGTACGACGAGCTCGACGACCTCCTGCGCGCCCGCAGCCTCCCCTCGATGCAGCTCGTCGGCGGGACGAGGTCGATCGACCTCAACCACCTGCAGGACCTGGGGGTCCGGCTCACCGGCCGCCTCGCCGGCGTTCGCGACGGGACCGCCCTGCTGTCGGGCTCGCTGCCCAACGTCTGCACGCTGGCCGACCTCAAGCTCAAGCGGCTGCTGCGCCGGATCGACGAGCACGTTGGCGGCACCGGCGAGGAGGTCGAGCCCACGCGCGTGCCGGCTGCCCCGCTGGAGCTCAGCCTGCGCTCGGGACGGATCCAGAGCGTCGTGTGGGCGACCGGCGTCAGGCCCGACCACTCCACGCTGGACGTGCCCGGCATCGTCAACGGCAGCGGCCGGCTCGTGCACGACGGCGGCGTCACCGCCTGGCCCGGCCTCTACGTCATGGGCCTGCCCGTGCTGCGGCGTCGACGGTCGACCTTCATCGACGGGGCGGCCGCCGACGCGGCGGACCTCGCCGACCACCTCACCCGGACCCTCGCCGCGACCGCCAGGAGCGCCTGACATGACCGTCACGACCGAGCCCGACGCCGACGTCCTCTCCCGCCTCGTCGCGGACCGCGACCTGACCTCGCTCGGCACCCACCTCACCGACGACGTGCGCCTGCGGGCGCTGCTGCCCGGCGGCCCGATCGAGGAGCACGGCCGCGAGCCCGTGCTGAAGAAGTTCGACGAGTGGTTCGGCGACCACGGCCAGGTGGTCCTGGAGGAGTCGCGGGGCGAGCTCGTCGGTGACAGGCTGCTGGTGCACTACCGGCTCGGCTTCGACCCGTCGACCGAACCGCGCGTGCTCACCCAGACCTGGGTGGCCTCCGTCGGTGAGGACGGCTCGATCTTCCGCATCGACCTGCTCTGCTCCGGCTTCCGGGAGGTGGCATGACCACGCACGCGACCCGTCCGGCCTCGCTCGACGCCTGGGGCTCCTTCGACCTCGACGACCCGTTCCCGGTGTTCGCCGAGGCCCTCGCCCTCGGGCCCGTGCACGAGGTGACGCTCAACGACGGCCACCGCGCCTTCCTCGTGCTGGGCTACGACGCGGCCCGCGAGGCGCTCAACCACCCGCACCTGTCCAAGGACATGGAGGCCGCCCTCGACGCGGAGGGGGCGGTCGTCGCGGAGGGCCTGCCCGGACGCGACTTCGCCCGCCACATGCTCAGCGTCGACCCGCCCGACCACACGCGCCTGCGCCGCCTGGCCAACCCCGGCTTCACGCGCACCCGTCTCGCCGCGCTGGAGGGGCGCATCCGCGACACGGTCGAGTCGCTGCTCGACGACCTCGCCGCCCAGGAGGGCCCGGTCGACCTGGTCGAGGGGTTCGCCCTGCCGCTGCCGTTCTCGGTGATCGGCGAGCTGCTCGGCATCGACGAGGCGGGCCAGGCTCGGCTCGTCGGGTGGTTCGCGACCCTCATGGCGCCGTACGCCGGGGACGTGCCGCCGCCCGCCGCCGTCGCCGCGTCGGACGGGATCGTCGCCTACCTCAACGAGCTGGTCGACCTGCGCCTGGCCGAGCCGACCGAGGACCTCGTCGGCGACCTCGCCCGCGCGGCCAACGCCGGGTCCATCACGCGCAAGGAGCTGCTGTCCTCGCTGTTCCAGCTGATCGTCGCGGGGCACCACACGACGACGTCGCTGATCGGCAACGGCGTCGCGGCGCTGCTGCGCGACACCGTCCAGCGCGACCGGCTCGCCGGCGACCTCACCCTCGTGCCGCGCGCGGTCGAGGAGTTCCTGAGGTACGACGCCCCGGTGCCGCACTCGACCTTCCGCTACGCCACGCAGGACCTCGTCGTCGCCGGCACGACGATCCCCGCGGGTGTGCAGGTGATCGTCAACCTCGCCGCCGCCGGACGTGACCCGTCACGGCACGAGGACCCCGACCGGCTCGACGTCGCCCGGGAGGACACCGACCACCTGGCGTTCGGCCACGGCGTCCACCACTGCCTCGGCGCCCGGCTCGCCCGGCTCGAGGCGGTCATCGCCTTCGAGGCGCTGCTGCGGCGGTTCCCCCGGCTCGAGCTGGCCGTCGACCCCGCCGAGCTGCACTGGAACCACGGGGACGGCCTGGTCCTCCGCGGCCTCACCGACCTGCCGGTGCGGCTGGGCTGAGACCGAGACCTGCTGTCAGACGGGCGTGCGGGCCGCCCCGCGTGAGTAGAGCCCGGCGCCCGCGACCAGAAGACCGGCGACCAGCCCGATGAAGCCGGCGGCGCGGGTCTCGCCCACCTCTCCGACGGCGAAGTGGGCGGCGACCAGCACACCGACGTAGTGCAGCGTGAGCTGGGCGCCCGCAGCGACGAGCACCCCCTCGCCGAACGACGGCCACGAGCTGAGGGCGGCCATCCCGACCAGGGCGAGGGCGACGGCGATCGCCGGGACGAAAGCGAACTCCGCACTGTCGCCCTCGCCGAGCTCGGTGATGAGCGAGCTGAAGCCGTCGTACGGCTGGAACAGCGCCAGCGCGGCGAGCCCGGCACCACCGAGCCCGAGGACCATCGAGGACGCGTCGACCCGGGCCGCCCGGGCCGTGCCGGTGGCGGATCTCAGGCAGGCGACACCGGCGGCGAGCACGACCGTGGCACCGGCCAGGACGAGGACGCTCAGGACGACGGCGACCGCGTCGACCCGCTGAGCCGAGAACTTCACCAGGCCGGCCGCGCCGACCCAGCACAGGGCGCCCCAGGAGAGCAGCAGCCCCGCCACCCGGGAGGTCGCGACCAGCCCTGCGCCGAGCGCGCTCGCGAACCACCAGACGCCGGCGACGACGAGGAGCACCTCGACCGGCGACAGGACGGCCCACAGGTTCCAGCCGTCGTCCGGGTCGTCGGCCCCGAAGGCCAGCACCATCACCGGGACCACCGCGAGCAGCACGGCCGAGGCGAGCCGGCTCGCCCGGGTCACCCACGCAGGACCGGGGGGCTCGACGACCGACGGGGCGGGCGACGGCGCGAGCGGGACGAGCCGTTCGACCGGGGGTGCCTGCGCCACGGCCGGCTCAGGCTCGGGCTCCGGCTGGGCCTCCGGTGGCGGCTCGGGCTCGGGCTCCGGCTCCGGCTCGAGCCGGCTGCGGGCGACGACGAAGTCGCCCTGCACGTCGAAGACCCACTTGCCCGGCGTCTGCGAGGGGGTCGCCGCACGCACCTCGTCGTAGGCGAAGTCGTAGAGCTCGTCGACGGAGATGAAGCCGTCGCGGTTGCGGTCGGCCTCGCCCGTCGCCAGGCCCCTGACGAGCGCGGAGGTGAAGACCGACGGGCTGCCGCTGCCGCTCAGCTCGCCGCCCTCGAAGGAGTACTCCATCGCGCTGGAGGCGGTGAGCACGATGCGCCCGCGCCCGTCGAAGCGCTCCTTGAGGTCGACCCTGTCCCCCGCCCTGCTCATCAGGCCCCGCGCGAAGGCACCGCTGTAGCAGCAGTCGAGCAGCAGCACGACCCGGCGCGAGCGGGTGCGCGTCATCAGCCGGTTGACGAACTCCGAGGGGATCGAGGTCGCCTCGAGGTGGTCGAGCTCGGTGTCGGGGGTGGCGAAGTAGAGCCGCCCGTCCTCGTCCTTCACGCCGTGGCACGACAGGTGCAGCAGCAGGAAGTCGTCGACGCCGCGGTCGTCGAAGAACGCCGAGAGCCGTCGGCGTACGACGTGCTCGGGCTCGTTGACCGACAGGTCGACCTCGAACCCGCCGATGTCGGGGTCCCCGAGGACGGCCGCCAGCTCGCGGGCGTCCGCGGCCGGTGCCCGCAGCTGGCTCAGCCTGCGGTCGGCGTACTGGTCGTTCGCGACGATGAAGGTGCTGCGGCGCGCCTCACCCATGAGTCCAGGTATAGGGCAGACGTCCCCGCAGCACCAGGGACCTC
>CAZKZQ010000121.1:5171-7574 GCA_964557235.1 uncultured Nocardioidaceae bacterium
CAGCAGCAGCAGGTCGTCGAGGAGTTCCTCCGCTCCCTCGGGACGCCGACCCAGTCCTAGACCCGCGGCGCCACCCAGGTCATCGAGTAGTCCAGGTCCCCGCTCGTGCGCTCGATCGTGTTGTTGTGCTTGGGCCTGGCCGTGCGACCCCACTTGTCGTCGCCGATCCAGACGGGCACGCCGAACGGCAGGTCGGCGGCCGGGATCGGGGAGTAGTCCTCCTCGACGATCTTGGCGCCGTAGCCCGGACCGCTCTGGCTGCCGCCCGGGTCGGGCGTGACCGCGGCGCGGATGTCGGGCAGCGCGGCCGCCCACTTCGCGGCCAGCGCGGCGGCGTCGTGCGCCGAGGGGTGCGGGATCTCGAAGGTCGGCACGTCGGGCGCGCCCTCCCACAGGTCGAGGGCCGCCTGCGCGTTGCCGCCGAACGCGATGACCGCCTCGATGGTCGAGTCGGTGACGAGGTCGTAGAAGCGGTTGCGCCACTCGGTCTGGTCGGGGTCGGGCAGCACGACCTTGCGGGCCCGGCTCGACTTGCTCGGGTGCACGGCGTGCGGGAACGCGTTGACCAGGACATAGCTCGACGTCAGGCCGAGCTTGGTGAGGAAGCCCTGCACCCGCTGGCCGGCGTCGCCGACGAGCGTGCGGCCGACGAGCCGCTCGGTCGGGCCGGGGTCGGAGGCGATCGCCATCACCTTGGCCGTGCCGTTGAGGCGGCCGCGATAGAACACCGGCCCCCACGACCACCAGAACAGCTCCCGGTGCTCCTCGGGGATCGGGGGGAGCGCGGCGAGGTGGCGAGCGATCGCCGCCGGCGGGCCCTTGTCGAAGGTCGCGCTGGGGGCTCCCCCGGGGTCGACGTCGGTCATGGTTCCTCCCTCTGCAGGGTCGGTCAGGGTCGGTCGGGATGGGTCGGGGTCAGGCGAAGATCGGCCCCACCGCGGGATAGCGGCCGATCAGCTTCCTGCGGATCTCGGCCAGCCGCCGCGGGGGCCCGTCGACCCCGGCGTCCTCCGGCGAGCCGAACCTCGTGTCGAGCAGCATCGGCCGCCCCCACGCGGTGACGTGCTCGTAGTCGGCGGGCGTGCTGAGCGACGCGACCCAGTCGGGCCGGCCATAGACGAGGTCGCCGCCGATCATCACCAGCTCCACCCACGACGGGTACGCCGAGACGACGCTCTCGTAGGGGTCGTCGCGCTGCTTCTGCAGGATCGTCAGGTCGGCCGCCATGCCTGGTGCGAGCGTGCCGATCTGGTCGCCGAGCCCGGCGATCTCGGCCGCCCCGCTCGTCACCATGCGCACCAGGTCGGCCGGGGTCAGCGGCACGCTGGTCTGCCGGATCACCTGCCAGGCGATCTTGAGCTCGTGCAGCAGGCTCGGGCTCCCGGACGGCATCCAGTCGGCGCCGAGGGCGATCGGCACCCCCTCGGCCAGCGCGGCGCCGACGTCGGTGGTCTCGTCGTACAACCTGAGGTTGGACTGCGGCGACCACACGAGCTTGCCGCCGACCGCGGCGAGCTGGGCGAAGTGCTCCCGCCGCAGCGCGGTGCCGTGGATCATCACGGTCGCGTGGCTGAACAGCGGCGACGCGGTGAACTTCACGAACTCGTTGACCGAGGTCTCGTTCTTCTTCTGCCCCTCGGCGAGGTGCACGTAGTGCGCCTTCACGGTCTGCGTGTCGAAGATGCCCTTGCGGATGCTCTCGATGTCGGAGTCCTGCAGCCGGTCGAAGTCGACGGTGCTGCGCCCGACCTGCTTGCCGAACACGAGCAGGTCGACGTTGCGCACCAGCGCCTCGGCCTTCTTGGGGTAGTCCTGCGACGCCCCCTGGATCGCCGTCACGCCGCCGACGGCCGCGCGCACCTCGGCGTACCTCGTCATCGCGGTCTTGACCGACACGGCCTTGCCGCCCGAGGTCAGCGTGTGCCAGGGCTTCTTGACCAGCTGGTCGTACTCCGGGCTGGTGCGCCAGGCGCCGCGGTTGAGGTAGAGCTTGGGCGGCTCCCACTCGGCGAAGACGTTGTACTCCGGGTGGCCGTGCAGGTCGATCAGGCCGGGCAGGATCACGCCCCCGGTGGCGATCGTGCGCTCCACGTCCCGGGGCTTGGTCGAGCGCACCGCGGCGATGCGCCCGCCCTGCACGACGACCCAGCCGTGCGCGATCGACCCGTCAGCCTTGAGGACCGAGCCACCGAGGGCGATGGGCTCCTCCCCCGGCGAGGGCGCCGCCGCGGGGCGCCGCGGAGGTGGGGCACCGAGCGGCTGGTCGCGCCGCCGAGGCTTGTGCGAGGCCCGGGCGAGCGGACGGTTCACGCCCTGCTCGTAGGCGAGGTCGAACGCTGTACGACGGGCCACTGGGACCACCCCCCGACCGAGATGCTCGAGCCTCCAGACTCGACCTGCTCG
>CAZKZQ010000121.1:7674-10936 GCA_964557235.1 uncultured Nocardioidaceae bacterium
ATGCGCAACAGGGTCAGGAGACCCGCCGCGTCCCGCGCCGGACCTGCATCGTCCGCGCCCGGCGTACGGCGCTGCGCGCGGCTTGGGCGTCGTCGACCAGCCACCAGTCCGCGCGGACCCGTGACGCGTCCACGTCGACCACGAGGTAGCCGCAGTGCGAGCTCTCGCGGTACTTCACCCACGGGTTGAACGCCTTCTCGTTGGAGCCGGTGATCGTGTCGAAGACGGTGTCCGCTCCGGGCACGAACTGCGCGGCGATGGTGCCGATCGACGGCGAGCTGATGCCCGGCGCGATCAGCTCGACCGCGACGGACTCCCCGGTCAGCGCATAGGTGCCGGGGTCGCGCGGGATCTCGCAGGCATAGCTCATGTGCACGTCGCCGGTGAGCACGACGACGTCCTCGACCTTCGCCAGCTCGGTCACGAGGCGCCGCCGTTCGGCGGGATAGCCGTTCCAGTCGTCGACGTAGTAGGCCACCGGCTCGTGGGCCAGCGCCGGCGAGATCGGCTCGAGCAGCTCCGACATCGCCGCGGGATAGCCGGGGCCCAGCACGGTCGGGAAGAACGGCACCTGGTTGCCGACCAGCTTCCACGAGGCGCCGCTCGAGCGGAGGCCGCGCGTGAGCCAGTCGTACTGCGCGGTGCCGAGCATCGTGCGGTCCGGGTCGTTGCGCTCGGGGTCGGCCGAGCCGGCGCTGAAGGCGACGCTGGAGGGCTGCTCGTCGCGGAAGCGGCGCTCGTCGAGCATCCACAGGTCGACGTGGCGGCCGAGCCGGACCCGGCGGTGGATGCGGTAGGGCTCGTCGCTGGCGAGCCGCCGCACGGGCAGCCACTCGAGCCAGGCGCGACGGCCGCCGCGGGCGCGCGCGACCCAGTCGCCCTCGCCCGCGTCGTGGTTCTCCGCCCCGTCGCGCCAGGTGTCGTTGGCGATCTCGTGGTCGTCCCACACCGCGATCACGGGGTGCCGGGCGTGCAGCGCCTGGAGGTCGGCGTCGAGGCGGTAGCACCCGTGCCGGATCCGGTAGTCGGCGAGCGTCGTGCACTCCCGCGGCGGGTCGGCGTGCCGGGGCGCGGCCGGTGCCGGCAGGCCGGGACCGAGCGGGCCGTCGGGGCCGTACTCGTAGATGTAGTCGCCGAGGTGCAGCACGGCGTCGACGTCCTGGCCCGCCAGGTGGCGGTAGGCCGAGAAGTGGCCCCAGTCGTAGTTGGCGCAGGACACCACTCCCAGCCGCACGGGCACGTCGGCGTCGGCCGCAGGGGCGGTGCGGGTGCGGCCGACGGGCGAGGTGGTGTCGAGAGCGCGGAAGCGGTACCAGTACGTCGTCCCGGCGCGGAGGCCGCGGACGTCGACGTGGACGGTGTGGTCGTGGGTGGCGGAGGCGACGCGGCGGCCCCGGGCGACGACCCGGCGGAAGTCGCGGTCCCGCGCGACCTCCCAGGTGACGGTGACGTCGGGTCCGCGTCCGGACCCGGGGGTCGCGAGCCGGGTCGGCGTCACGCGGGTCCAGAGCACGACGCCGTCGGGCAGCGGGTCGCCGGACGCGACGCCGTGCACGAAGGGCGAGCGGGCGGCGTACGCGGTGTCCCAGGCGAGGGCACTGCCGAGGAGCGCTGCGGTGCCGGTGGCGGCCGCGCCCGCGGCTCCGCGCACGAGCAGCTGACGACGGTCGAGGGTGGTCATGAGCCGTCAACGAGGCGGCGCGCACCGGTGTTACGTCACCCCCGCGTCCGGCCACTCGGGTGAGGAGCAGAGCAGCGGGTGTGAGCCGAGACACCGGCATCGACGTGGCCGGCCGCGGGCAGGCTTGGGAGCGTGAGCACCTCGCTGAAGCACTGGCCGCACGTCACCGACACCGTCCTCGAGGTCGGCGGGCGGCGGCTGCGGGTCCTGCGAGCGGACAGCCGTCACCCCGGTGACGGTGAGCCCCAGCTGCTGGTCCACGGGCTCGGCGGCTCGTCCGTCGGATGGGTGCCGATCATCGAGGGACTCTCGGCCCACGGCCCGGTCGTGGCAGTCGACCTCCCGGGGTTCGGACGGACGCCGATCGGTGACCACCCGCTCACGGTCGAGGGGTACGCCGACCTGGTGGTCGAGCTGGCCGCGACTCTCGGGTGGGAGCACCTGACGCTGCACGGCAACTCGATGGGTGGGCTGATCGGCACGCTGGTCGCCGCGGACCACCCCGACCTGGTCTCGCGCCTCGTCCTCGTCTCCCCCGGCTTCCCGCCGCGCTCCCCGCTCGGGCTCCTCGTGCCGGCGCGGGCGACCCTCGACGGGATGCTCCCGATCGCCACCTCGTCCGTGCACGCCCTCGTCCTGGGCGCGGTCAACCTGGCCGGTCCCGAGCTCGACGAGCGGCGCAACCGCGCGATGCTGCGCCTGATCTTCAGCGAGCCCGACGACGTCGACCCGCGACTGATGCGCCTGATGGCCCAGGACTACGCGGCGGGACTCGACGCAGCCGACCGACGCCGCGCGATGGCGACGGCCACCCGGTCGATCGCGCGCCTGTGGACCGACCCTCGCCGCACCTGGCGGGCGATCGGGGCCGTGACCGCGCCGACGCTCGTGCTCGGCGGGACGCAGGACGCCCTGGTGCCCGCCAAGGTGCTGCGCCGGGTGCTCAAGGCCCGGCCCGACTGGACGGGTCACCTGCTCGACGACCGGCGGCACGCGCTCATGCTCGAGGACCCCGAGGCCTACCTGCGGATCCTCGACGGGTGGGTCGCCGGGACGGCGGTGTCGCGCGCCGGCTGATCGGACAGCCCTCGACCGCCTTCCCTGGACGGAGCAGCGGGCTACGCTCGCGCAGATGAGCCAGGACACACAGACCTCGGTGCCGCTGCAGCAGCTCGTCGACGAGCTCGGCGGTGACGTCGTGATCGTCGACGCCGACCGGATGGCCAACTACCGCTTCGACCGGGCCAACGACCCCGACGCCGGGACCCCATTGGCCGTCGTACGTGCCGGCACCACCGAGGACGTGCAGGCGGCGGTGCGCTTCGCGGCCGCGCACGGCCTGGCCGTCGTGCCCCGGGGAGCGGGCAGCGGGCTCTCCGGCGGCTCGACCGCGCAGGACGGCTGCCTCGTGGTGTCGACCGAGCGGATGACCCGCATCGAGGTCGACCCGGTCACGCGGACGGTGGTGACCGAGCCCGGGGCGATGAACGCCCAGGTCAAGGCGGCCGCGGCCGAGCACGGGCTGTGGTACCCGCCCGACCCGTCGTCCTACGAGATCTGCTCGATCGGCGGCAACGTCGC
>CAZKZQ010000122.1:0-10891 GCA_964557235.1 uncultured Nocardioidaceae bacterium
GGCAACGTCGGCCAGACCAACTACGCCGCCTCCAAGGCCGGCGTGATCGGCTTCGTCGAGGCGCTCGCCCCGACGCTCAAGGACGGCATCACCGTCAACGCCGTCGCCCCGGGCTTCATCGAGACCAAGATGACCGCCGCGGTGCCGTTCATGACCCGCGAGGTCGGCCGTCGTCTCAACGCGATGCAGCAGGGCGGCCAGCCCGTCGACGTCGCCGAGGCGATCGCCTACTACGCCTCCCCCGCCTCCAGCGCGGTCAACGGCAACGTGGTCCGCGTCTGCGGCCAGATGATGCTCGGTGCGTGAGGGGCGCATGACCGAGACCCGCACCCTCGACAACCCGCCGAGCGGCCTGCCGCTCATGGCCAAGGCGGTGCTCCCGGTCCTGCCGGGGGTCTCCGCCCTGCCGGGCGTCCGCAAGACCAGCAAGGACCTGCCCGACCTCGAGCTCCAGCGCCCCGGCGTCGCGGTCGACCCGGCCCACGTCGCGGCGTACGCCTCGGTGTGCGGGTTCGCGCGCAAGGACACGCTGCCGCTGCCCTACCTCCACATGCTGGCGTTCCCGCTGCACATGGCGCTGCTCACCGACAGCGCCTTCCCGTTCCCCGCGATGGGCACGGTGCACCTGGAGAACACCATCACCCAGCACCGTCCCTCGACGGCGTCGGAGGCGTACGACGTGAGCGTGCGCCCGACCAACCTGCGGCCGCACGCCAAGGGCAAGGTCTTCGACATGATCACCGAGGTCCGCGTGGGCGAGGAGCTCGTGTGGGACGAGGTCTCGACGTACCTCCGCCGCGGCAAGGGCGACGACAAGGCCCCCGCCGGCCTGGAGCTGCCCGCGGTCGAGTCGGGCGGGGTGGACTGGAAGCTGCCGGCCGACCTCGGCCGGCGCTACGGCGCGGTGTCCGGTGACCGCAACCCGATCCACCTCTACCCGTGGAGCGCCAAGGCGCTGGGCTTCAAGCGGCAGATCGCGCACGGCATGTGGACCAAGGCCCGCAGCATCGCCGCGATCGAGAACCGCCTGCCGGACTCGGTCAGCGTCGAGGTGGCGTTCAAGACGCCGGTGTTCCTCCCCGGGACCGTGCAGTTCCGCGCGGAGACCACCGACGCCGGCACGGCGTTCAGCCTCGTGAACCCGAAGAACGGCGCCCCGCACCTGCACGGCCGCGCCCACTGAGTCGGCTCGTCCGGGTGCTGACGCGTTCTGGCGCGTCCGCACCCGGACGAGGGCTCAGTAGCCCCAGGGCGTGACCGCGCCGTACTCGTAGGCCACGGGGGCGGCGTCGCCCTTGTGGGCCGCGCAGTACGTGTCGCGGGCGGTCGTGGTGTTGAGCAGGCCGTAGGACTGCGTGAGCAGCAGGCCCTGCGCGATGGCGTTGGCGTCGGACTCGATCCGGTCGACGACCAGCTGGCGAGCAGCGGCGTTCGGCGCGGCGAGCAGGGCCTCGGCGTTGCGCCAGGCGTTCTCGCGCCAGGCCGACACCATCTGGAACAGCGCGGCGTAGGTGATGCCGAAGGGGTCGTTGGCGTCGTCGAGCGTCGAGTCGTAGCGCTGCGCGGCCTCGGCGAGCATCGGCTCGGTCGCGGAGTAGAGCCAGGTCTCGACCTTGTCGTAGTCCAGCTTGCGGGTCTGGCCGTCCGGGCCGACCGTGCCGACCGACGCGATGACGTAGGGCAGGTCGCGGTTGATGTGCGCGCTCATCCCGAGCAGCAGGTCGCCGTTGCCCGTGGTCTTCTTGTTCTTCGCGGCGTCGAAGGCGTAGAGCCAGGCCTGCGGGACGGCCGCGCGGTTGTTGTTCTTCCAGTTCCAGAAGGCGTCGGTGTAGTACTTCGCGAACACGGCGTCCTGGAAGTTCGCGAACGGGACGTCCTGGTAGTAGCCCGGGATGTCGCGCGTGTAGCCGTAGTACTGCGTCATCCGCAGGTAGGCCAGCGAGAAGATCGCGTTGTGCGAGCAGGACTGACCGTTGAGGTCGTGGATCTTGCCGAGCTCCTTGAGCGTCTTGGTCAGGCACGACGCCTTGCCCGAGGCGCACTCGTCGGCGCTGGCCGGCGTGTAGGTGTCCGACCAGCCCGGGAGCGAGGTGCTCCAGGGGATGTACAACGGGTCGTCGGCCATCGCGGCGGGGGCCGCCAGGGCCGGTACGACGAGCGCGCTCGCGCAGACCAGCGCGACGCGACTGACGAGCTTCTTGATCCCAGACATGTGACATTGCCTCCCACGGCATCTCCCAGAGCCCCCCAGCTCTTCCCTGCACCCGCGGGCCATCCTTCTCGGGACGAAGGGCCTCGTCCGGACGATGCAGCCGATTTAGCAATAGACGGGGACGTGGTCGAGACCACCTGGACCGCTATGTCCGTTTCGGGATGATCCGAACGGCAATAACCTGACGCTCGCTCGGATCGTTGACCGGGCATGAAGTCCTCCCGTGCCGTGCTGCGCCTCGCCCTCACCGCAGGCCTGGCCGCCGGCACCGTCGCGCTCGTGCTGCCCGACGGCACGTCCACGGCCGTCTCCGAGCCCACGCTGCGCGCCACCCCGCAGGCCCGGTGCAACGACGCCTCCCGCCCGGAGACCAGCACGCAGGGGCGGGTGCCGGCCGCCGACTACGCCAGCGGGCGCGCGGCCCGGGGCTACACCTGCAACGCCACCCAGGTCTCCCACCACGGGGGCGCGGGCGGCTTCAAGGTCTTCCGCTACGTCGACCGGGCAGGCCACGTCTGCGGCTACTACGACTCCGGCTCGATCTTCTCCGCCGACCTGCTGACCCGGAAGGAGGGCACGGGCGTCGTCGTCCTCGACATGGCGGACCCGGCCAGGCCGCGGCAGACGGCCAACCTGACCACGCCGGCGATGGAGACCCCGCACGAGTCGCTGTTCCTCAACCAGCGTCGCGGCATCCTCGCCGCGGTCGCCGGCAACCTCGAGACCGCTCCCGGCCAGCTCGACCTGTACGACGTCCGCGCGGACTGCCGCGCGCCGAAGCTGCTGTCCTCGCTCCCCCTCGGCGGGCTGGGCCACGAGAGCGGGTTCGCCCCCGACGGCCGCACCTTCTACACCTCGTCGACCTTCGGCCAGGTGGTCACCGCCGTCGACGTGAGCGACCCGACCCTCCCCCGCCCGCTCGCGGTCCTCGGCGGCGTCAACTTCCACGGCATGCGGCTCAGCGCCGACGGCCGCACGCTCTACGCCGCCAACCTCGGCAACCCGAGCGGCCCCGAGTCGACGTACGCCAACGGCGGCCTGCAGGTCCTCGACGTCAGCTCGATCCAGGACCGCGACCCGTCCCCGGCGTTCAGGCCGATCACCGGCCTGGCCTGGAACTCCGGATCGATCCCGCAGTCGGCCGACCCGATCACCATCGGCGGACACCGCTACCTGCTCGAGGTCGACGAGTTCGCCAACTACGGCGCGCGGCCCAACCTGGTCACGGGCCTCGGCTACCAGCCCGACGCCCCGGTCGGCGCGGCCCGCCTGATCAACGTCGACAACGCCCGACGCCCGTTCGTGGTCTCCAACCTGCGGCTCGCGGTGCACCAGCCCAAGGCGCGCCTCGGTGCGCAGGGCAAGGACCCGGGTGCCTCGTCGCTGGTCGGTGGCTATGCCGCGCACTACTGCTCGGCGCCCCGGGTCGTGAACCCCGGCATCGTCGCCTGCAGCATGATCCTCAGCGGCCTGCGGGTCTTCGACGTCCGCGACCCGTTGCACCCGCGCGAGGTCGCCTACTTCAACAAGCCCGCCTCCGGCGGCGCGGGCGCCTTCTCCGCGCCGGCGTGGGACCTGAAGCGCCGGATGGTCTGGTACTCCGACACCAACAGCGGCTTCTACGCCGTGCGCCTGGCGAAGTCGGTCGTGCCGCGCCACTACTGGGACTGATCTCCACAGCGCCCTGGCGCGTCCGTCCGGACTGTCGGCGCCCCGGCTTAGGAAGAGCGCGTGCGGCGGGCGAGGGGCCCGCCCGGCGAGGAGACTTCTGTGGGCGTCAACAACAAGCAGCGTCGGGCAGCAAAGCAGCGGGAGCGGGAGCGGGCGCGGCGACGCACGGGACCCACGCCTCCGCACGGGGACCGGTCCCGCGGCCCCGGTCGAGCCGACGCTGTCGGGGACCTCCGCGAGCTCCCTCCGGATGCGCTTGCCTTCGCCGAGCAGCAGCTCTCCGCCACCTGGCGCCGGCTGAGCAAGGTGCGCGCGGTCCCCCTCCCCGAGGACGACGCCCTCCAGGCAGCGGCGAACCTCGAGGCCCGGATCACCCCGGTCCCCCTCGAGCTGGCCACCCGCCCTCTGCTGTCCGCCCTGCGCGCACTGCTCGACGCTGTGCTGGCAGGAGGCTGGAGCACCGACGAGGTGGTCGACCTGCTCGCAGCCCGGCTCGATCCGGGCTGCGCCGCGGTGCTCCGCCGACCCGCGCTCGGCGACGTCCACACGGTGGCCCGGGCGTTCCGCACGCTGAGCCTGCTGCAGCGCCTGCCGGTCTCCGCCTCGCCGCTGCGTGCTGCTGCTCGCCCGTCGACGGCGGCGACGCAGGAGCAGTCGCGCCGACTCGCCACCGTCCGAGCCCTGCTGGCCAAGGCCGAGTCGACGACCTACGACGAGGAGGCCGAGGCCCTCATGGCGAAGGCGCAGGACCTCATCACCAAGCACGCCCTCGAGCGGTTGCTGGACGGGGCCTCCGGCGGCCAGGACGTCGACTCGGCGGTCGTCGCGCGGCTGTGGCTGGACTCGCCCTACGTGCTGGCCAAGGCCCACCTGGTCGCAGCCGTGGCCGACGCGAACGGTTGTCGCAGCATCCTCAGCGAGGCGATCGGCCTGTGCACCCTGGTCGGCGAGGAGGCCGACGTGCGCACGGTCGAGCTGCTCGTCACCTCGCTGCTGGTGCAGGCCGACCGGGCCATGCTGCGTCACGGCCGGATGGTCGACCTGCACGGAGCCTCCCGCACTCGTTCGTTCCGGCAGTCGTTCCTCGTCGCCTACGCCGGTCGCATCGGCGAACGGTTGCGCGAGGCGGCCGAGGCCGTCGTACAGGTGGCCGCCACGGACGATCCGCGGCTCCTTCCTGTGCTCGCCGCCCACCAGGCACGTGTCCAGGAGTCGGTCGCGCAGCTGTTCCCGGGCGTGGTGCAGAGATCGACGTCGATCTCCAACCACGTCGGCTGGCAGGCGGGGCGGGCCGCGGCCGACCTGGCCCTGCTCGACGTCCACGGCCAGGTCCGGTCCGGCTGATCACCGGACCGGGACGACCTCCGCCAGCACCGCGGTGTGGTCGCTGCGCGGCACGTGCAGACGCTGCACCGACAGGACCGTCCACCGCGGCGAGACCAGGACGTGGTCGATCGCGGCGAAGCGCGGCACCGGCAGCCCGAGGAACCTCTGGATGCCGTTGCTCGGCCACGTCGGCGCCCAGCCGCTGCCGGCGAGGTCGCCCGCGTCGCGCAGCCCCGTGGCCATGAGCCGCCTCACCTGCACGTGGTCAGCGGTGGCGTTGAGGTCGCCGGCCAGCACGTCGGGGCGGCGTGCGCGCACCTCGGCGAGCAGGGCACGGTGGTCGGCCCGCCAGGGCCTCGGCCAGATCGGTGGGGCGGTGTGGACGCCGAGGAGGTCGAGCCCGCCGTCCGCGGTGACGACCGTGGCCCGCACGCTGCCGCCGCCCGTCCGGTCGTCCAGGTCCTCCACGTGACGCAGCGGGAGACGCGACCAGATCATCGTCGCGCTGTCACCGACGTCCGGCGCGGGCGAGCGGTGCGGGTAGTCCTCGGCCAGCCCGGCGTCCACGGCTTCCTCGTACGCCGGCCCGCCGAGCTCCTGCAGGACCACGACGTCGGCATCGGCGGACCTCGCCAGCCGGACGAGGTCCTCGCCGGTCGCCCCGTCGTGGATGTAGGCGTTGACCGTGAGCACCCGGACGCGCGGACCGTCCGGCGCGGGTCCGGTCTCGTCGGTCAGGAACGGCGCGAACCACCACAGGTGCAGGCCCAGCCCCGCGGCGGCGAGGGCGACCAGCACCAGCGCGGCCCGGGCGCGGAGGGCGAGCAGTCCGGCGCCGACCAGCGCGGCGGCGTACGCCGGGATCGCGAGCGGGACGAACGAGGCCAGCCGGACCTGCGTGTCCGCGAACGGCCCGCTCTCGGGCTGCCAGAGCCGGGCGAGGGTGAGGGCCGCGCCGACGGCGACGAGCAGGACGGCCAGCCCCCATCCCAGTCGTCGCAGCACGTAGGCAAGCTAGCCAGGAGGTGGCCGGCCCGACACGATCCGACCCGGCCCTTCACAGGACCTTCACGCCGTGGGGCGACCTAACGCGCGGTGCCGAACACCTTGGTGACGATGCGCGGCGAGCCGCCGGTGGTGGTGGCGGCGTAGCGCCGGGTCCAGGTGGCCGTGGTCGGCGTCCAGGTGCCGAGGTCGGTGACGCCGTCGCCGTTCCAGTCGCCGGTGACGGGCAGGTCGCCCGCGGCACCGAGCCTGGTGGAGGCGGTCCACACCGTGCCGTCCTTGCCGACCATGCGCAGCGACCAGGTGGCCGTCGCCGGGTCGAAGACACCGAGGTCGCTGACGCCGTCGCCGTTCCAGTCGCCGACGACGGGGAGCTGCGAGACCGAGCCGAGCTGGACCTTGCGGATCGTGCCGTCGGGCAGGCGCATGCCGAAGGTCGAGCTGGCGCGACGCCAGAAGCCGACGTCGGTCCTCCCGTCGCCGTTCCAGTCGCCCGCCAGCGCCTTGTCGCCGGTGAGCCCGGCGGTGATCCGGATCGCCGGTCCGCCGGCGGAGGGCCGCAGGACGTAGTCGGGAGCGCCGACCTTGCGGATGCCGAGGTCGGTCGTGCCGTCGCCGTCCCAGTCGCCGACCAGGGGCTGGTCGGGACCGCTCCCCCGCTGGACCTGGGTGACCTGGCCGCCGACGAGCTGGTTGAACCAGCCGTAGCCCTTGCGGCTGAAGGTGCCGATGTCGTCCTTGCCGTCGTTGTTCCAGTCACCGGTGACCGGCACGTCCGGGCAGTTCCTCGACGCCAGCGTCGTGGGGTACTTGAAGGCGGTGCCGTCGAAGTAGGACTGCACGACCGAGCCGTTGCGGCGCTCCTCGAAGTGCAGGTGAGGTCCGGTCGAGCCGCCGCTGGTGCCGAGCAGCCCGATCAGCTCACCGGTGTCGAGCCGTTGGCCGACCGTGACGTTCTCGGCGGAGAGGTGGGCATAGAGGGTGGTCTCGCCGTTGCCGTGGTCGACGATGACGTAGAGACCGTAGGACCGGCTGCCGAGGTTCTCCACCCGGCTGACCACGCCGGGCGCCGGCGCCACGATCTTCGCGCCCAGGTCGTTCTCGCGGTTCCAGTCGATCGCCAGCGCGCTGGGCGAGTGGTAGGACCGGGAGTCGCCGGTCCACACCTGACGGCACGGGAACGGCATCTGGTAGTCGGCGACCGGCACCCGGGCGTACGCCGTGGCGGGGATCGCGACGAGACCTGCGGCGAGCGCGGCGACGCGCGCGACCAGACGGGACAAGACGGGGGCTCCTCACGGGGCGGCTGCACGGCGGGTGAGTCACCGTCGTCACACCAGACCCACGGGTGACACTGGTCCTCAACAGCAACAAAAGTAACCCGCGACCGGCGTGTCCGTCCCGGCTTTGCCGGGAACCTCTGCTAGTCCGCGCGACGCGGCCTGATCAGCCCCTCCTGCGACACCGAGGCGACCATGCGGCCGTCCTCGGCGAACAGGTGCCCCAGCGCGAGGCCGCGGCCGCCCGTCGCGATCGGCGAGGTCTGGGTGTAGAGCAGCCACTCGTCGGCGCGGAAGTCGCGGTGGAACCACACCGTGTGGTCCAGCGACGCGGCCTGCACCCGCGGGTGGCTGGGGTGCACCTTGTGCTTGACCAGCGTCGCGCCCAGCAGCGTCATGTCGCTGAGGTAGGTCAGGGCCGCCCGGTGCACCAGCTGGTCGTCGGGCAGGCGTCCCTTGACCCGGATCCAGTAGGCCACGTCGACCGGACCGGTGTAGGTGTCCTCCTGGCCCCGAGCGGGCTCGCGGCGCGCCAGGCGCAGGTCGAGCGCCGACCACTCGCGCAGCCACTCGTCACGGCGCTGAGGGTCGTTGCTCATCCACTCCGTGACGTCGAAGGAGTCGTCGGGCCCCGGCACGTCGGGCATCGCGTCCTGGTGCTCGAAGCCCTCCTCGTGCACCTGGAAGCTCGCGGTCAGGCCATAGATCGGTCGGCCGTGCTGGCGGGCCAGGGCCCGTCGCGTCGCGAACGAGCGGCCGTCGCGGACCCGCTCCACGTCGTAGACGATCGGGACGGAGGGGTCACCGGGCCGCAGGAAGTAGGAGTGCAGCGAGTGCACCTGCATGTCCTCGGGGGCGGTGCGGGCCGCGGCGACCAGGGCCTGGGCGGCGACCTGTCCGCCGAAGGTGCGCTGCATCCGGGTGTCGGGCTGCTTGCCGCGGAACAGGTTGAGGTCGATGGACTCCAGGTCGAGGAGCTCGGCGACCTCGTCGGCGGTGGCGGGCATGCCACCGATCGTCCCACGCCGGCGGCGCCGGAATCCCTAGCGGCCCTTGTCGCCTCGGTCACCCTCGTCGAGGTCGGCCAGGAAGCGCTCGAACTGCGCCCCCAGCTGGTCGGCGGTCGGCAGCTCGCGCTCCTCGGCCAGCGGCAGGCGCTCGTCGTCCTCGGGACGGTGGAACGCGTCGTACTGCTGCTCGAGGCCCTCGACCACGTCGCGGATCTCGGAGGACTCCTCGACCTGGCGGGTGATGTCCTCGGCGCGCTCGGCCGCACGGGCGTGCAGCGCCGCGAGGTCCCAGCTCAGACCGGTGGCCGCGGAGGCCGACTCCAGCAGCGGGATCGCGGACTGGGGGTAGTCGAGGTTGGCGAGGTAGTGCGGGACGTGCGCGACGAAGCCGGTCGCCGGGTGGCCCCACTCCCCCAGCCGCAGCTCGAGCAGCGCGAGCGCGCTCGACGGGATGCGGATCGCGCCACGCCACATCGAGGCGCGCGTGACCAGGTCGGTGCGGTTGGCGTGCTGGGTCACCATGACCGGCCGCGTGTGCGGGACGGCCATCGGCACCGCGCCCCACGACACCACGAGGCTCACCTCGAAGTGCTCGACGAGCGCGCGCACCGCGGCGCAGAACGCCTCCCAGTGCGTGTCGGGCTCGGGCCCGTGGAGCAGGAGGTACGCCGTCCCGGCCGCGTCGTGCATGAGGCGGCAGACCAGGCGCGGGGCCTGGTAGTCCTCGTAGTGGTCCTCGGCGAACGTCATCGGAGGGCGGCGGGCGCGGTAGTCGTAGAACGCGTCGACGTCGAAGGTCGCCACGACCCGGCCGGGGTGCGCGTCGGTGAGGTGGGTCAGCGCGCTCTGCGCGGCACCGCCGGCGTCGAGGAACCCGTCGAGCGCGGTGAGGAGCACCGGACCGTCCCCGCCGTCGTGCACCAGCTCGGGAACCTCGTCGACGATGTGCAGGTGCGGGGTGCTCACTGGGCCTCCAGCCGTGGCCGGGTGGGGTGCCTGAGCTCGTCGATCGCGGTCATCGCCTCGACGACGCTGCGCGCCAGGCCCTGGGCGCTGAGGCCGATGCGCTCGAGGATGACCGCTCGCTTGGCGTGGTCGAGGAACTCCTGCGGGATGCCGTGCAGCCGCACCGG
Source organism: uncultured Nocardioidaceae bacterium (assembly GCA_964557235.1). Lineage (GTDB taxonomy): Bacteria > Actinomycetota > Actinomycetes > Propionibacteriales > Nocardioidaceae > Marmoricola_A. Next base: position 9,638 of record CAZKZQ010000122.1, read on the forward strand.
CGTGGTGACGCCGGCAGCGTTGAGGGTCTGCAGCAGGACCGCGCCGCAGCCGCCGACGACGCCGTTGTCCTCCACGGAGACGACGAGGCGGTGCTCGGCGGCGAGCGCCACCAGGTCGGGCGAGACCGGCTTGACCCAGCGCGGGTCGACCACGGTGACGCCGATCCCCTGCGCAGCAAGGCGATCGGCGACCTCGACGCACGTCGTCGCCATCGCGCCGACCCCGACGAGCAGGACGTCCTGAGCGCCCTTGCGGACCAGCACGTCGACGTCACCCACGCGGTCGATCGCCTCGAGGTCGGCCGGCGGCGGGCCCTTGGGGAAGCGCACCACCGTCGGGGCGTCGTCGACGTCGAGCGCCTCGCGCAGCAGCTCGCGCAGCCGGGCGCCGTCGCGCGGGGCGGCGAGCCGCAGGCCGGGCACGGCCTGGAGCACCGACATGTCCCACATGCCGTTGTGGGAGGCACCGTCGTCGCCGGTCACGCCGGCCCGGTCGAGCACGAAGGTCACGCCGCAGCGGTGCAGCGCGCAGTCCATCAGCACCTGGTCGAAGGCGCGGTTGAGGAACGTCGCGTAGACCGCGACGACCGGGTGGAGGCCACCCATCGCGAGGCCCGCGGCGGAGGTCGCGGCGTGCTGCTCGGCGATGCCGACGTCGAAGGTGCGGTCGGGGTAGCGCTCGGCGAACAGGTGCAGCCCGACGGGGTGCAGCATCGCCGCGGTGATCGCGACGACGTCGGGGCGGTCGGCGCCGACCGCGACCATCTCGTCGGCGAACACGTCGGTCCAGATCAGCGCCCGCGCGGCCTCACGGCCGGTCTCCACGTCGAAGGGGCCCGGGGAGTGGAACTGGTCGGCCTCGTGCTGCACGGCGGCGTCGTAGCCCGAGCCCTTCTGGGTGATCGCGTGCACGATGACGGGCCCGTTGAACCGCTTGGCCTGCGCGAGCGCCTGCTCCATCGCGGCGACGTCGTGGCCGTCGATCGGGCCGACGTACTTCAGGCCGAGGTCCTCGAAGAGTCCCTGGGGCGCCAGCACGTCCTTGACGCCCTTCTTCATCGCGTGCAGCGCGTCGTAGACCGCCGGCCCGACGCCGGGGACGCCGTTGAGGCGGCGCTTGACCGCGTCGAGCATCGGCTCGTAGCGCGGGCTGGTGCGCAGCGTGGTCAGCGCCTCGGCGAGGCCGCCGACCGTCGGGGTGTAGGACCGGCCGTTGTCGTTGACCACGATCACCAGGCGGCGGTGCTCGGCGGC
>CAZKZQ010000123.1:0-1084 GCA_964557235.1 uncultured Nocardioidaceae bacterium
TCATGGACGTCCGCAAGGTGGGTCTGGAGGAGGAGCTCCTCGTCGTCGACCCCCGCACCCGGGTCGCCGTGCCGCGCTCGGCCGAGGTCGTCACCGGCGACCTCGACCAGGAGCTGTTCCTGCACCAGGTCGAGACCAAGACCGAGCCCTGCCGCTCCCTGACCGACCTGGACGCGCAGCTGCGCACCACCCGTCGCGAGGCCGGCACGGCAGCGGCGGAGCACGACCTGGCCGTGGTGGCGTGCGGGGCCGAGCCGCTGCTCGGTCCTCCGGCACGGGTCACGCCCGACGACCGCTACGAGGACCTGCTCGCCCGCTTCGGTGACGTGGCGCGGGTGGCCGGCACCTGCGGCATGCACGTGCACGTGGACGTCGCGGACGACGACGAGGGCGTCGCGGTCATCGACCGCATCGGGCTGTGGCTCCCCGTGCTGCTCGCCCTGAGCGCGAACTCGCCGTTCTACGAGGGCCACGACACGGGCTACGCCTCCTGGCGGGCCCAGATCTGGTCGCGGTGGCCCACGTCCGGTCCCACGGACACCTTCGGCTCGGCGCGGCGCTACCACGAGCTGGTGGACCACCTCGTCGAGCTCGGCGCCGCACGCGACGAGGGCAACGTCTACTTCGACGCCCGGCTGTCGCGTGAGCTGCCCACAGTCGAGCTGCGCGTGGCCGACGTGTGCACCGAGGTCGAGGACGCCCTCCTCGTCGCCGCGGTGGCCCGGGCGCTGGTCGACACGGCCGCGCGCTGGGCGCGGGAGGGGCGGGACGCGGAGGCGCCGCGGCTCGAGGTCAAGCGGGCCGCGACCTGGCGGGCCTCGCGCTACGCCCTGACCGACGAGCTCGTGCACCCGCTCACCCGTCGACCGGCACCCGCGCGCGAGGTGCTCGACGCCCTCCTCGAGACGCTGGGGGAGTCGCTGGAGGCCGCAGGCGACCTCGCCTGGGTGACGGAGCGGCTCGACGCCCGCCCGCCCCAGGGCGCCGTGTCGCAGCGGAAAGTGCGCGAGCGGACCGGGTCCGTGGCCGACGTCGTCGACGACCTCGTGGCCCGGACCGAGCGGACCTGGCAGGCCTGAGCCGC
>CAZKZQ010000123.1:1184-10778 GCA_964557235.1 uncultured Nocardioidaceae bacterium
CTCCACCGGCCGATGCCGACCACGGCGGCCAGCGTGCCGCCGGCGGCGGCCAGGACGGCCAGCTCGGTGCCTCGGCCCGCAGGGGTCCCGACCGTCGAGGCGAGCAGCACCAGGGCCGCCACCCCCAGAGCGGTCCCGAGCTGGGCCGCGGTGTTGAGGACGCCGGTCGCGGTCGAGACGTGCTCCTCGGGCAGGTCGGTGCCGAGGTCGTTGCAGGCGACCGACGAGATGCCCAGGCCGAGTCCGAGGAGGAGCAGGCCGACCGTGGTCGCGAGGGTGTGCCCGAGCGCCAGCGCCACCACGCCGTTGCCGGCACCCAGCAGGGACAGGCCGACGGCGATGGCACCGCGGGCGCCGAGACGCCGCGTGACCTGTCCCGCGAGCATCGAGCCCGGCACGACAGAGACGCTGAGGGGGAGCAGCGCCAACCCTGCCTGGAACGCCGACAGGCCATCGGTGTCCTGCAGGTGCAGCGTGAGGAGCACCGCGGTGGAGCTGGTCGCGGCGGTGTTCACGAACGACCCCACGGAGCCGGCGGCCAGGCGCGGCAGGCGCAGGGTGGAGAGTCGGAGGATCGGCGACCTGCTCCGTTGCAGCCAGGCGACGAGCAGCACGCCGAGCAGGACCGCCGCGGCGACGGTCCAGCCGCCCAGCGTCCGGCGCGACGGCTCCTGGAGGAACGACGCCCCGAGCACGGCGGCCATGACGGTGCCCGTCAGCAGCGCGGCGCCGACCACGTCGACCCGGGCCGCCCGGTCGGTGGCCGGTCGCGCGTGGACCCAGGCGAGCACGCCGGCTCCCAGCAGGACCGCGATCGGGATGTTGACCCAGAAGACCGACCGCCACCCCAGGGTGTCGGTGAGGAAGCCGCCGAGGAACAGCCCGGTGGCTCCTGCCGTCGCGCCCGCGGCGCTCCACAGCCCGAGTGCCCGCGTGCGCAGCTCCGACGTGCCGGCGGTGGCGAGGAGGAGGCTGAGCGCGGCCGGGACGGTGAGCGCCGAGGCGGTGCCCTGCACGGCTCGCGCGAGCACGAGCTGCCACCCCGCCTGCGCGGCCCAGCCGAGTCCGCCGGCGGCGGCGAAGACGGCCAGCCCCGAGACGAGGACGCGACGATGACCCAGCTTGTCGGCGAGACGGGCGCCGACGATGAGCAGGCCGCCGAAGAGCATGGCGTACGCCGTGGCGAGCGGCGCCGCGAGGGAGCCCGAGGCGCCGACACCCCGGATCATCGAGGGGATCGCGACGATCGCGCTCGTCACGCCGAGGACGTCGACGAACTGCACGAGCGAGAGCACCACGACGGCTCGCCCGGCGGCGCCGCCCGCGGGTGGTGTGGAACCTCGCATCTCGACCGGTCGGGTCCTCAGAGGTGCAGGTCGTCCGCCGCGAAGGTGTCGCAGGCCTCGAGGGTGCCCTCGGACCGGCCGGTCGTGAACCAGTACTTCCTCGCGTCAGCCGACCCGTGGGTCCACGACTCGGGGTCGACCCGGCCGCCGGAGCGCTGCTGGATGCGGTCGTCGCCCACGGCCTCGGCGGCGTCGATCGCGCGCGCGACGTCGTCGTCGGTCAGGTCGAGGATGAAGACCTCGCCGTTCTCGTCCTCCACCTCGGTGGCGTACTTCGCCCACATGCCGGCGTAGCAGTCGGCCTGCAGCTCGAGGCGCACGGCGTCGCTCTCAGGGCCCTTCTGGGTGCGGACCTTGCCCATGGTGCCCATGAGGTTCTGGATGTGGTGGCCGTACTCGTGGGCCATCACGTAGGCCTCGGCGAACTCGCCCCCGCGGGCACCGAGGTCCCCCTGCAGCATGTCCCTGAAGAACGTGGTGTCGAGGTAGACGGTCTTGTCGGTCGGGCAGTAGAACGGCCCGACCTGGGAGGTCGCGCCGCCACACCCGGTCTGGGTGCTCCCGGAGAAGAACACCGACTGGTTCTCCTGATAGGCGCGGTCCCCTTGGTCGGGCAGGGCCTCCGCCCAGAAGGCCTGGATGCTGTTGATGCTCGCCACCAGCGCGCACTGCTCGTCGTTGTTGGCGTCTGCGCCGGACTTGCAGGAGAGGCCCTTGACCTGCGAGCCGTCGACCGAGCCGCCCCCGGTCCCGCCGCCGCCTCCACCGCCGACCGCCTGCACGACCACGAAGATCACGATCAGCAGCAGGATGCCGCCGAGACCACCACGTCCGCCCGCGCTGGACGGGATCGGGATCGGCATGCCACGACCCCCGCCACCGCCGCGACGGACCTGCACCTGGCTGGAGTCGAGCCGGGCCCGAGGGTTGAAACGCATGCCCGTAGGCTTGCACACGGCCATGATCACCGTCACCGACCTCGAAGTACGCGCCGGCGCACGACTGCTCATGGAGCACGTGTCGTTCCGCGTGGGCCCCGGCGACCGCGTCGGGCTCGTGGGCCGCAACGGCGCCGGCAAGACCACCCTCACCAGGATCCTCGCGGGTGAGTCGCTGCCGGCCGGCGGACGCGTCACCCGGTCGGGAGAGGTCGGCTACCTGCCGCAGGACTCCCGCTCCGGTGACCCCGAGATGCTGTCGCTCCATCGCGTCCTGTCCGCGCGCGGCCTCGACGACGCCGTACGCCGGCTGCGCGAAGCCGAGCAGGAGATGGGCAGCGACGACCCGGCCGTGCGCGACAAGGCGATGAAGAAGTACGAGCGGGCCGACGCGGCCCTGCACGCGGGCGGCGGCTATGCCGCGGAGTCCGAGGCACGCCGGATCGCTGCCAGCCTCAACATCGAGGACCGGATCCTCGACCAGCCCCTGGGCACCCTCTCGGGTGGTCAGCGCAGGCGCGTCGAGCTCGCCCGCATCCTGTTCAGCGACGCCGAGGTCCTCATGCTCGACGAGCCGACCAACCACCTCGACGCCGACTCGGTGACCTGGCTGCGCGACTACCTCCGCACCTACAAGGGCGGCCTCATCGTGATCAGCCACGACGTCGGGCTGCTCGAGGCGTGCGTCAACCGCGTGCTGCACCTCGACGCCAACCGCGCCGAGGTCGATGTCTATGCGATGGGCTGGAAGGCCTACCTCGAGCAGCGCGAGATCGACGAGCGGCGGCGCAAGCGCGAGCGGGCCAACGCGGAGCGCAAGGCCTCGTCCCTGATGGACCAGGCCAACAAGATGCGCGCCAAGGCGACCAAGGCCCAGGCCGCGCAGTCGATGATGAAGCGCGCCGAGCGGCTGATGGAGGGCGTCGAGGGCGAGCGTCGGGCCGACCGCGTCGCGCGGATCGCGTTCCCCAAGCCGGCGTCGTGCGGCAAGACACCGCTCACCGCGAGCGGCCTGTCGAAGTCCTACGGCTCGCTGGAGGTCTTCACCGACGTCGACCTGGCGATCGACCGGGGGAGCCGGGTGGTGATCCTCGGCCTCAACGGCGCGGGCAAGACGACGCTGCTGCGCATCCTCGGGGGAGTGGACAAGTCCGACACCGGCGCGGTCGAGCCGGGTCACGGTCTCAAGCTCGGCTACTACGCCCAGGAGCACGACACGCTCGACACCTCGCGCACGGTGCTGGAGAACCTGCATGCCGCAGCACCGCAGCTGACCGACACCGAGGCACGCAGCGTGCTCGGGTCGTTCCTGTTCTCCGGCGACGACGCGATGAAGCCCGCAGGCGTGCTGTCCGGCGGCGAGAAGACCCGTCTGGCGCTGGCGATCCTCGTGGTCTCGAGCGCCAACGTGCTGCTCCTCGACGAGCCGACCAACAACCTCGACCCGGCCTCGCGCGAGGAGGTGCTCGCCGCGATCCGCGCCTACGAGGGCGCGATCATCCTCGTCACCCACGACGAGGGCGCGGTGCACGCGCTCGAGCCCGACCGGGTGCTGATCCTCCCCGACGGGGTCGAGGACCTCTGGAGCGCGGAGTACGCCGAGCTGGTCGAGCTGGCCTGAGGCTGCCCGGGACCCCCTAGGTTGTGCTCCATGAGCCTCGACCCCGACCTCCTGAGCACCGGCGGACTGCGTGTGGACGTCGCCGGTCCCGTGGCCACGGTGACCCTCGACCGGCCGGACCGCCGCAACGCCCAGACACCCTCGATGTGGGACGCGCTCGCGCACGTCGGGGAGGCGCTGCCCGGCGACGTGCGGATCGTGGTCCTGCGCGGCGCCGGCGTGTCGTTCTCGGCCGGGCTCGACCGACGGCTGATCGACGGGCAGGGCATCGAGGGCGAGGGCGACATCCCGACGCTGATGCGCTCCGACGACGCCGCCGTCGACGCCTGGGTGTCGCAGTGCCAGGCGGGCTTCGTCTGGCTGCGCGACCCGAGGTTCGTCTCGATCGCCGTCGTCCACGGCCACGCGTACGGCGCCGGGTTCCAGCTGGCGCTCTCCTGCGACTACCGCGTCGCGACGCCGGAGGCGGCGTTCTGCATGAAGGAGGCCGCCCTCGGCCTCGTGCCCGACCTGACCGGCACCAAGCCGCTGGTCGAGCTCGTGGGCTACTCCCGTGCCTTCGACATCTGCGCCACCTCACGCGTGGTCGGTGGCGAGGAGGCGGCGTCCATGGGCCTGGTCAACGTGCTCACGACCGCCGAGTCGCTCGACGACGAGGTGGCTGCGGCCGTCGAGCGGTTCACCGGCCCGCCGCACGGTGCGGTGGCGGCGACCAAGCGGCTCGTGGCCGCGGCCTCGGAGCAGGACCTCGACACCCAGCGGGCCCACGAGCGCCGCGAGCAGACCGGCCGTCTGCGCGACCTGGCCGGGCAGCTCGGCCTGTCCTGACGGTCAGCCGGTGGGCCGGATCCAGACGGTCCAGCGCTCGATCGCGACGTAGCCCATCGCCTCGTAGAGCGGCCGGCCGTCGTCGCTCGCGATGAGCACGGCCGGCAGGTCGGGCTCGCACAGCGTCGCGGCCCAGGTGGCCGCCGCACCGGCACCGCGACCGCGCGCGGACGGCAGCGCGGCGACGTACTCCACCAGCGCGGCGCCGCCGGCCACGTGGGCGGCGGCGATCGCAGCGGGCTCCCCGTCGACGTGGGCGAGCCAGACGCGGGTGGCGCCGTCGAGCAGTCCCGGCGCCAGGATGCTGCCGCGCACGACGGGCTCGAGCTCGGGCATCGGGTAGCCCTCGACCAGCACCCTCTCGGCCACGGCCAGCAGGTCCTCGTCGGTCACCGGGACCACCTCGACCCCCTCGCGCAGCGGGGGAGCCTCGCCGCCGGGGAACCGCACCATCAGCGGCGGGTGGCCGACCTTGACCAGCCCGAGCCCCGACAGGTCGGGCGTCGGGAAGGGGTGCAGCACGAAGAACGGCACCCCGTCGGGGACCAGGTCGCCCACCTCGGCGACGACCTCGGCGTGCTCGTGCGGCGCGAGGGGGCGGGTCACGACCACGGGGTTGGTGAGGGCGCCGCGCTCGCCGATGAACCCACCGGCCCAGCGGTCCGTGCGACGGGAGGGCCTGCCCAGCGACTCGGCCACCGTCACGCCCCACGACGCGTGGACCAGGACCGCACGCCGCACGAGCGTGTCGGAGTCGGGAACCTCCGGCTCCCACCCGTCGGTGAGGTGCTCGCCCTCGTCGGGGACGATCGAGTCGGCCACGTCCCCATCGTGCCGCAGTTCAGGAACAAAATGGGGGTCCGGACTGGTTGGGTGGTCGTTATGGCGATGCACACCGGCATGGGGCCGGTCTGGCGACACATGCGCACCGACCGCAGCGCGGCGGGTGCGCGGGTCGGACGCGAGACGGTGCGTCGCGTCCTGGCCTTCGCGGTCCCGCACCGTGCCCTGATCACCATCTTCCTGGCGCTCACCGTGGTCGACGCGATGCTCGTCGTGGTCAACCCGCTGCTGATCAAGCAGATCATCGACGTCGGGATCGCCGACGGCGACACGGGCTACATCGCCCGCCTCGCGGGGCTGATGGCCCTGGTGGCGCTGGTCGAGGCCGGGCTCACCGTCTGGGCCGGGACGCTGTCCTCGCGCATCGGCGAGGGACTGATCCTCGACCTGCGCTCGGCGGTGTTCGCGCACGTGCAGCGGCTCTCCCTGGCGTTCTTCACGCGCACCCAGACCGGTGCGCTCGTGAGCCGGCTCAACAACGACGTCATCGGCGCCCAGCGCGCGTTCACCTCGACCTTGCAGAGCACGGTCAGCAACAGCATCGCCGTGGTCGTGGTCGGCGGCGCGATGCTCACGCTGAGCTGGCAGGTCACCCTGCTGTGCCTCGTGCTCTTCCCGCTCCTGGTGCTCACCGCCCGCTGGGTGGGGGGCGCCCTGTCCGACCTCACCCGCCAGCAGATGGACGGCAACGCCGCGCTCGGCAACGCGATGACCGAGCGGTTCAACGTCGGCGGCGCGATGCTGCTCAAGCTGTTCGGCCGCCGCGAGGAGGAGGACGAGCAGTTCACCGCCAAGGCGGCCGTGGTCCGCGACCTCGGCGTGCGGATCTCGCTCATCACGCGGTTGTTCGCCGCGACCCTCATGCTCATCCCGGCGTTGGCGACCGCGCTCGCCTACGGCGTCGGCGGCTACCTCGTCGTGCAGGGCGACCTGTCCGTCGGCACCCTGCTGGCCCTCGGCACCCTGCTGCTGCGCCTCCTCGGACCGCTCCAGGGCCTGTCCAACGTGCGCATCGACGTGATGACGGCCCTGGTCAGCTTCGAGCGGGTCTTCGAGATCCTCGACCTGCCCACGACCGTGCCCGAGAAGGCCACCGCGCGCGACCTGCCGGAGCACGCCGCCACCGTCGAGTTCGACGACGTGCGCTTCCGCTACCCCCGCGCCGACGAGGTCTCGCTGGCGTCGCTGGAGGCCGTCGCACGACGCGAGACCAAGGACACCGGCGAGATCCTGCACGGCGTCTCGTTCGCCGCCCGCGAGGGCGACATGGTGGCCCTCGTGGGCCCGTCCGGTGCCGGCAAGACGACGATCACCCACCTCGTCGCGCGGCTCTACGACGTCACCGGCGGCACCGTGCGCGTGGGCGGGGTGGACGTGCGCGACCTGACGCTTCAGTCCCTGGAGGACGCGGTCGGCTACGTCACCCAGGACGCCTACATGTTCCACGACACGATCCGCTCCAACCTCGTCTACGCCCGCCCCGGCGCGACCGAGGACGAGCTGTGGGAGGCCCTGGCCGCGGCCCAGATCGACCGGCTGATCCGCTCGCTCCCCGAGGGCCTCGACACGGTCGTCGGCGACCGCGGCTACCGCCTGTCCGGTGGCGAGCGCCAGCGTCTGGCGATCGCCCGGCTGCTGCTCAAGGCACCGCGCATCGTCGTGCTCGACGAGGCGACCGCCCACCTCGACTCCGAGTCCGAGGCCGCCGTGCAGCGAGCCCTCGACACCGCGCTGGAGGGCCGCACCTCGCTGGTCATCGCGCACCGGCTCTCGACCGTGCGCAACGCCGACCGCATCCTCGTGCTCGACGAGGGGAGGATCGTCCAGCAGGGCACGCACACCGCGTTGCTCGCCGAGGGCGGGTTGTACGCCGACCTCTACCGCACCCAGTTCGCCGACCAGCCCGTGGAGGCCTGATGGATCTCGGACTCGCCGACCGCACCTACGTCGTCACCGGGGGCTCGCGCGGCCTCGGGTTCGCCACCGCCGAGGCGCTGGTCGCCGACGGTGCCCACGTGGTGGTCTCCTCGCGCAGCCAGGAGTCGGTCGACGCCGCGGCCGAGCGGCTGGGGGATCGCTCGACGGGAGTCGTGGCCGACCTCGCCGACGCCGACACGCCGCGCCGCCTGTTCGCGGCCGCGCGTGAGCGCACCGGTCGCCTCGACGGCGTGCTCGTGTCCGTCGGTGGGCCGCCCGGCGGCACCGTCGCCGACATCACCGACGAGCAGTGGACCCAGGCCTTCCAGAGCGTGTTCCTGGGTGCGGTGCGCATCGCCCGCGAGGCAGCCGAGACGCTCGACGAGGGCGGCTCGGTCGTGTTCGTGCTGTCGACGACGGTCCGTGAGCCGATCGCGGGACTCGCGATCTCCAACGGCCTGCGACCCGGGATCGCCATGGTGATGAACTCGCTGTCGCAGGAGCACGGCCCGAGGGGCCTGCGGTTCAACGCGGTGCTGCCGTCCCGGGTCGAGACCGAGCGCATCCAGGAGCTCGACGGTGCAGCGGAGGATCCCGCTGCGGCCCGGGCCGCGCAGGAGGAGCGCATCGCACTGCGCCGCTACGGCAGGCCCGAGGAGCTCGGCCGGGTCGCGGCGTTCCTGCTCTCGCCTGCGTCGAGCTATGTGACGGGCGTGGCCTTGCCTGTCGACGGTGGCTTCCTGCGCGGCCTCTGAGAGCCGCGCGCCTCGTCCCAGACGAGGTAGCCGAAGCCGCCGATCGCGAGCGCCCCGAAGAACCACCACTGGATGCCGTAGAACAGGTGCGGCCCCTCGCCGAGGTCCGGCGCGTCGGCCGGCACCAGCGCCGTCGCCGGGGGAGGGGACTCCTCCTGCAGGTCCACGAACCCGTGGCGCAGCGGCGCGTCGGTCAGGTCGCCGGCGGCACGGCTGGAGATCTCGCGCGTCGACCCGTCGGTGATGCCGACCCTGTCGCCCGTGGAGTCCGCCCGGGCCCAGCCCTGGATGCGCACGGTCCCCGTCGGCGGAGCAGGGGTGTCGTCGGGGCCGGTGCGCGGGTCCTGCGTCCTCATCCAGCCGCGGTCCACGAGGACGGCGGTGCCGTCGGCGAGCACCAGCGGCGTCACCACGTCGACCCCGCCGTCACCGTCGCGCGTCTGGTAGCGGACCACGAACGTGCCCCCGACGTCGTACGTCCCGGTGGCCTCGACCCGCCGCCACTCACGACGCTCGGGGAGCGGCGCCTCGGAGGAGAGCACGTCCTCCACGGGTGCGGGGTCGGCGGCCAGGTTGGCCTTGGCGTAGGAGTTGCGCTGCTCGCGGTCGTGGAGGCGGTGGAACTGCCACTCGCCGAGGCGGACCGCGCCCCAGGCCATGAGGACGACCACGACGAAGAAGAGCCCCCACCTGCGGGACAGCAGGAAGCGGAGGCGCATGGGTCCAAATTATCCCCCGGCACCTAGAGTGGGCCGGGTGGATGCACCCTTCCCCCTCGCCGACCGCTTCGGCCGCGTCGCCCGCGACCTGCGCGTGTCGCTGACGGACCGCTGCAACCTGCGGTGCACCTACTGCATGCCGGCCGAGGGACTGGACTGGCTGCCCGACGAGCGGATCCTCACCGACGACGAGGTCGTGCGCCTGGTCGACATCGCCGTGCGCCTCTTGGGCGTGGAGGACGTGCGCTTCACCGGCGGTGAGCCGCTCGTGCGCCGCGGGTTCGTCGACATCGTGCGCCGCTGCGCCGACCTCAGGCCGCGCCCCCAGCTCTCGGTGACCACGAACGCCCTCGGGCTCGCGCGCCAGGCGACCGCGCTCGCCGAGGCGGGCCTGGACCGGGTCAACGTCAGCCTCGACACGGTGCGGCCCGAGACGTTCGCCGCGATGACCCTGCGCGACCGCTTCAAGGACGTGGTGGCGGGCCTCTCGGCCGCTCACGACGCGGGGCTGCAGCCGGTCAAGGTCAACGCCGTGCTCATGCGCGGGGTCAACGACGACCAGGCGCCCGAGCTGCTGCGCTGGTGCCTCGAGCGCGGCTACGAGCTGCGCTTCATCGAGCAGATGCC
>CAZKZQ010000124.1:0-10771 GCA_964557235.1 uncultured Nocardioidaceae bacterium
GTCGTTGTGCTTGACCGAGATCTTGAAGTCGCGGAAGCCGTGCTCCTCGAAGAGGGACGCCTCCCAGACCGCCGACTCGACGAGCGCCTCGGGGGTGGCCTTGCCGTACTTCTCCAGCAGCCGCTTGTCGAGCGAGCCGGCGTTGACGCCGATGCGGATCGAGGTGCCGTGGTCCTGCGCGGCGGCCGCGATCTCCTTGACCTGGTCGTCGAACTTCTTGATGTTGCCCGGGTTGACGCGCACGGCGGCGCAGCCGGCCTCGATCGCGGCGAAGACGTAGCGCGGCTGGAAGTGGATGTCGGCGATGACGGGGATCTGCGACTTGGTCGCGATCGCCGGCAGGGCCTCGGCGTCGTCCTGGCTCGGGCACGCGACCCGCACGATGTCGCAGCCGGCCGCGGTCAGCTCGGCGATCTGCTGCAGCGTCGCGTTGATGTCCGCGGTCAGGGTCGTGGTCATCGACTGCACCGAGACCGGCGCGTCGCTGCCGACCTGCACCTTGCCGACCTTGATCTGGCGGGTCTGGCGACGCGGCGCGAGGACGGGCGGCGGCGCGGACGGCATCCCGAGGGAGACCGAGGTCATGTGGGTCCTTCCTTCCCGGCCCGGGTGGCCGGCGTGCTGTGTCGAAACCGGGGTCAGCTGATGGTGACCGGGGCGACCAGGTCACCGACGATGAGCACCATGCCCATCACCAGGAGCGTCGCGGCCATCACGTAGGCCACGGGCAGGAGCTTGGCGACGTCGACGTAGCCCGGGTCGGGCCGGTGGCGCAGCCGCGCCCAGCCCCGACGCAGGGCCTCGTAGAGCGCGCCGGCGATGTGGCCGCCGTCGAGCGGCAGCAGCGGGATCAGGTTGAACATCCCGAGGAACAGGTTGAGGCCGGCGACCAGGGTCACGATGAACCAGGCCCGGTCGGCGAGCGGGCTGGTGCGGTCGCTGCTCACCTCGCCGGCGATGCGGCCGGCGCCGACGACGCTCACCGGGCTGTCGACGGCGCGCTCCTCCACGCCCACGATCGCCTTGGCGACGCCCCACACCTTGACCGGGAACTGGCTCAGCGCGACGACCGTGTCCTTGGTCATCGAGCCCATCTGCTCGACGGTGTAGACGAGGCCGTGGTGCTGGATGTAGGTCGCGGAGGTCAGGCCGAGGAAGCCCGCGTCGACGACCTGCTGCTTGCCGTCGAGGCTGGTGACCTGGTTGACCACGGTGTTGGTCGTCGCCGTGCGCTGCTCGCCGTCGCGCTCGTAGACGATGACCGCCTGGCCCGCGTCGTTGTCGCGGACGAGGCGGACCATCTGGAGCCACGAGGTGATCTGGGTGCCGTTGAAGGCCACGATCCGGTCGCCGGGGCGCAGGCCCGCCTGGGCCGCGGGCGCGGCGGGGTCGGTCGCCTTGCAGTCGCGGTTCGCCTCGCTGGACGGGACGACGCACTCCGAGACGGTGCCCACGGTCGTCGTCGACTCGGTCGTGCCGTGGATGCCGAAGACGGCGGCGAAGAGCACGAACGCGATGAGCAGGTTCACCACCGGCCCGCCGGCCATCACGATGACCTTCTTCCACCACGGCAGGCGGTAGAACAGGCGCGGCTCGTCGCCGGGCGAGATGTGCTCGGCCTCGGCCGCGCGCGCGTCGGAGATCAGCTGGCCGAGGAGGCCGGTGTTCATCTGGCGCGGCGTGCCGGTCGGGTCGTCCTTGGCCGGCGGGAGCATCCCGACGAGCTTGACGTAGCCGCCGAGCGGGAGCTGCTTGAGGCCGTACTCGGTCTCGCCCCGCTTGGTGGACCAGACAGTGCGGCCGAAGCCGACGAAGTACTGGGTGACCTTGACCCCGAAGCGCTTGGCCGGCCACATGTGGCCCACCTCGTGCAGCGCGATCGAGGTCGCCATGCCGACGGCGAACACCAGGACGCCGAGCACGAACAGCAGCACCGTCATGCGCTCACTCCTCCGTGTCCGGGGCTTCCAGGCCCAGCAGTCGGCGGGCCTCACCCCGGGCCCAGGTGTCAGCGGCGAGGACGTCGTCGACGTCGAGCCGCTCCTTCGAGGGTACGTCGTGCGCGGTCAGCACGCGCTCGACCGTGGGCACGATCTCGGTGAACCTGATCCGGCCGGCGTGGAAGGCCTCCACCCCGACCTCGTTGGCCGCGTTGTAGACCGCCGGCGCCGTGCCCGCGCGCTCCCCCGCGGACCGGGCCAGCCGCACCGCAGGGAAGGCCTCGTCGTCGAGCGGGAAGAACTCCCAGGTCTGGGCGGTCGTCCAGTCCACCGCCGGGGCCGTGTCGGGCACCCGGTCGGGCCACGCCATCCCCAGCGCGATCGGGATCAGCATCGTGGGCGGCGAGGCCTGGGCGAGCGTCGAGCCGTCGGTGAACTCGACCATCGAGTGCACGACCGAGGTCGGGTGCACCACCACCTCGATCCGGTCGAACGGGATGCCGAACAGCAGGTGGGCCTCGATCACCTCAAGGCCCTTGTTGACCAGCGTGGCCGAGTTGGTGGTCACCATCAGGCCCATGTCCCAGGTCGGGTGGGCCAGCGCCTGCGCCGGCGTCACGTCGTGCAGCTCCTCCACCGAGCGCCCGCGGAACGGCCCGCCGCTCGCGGTCAGCACCAGGCGGCGTACCTCCGCGGCGGAGCCGCCGCGCAGGCACTGCGCCAGGGCGCTGTGCTCGCTGTCGACGGGGACGATCTGGCCCTCTCCGGCGACCCGGGTGACGACGTCGCCGCCGATGATCAGCGACTCCTTGTTGGCCAGGGCGAGGACGTTGCCCGCCTCGAGCGCGGCGAGCGTCGGACGCAGGCCGACCGCGCCGGTGATGCCGTTGAGCACCACGTCGCAGGAGTACGCCGCGGCGGCGACCGAGGCCTCCTCGCCGATGCCGTGCACGTCGGGGGCGAACTCGGCCACCTGGGCCTCGAACAGGTCCTGCTGGGACCCGCCGGCGGTCAGCCCCACGACCCGGAAGCGGTCGGGGGCGGCCCGCACCACGTCGAGCGCCTGGGTGCCGATCGACCCGGTCGAGCCGAGGATCACCACGTCACGTCGTCGCACCGGTCCATCCTCCCAGCACCAGGCTGCCCGATTGCCGCCGCGGTGGGGCGGGCGAGCCTTACCCTGAGTCCCGGGCGCCACGCACCGGTGCCCGGGGAGGAGCACTGTGGGCATCTCGGCCATCGGGCAGCGGATGAGCGCTGCGTCGATCCGTCATGTCCTGGCGACCGTGCTGGTGATGCTGGGGCTCTTCTACTACCTCTACGGCCCCCCGCTGACGCAGGCCTTCGAGCGCGCCGCGCGGGCCCGCTGCGTGGAGCTGACCGGCGAGAACTACCGCACCTACAAGCTGCAGTGGCGCACCACCTGGTTCGGCTCCCTCCAGCCGCCGCACTGGCTGTGCACCGACCGTCGCGACACCAACCTGAAGCAGTACAACCTCGGCTGGTGGGTCGATCTCTGACCGTTCGGCCAGACAACCGCCGATCCACCACGGATCGGGGCCGGCGCCCCTAGGTTCGAGGCTCCTTCTCGGTCATCTCGGTCATCTCGGAAAGAGGCACATGACGCCCCGCCGCTCCGCCCTCCTCGTCCTGCCCGCCCTCGCGCTCTCGCTCACGCCGGCCCACGCCGACGCCGCGCAGCGTGCCTACAACTGGGACAACGTGGTCTCGATGAACCGCGGCCACGTCCAGGCCTGCCGCGTGCCGACCCCGGCCGACGAGGCGTGGAAGTTCCGCTTCCGGGTCAACGCCAACCGCGCGACCAGCAAGCTCCAGGGTGCGGCCATCCGCTACCGCGGCGACACCCAGCTCTCGGGCGGGTGGAGGTCCGCCTACATCACCCCCGGACACGTCTCGGCGATCGCGATCGTGCGGCTCCCCCGCGGCAGCGCCTACAGCCTCGGCGTCGGCATCAACAGCGGCCAGGCCGGTGGCGGCACGTCCCTCAGGGCCACCGACATCCCCCGCTGCTGACCCAGCGGGCCCTCACAGCCAGGCGGGGCGCTTGACGAGCAGCTCGACGTTGCGCGCCTCGCGCGGACCCTGGGTGACGTCGCGCGCCTGCCAGTCGTTGGCCGCGAGCTCGCGCGCCAGCGCGGCGAGGTGCGGGGCGTCGGAGATGTCGCCCCCGTAGGACACCGGCGACGCGTGGTCGATCAGCGTGCCGAAGATCGACAGCGTGCCGTCCTTGTTGTCCACCACCTCGATGATGCGCGCGTGCTGCGGCCAGTCGACGTGCGAGGCGGTGTTGATCTCCCAGAACCCTCCGCCCGTCGGTCGCTTGTGCGGGGTGACGGCGTTGCTGTGCGTGTGCCCGTTGACCCAGGCGATGACGTTGCGGTGGGCCAGCAGCTCGGTGACCACCTGCGAGCCCGGGACGCGCGGGGTCGGGTCGCCGCCCGTGCCGACGATGAGGTTGTCCATCGAGGTGGACGTGTGGTGGCTGCAGACGACCACGAGCTTGTCGGTCGCCGCGGCCAGGCGGGCCTGCAGCCACAGGAACTGGGTGAGGTCGACCGAGCCGTCGGCGTAGCCGTTGGGGTTCACCGTGTCGAGCACGATCACGCGCAGGACGCCGCGGGTGAAGGCGTAGTAGGCCGTCCCGTCGTCGCGGTTGCGCTGGGTGAAGCCGTGCCCGACCGGCGTGCCGGTCGTGGTGAAGTGCTCCTCGACGATCTCGGCACGGGCGAGCAGCCGTCGCTTCGGGTCCGGGGTCACCTGACGGATCGACGGGTCGCCGTCGTCGGCCAGCGACTGCAGGAGGCCGGGCAGGTCGCCTCCGCGGAGGTAGCCCTCGAGGTCGGCCGGCGAGTACCCCGCCGGCGGTGAGATCAGCTTGATCGGCCCGGTCGCGATCGCGTCGAGGTTGCTCGTGCTCGCCGGCACGTTGCCCTGGATGAGGCCGTCGTGGTTGCCGAACGCGGTGAACCACGGCATGTCGAGCCCGGCCGCGCGGAACGGCCGCCGCGCCGCGTTGAGCAGCCCCGGGATCGTCGGGAACCCGTGGACCCGGCGCGGGAGGTCGGTCGCCTTGCCCTTCGGCGTGCCGTGCGGGTGCCAGTAGTGGACGTCGTACGTCGCCGCGTGGCCGTCCATGACGCCCTCGTACCTCGTCAGGTCGCCCGAGTCCGGCACGAGCCGCCCGCCGTCGAGGATGCGGATGTTCCACCGCACCTCGTTGAGCTGGCTGTTGTCGGAGTTGTCGCCGGTCTGCACCGCGAAGCCGATCCGGCGCCCGCTCACCGGACCCCGGCCGATCGCGTTGATCCGCCGCACCATGGCGTCGCCGACCTGGGCGGTGAGCATCTCCTGGGGGCGGTACGCCGACCCGAACAGTCCCGGCCCCGGCGTGCTCTCGGTGTCCTCGTAGCGGTCGAGGTACTCCACCCGCAGCGGCGACTGCACGTCGATGACGTGCATGTCGCTGAGCTGGACGAAGCACGACAGCGCCTCGCGGCGACGCGCCCGGCCGGCCTTGGCCGCGACGCCCAGGTCGGTGCGGACGAGGTGGCCCTCGCCCTCGATCCGCTTCAGCTTGCGGTAGCCCTTGCCGACCCTGCGGCCGCGGACGATCCGGCTCGACGCGGTGGAGCCGCGGCTGCGCACCGCCGCGGCGGCCTCGACCGCGCGGCCCACGACGGGGATGGTCAGCCCGGCGCCGACCGAGCCGGTGCGGAGCAGTCCGCGGCGGGTGATGCGCATGCCGGTCAGGCTAGGCGCGTACTCCGCCGTACGTGTCGTGAATTGCCGGTTGAGCGGCACGTACGGCGGAGTACGACGTGACGTCAGTCGTCGCGGCGACCCCAGGGGGCGCCGTACTCCGTCAGCAGGTCGAGGAACGGGACGGCGTCGAAGGCCTCGGGGCCGAGGACGCCGGCGCCGGACCAGGCGCCGGTGGCGAGCAGCTCGAGCGCGACGACCGGGTTGACCGCGGTCTGCCAGACCACGCACTGGTGGCCGTACTCCTGCATCGACCACTCGTTGTCGACCACGTGGTAGAGGTACGTCGCGAACGGCTCGCCCTGCTTGTCCTTGCCGGTGACGTAGAGGCCGGCGCACGTCTTGCCGGTCATCTGCGGGCCGATCGTGGCCGGGTCGGGCAGGACCGCGGCGACCACGTCGCGCGGGGAGACCTCGACCCCCTTGACGCGCACCTTGTCGGTGCGGTCGAGCCCGAGCGTGTTGAGCACCTTGAGGATGGTGATGAACTCCTCGCCCAGGCCGTACTTGAAGGTGACCCGCTTGCAGTCGACCCACCGCGGCATGAGGAGCACCTCCTCGTGCTCCACGTTGACGCACTCGACCGGGCCGATCCCCTCGGGGAAGTCGAAGACCTCGGGCTCGCTGAACGGCGATGTGGTGAACCAGCCCCCGTCCTCGGCGTGGTCCTTCTCCCAGATCACGGGCGGGTTGAGGCACTCCTCGATCGTGGTCCACATCGAGAACGACGGCGCGAAGATCTCGTTGCCGTCGGCGTCGTGGACCGCGAGGTTGGCGCCGTCGCGCGTGCCGAGCTCGTCGATCTCGGAGAACAGGTGGTCGGCGGCATAGCGCGCGAAGACGTCGGACAGCCCCGGCTCCACGCCGATGCCGACCAGAGCCAGGCGGCCGGCCGACTCCCAGTCGCCGGCGACGGCGAACTGCTCGTCGCCGAGCTTCACCCCCACCTTGGAGTACGGCGCCTCCGGGTGCCGCTGTGACAGCGACATCGCCATGTCGAGGTAGTCAGCCCCGGCGGCGAACGCGCCCTCGAACACCGGCATGTTGAACACCGGGTCGACCGCGTTCATGACATGGGTGATCTCGTGCGAGCGGCACAGCGCGGCGACCGAGTCCGCCGACGAGGCGTCGACCTGGGCGGCGACGAACCGGTCGTCGGTGGCGGCGGCCCGCTCGGCCTTGGCGAGGTCGTAGTCGGCGACGACGACCGCCTCGAAGAAGTCGCGACGGGCGGCGATGGCGGTGAAGGCACCACCGACGCCGCCCGCGCCGACCAGGAGGATCCTCACGTCAGTCGCCGATGTAGGACATGACGTGCTTGATGCGCGTGTAGTCCTCGAGGCCGTACATCGACAGGTCCTTGCCGTAGCCGGAGTGCTTGAAGCCGCCGTGCGGCATCTCCGAGACGAACGGGATGTGGGTGTTGATCCACACGGCCCCGAAGTCGAGCCGGCGCGACATCCGCAGGGCGCGGGCGTGGTCCTTGGTCCACACCGAGGAGGCCAGGGCGTACTGCACGTCGTTGGCCCAGCGCAGGGCCTCGGCCTCGTCGCCGAACTTCTGCACGGTCATGACCGGGCCGAAGATCTCGGTCTGGATCTGCTCGTCGGTCTGCTGCAGGCCGGAGAGCACGGTCGGGTCGTAGAAGTAGCCCTTGTCGCCGTGCCGGGTGCCGCCGGTGACGATGCTGGCGTGGTCGGGGAGGCGGTCGACCATGCCGGAGACGTGGGCGAGCTGGTTCTCGTTGTTGAGCGGGCCGTAGTAGGTGCCCTCGGCAGCGGGGTCGCCGGTGGGCATGCCCTCGGCGGCCTTGGCCAGCGCGGCGACGAACTCGTCGTGGATGCCGGCCTGCACGAGCACGCGCGTGGCGGCGGTGCAGTCCTGGCCGGCGTTGAACAGGCCGGCGCCGGCGATGCCCTCGGCGGCAGCGGCGATGTCGGCGTCGTCGAAGACGATGACCGGCGCCTTGCCGCCCAGCTCGAGGTGCACGCGCTTGAGGTCGCGCGAGGCGGACTCGGCGACCTGCATGCCGGCGCGCACCGAGCCGGTGATCGCGACCATCTGCGGGGTCTTGTGCTCCACCAGCATCCGGCCGGTGTCACGGTCGCCGCACACCACGTTGAGCACGCCCGGCGGCAGGAACTCCTGGGCGATCTCGGCCAGCAGCGTCGAGGACGCGGGCGTGGTGTCCGAGGGCTTGAGGACGACGGTGTTGCCGGCGGCCAGCGCCGGGGCGATCTTCCAGATCATCATCAGCAGCGGGTAGTTCCACGGCGTCACCTGGCCGACGACGCCGATCGGCTCGCGGCGCACCCAGGAGGTGTGGTCGGCCATGTACTCCCCCGCCGACGACCCGTCGAGCACGCGAGCGGCACCAGCGAAGAACTTGAAGTGGTCCGAGGCGTAGGGCATCTCCTCGCTCATCGTGAGGCCGAGCGGCTTGCCGGTGTCCTTGCACTCGACCGCGTTGAGCTCCTCGACGCGCTCCTCGATCGCGCCGGCGAGCTTGAGCAGCGCGTTGGAGCGGTCCTGCGGCGTGGCGTAGCCCCAGCCCTCGAAGGCCGCGTCCGCGGCGGCGTAGGCCCGGTCGATGTCCTCCTGGCCCGACTTCGGTGCCGTCGCGTAGGCCTCTCCTGTGGTCGGGTCGATCACGTCGTACGTCGCCCCCGAGGCCGAGTCCACGAGCTCACCGTTGACGACGTTGCGGAAGTTCTGAGTCATGGGCCCGAGCCTAACCAGCGGGTGAGGCGATCGGAAGGTCTCCCGGACACGGATTTCGTGGCATCGAGGCGTTCTTACGCAGAGAAGGCGTCGAAACACGGGTCGAGACGACGGATTCCCTTGCGAATCACTTGCCTAGTCCCACCTGCACCGGGCACGATAGGGCGGACCCCCACGAAGGAGACATCGTGTCCTCAGATCCGATCGGCGCCGGAGCCGCCCCGCAGAACCCCGGGACCCAGGGTGGGATCGACCTGCAGCAGACGGCCAAGGACCACCTCTGGATGCACTTCACCCGTCACTCGACGTACGACGCCTCCGACGTCCCGGTGATCGTCCGCGGCGAGGGCCCCTACATCTGGGACGCCAACGGCAAGCGCTACCTCGACGGCCTGGCGGGACTGTTCGTCAACCAGCTGGGCCACGGCCGCACCGAGCTGGCCGAGGCCGCCGCGCGCCAGGCGAGCGAGCTGGCCTTCCACCCGCTGTGGTCCTACGCCCACCCGAGCGCGATCGAGCTCGCGGGCCGCATCGCCGACCTCGCCCCGGGCGACCTGAACAAGGTCTTCTTCACCACCGGTGGCGGCGAGGCCGTCGAGTCGGCGTGGAAGCTGGCCAAGGCCTACTTCAAGCTCACCGGCAAGCCCACCAAGCACAAGGTGATCAGCCGTGCGGTGGCCTACCACGGCACCCCGCAGGGCGCCCTGTCGATCACCGGCATCCCGGCGATGAAGTCGATGTTCGAGCCGCTGGTGCCCTCGACGTTCCGCGTGCCCAACACGAACTTCTACCGCGCCCCCGAGCACGGCGACGACCTCGAGGCCTTCGGCCTGTGGGCGGCCGACCGGATCGACGAGGCGATCGAGTTCGAGGGCCCCGACACCGTCGCGGCCGTCTTCCTCGAGCCGGTGCAGAACTCCGGCGGCTGCTTCCCGCCGCCGCCCGGCTACTTCCAGCGCGTGCGGGAGATCTGCGACAAGCACGACGTGCTGCTGGTCAGCGACGAGGTGATCTGCGCCTACGGCCGCCTCGGCCACATGTTCGGCGCGGACCGCTACGGCTACCAGCCCGACATCATCACCTCGGCCAAGGGCCTGACCTCGGGCTACTCCCCGCTCGGCGCGATGATCACCACCGACCGCCTGATGGAGCCGTTCAAGCAGGGCAACAACACCTTCCTGCACGGCTACACCTTCGGCGGTCACCCGGTGTCCTGCGCGGTCGCGCTGGCCAACCTCGACCTGTTCGAGAAGGAGCAGATCAACCAGCGCGTGCTCGACAACGAGCCGGCCTTCCGCGGCACGCTGGAGAAGCTGCTCGACCTGCCGATCGTGGGCGACGTCCGCGGCGACGGGTTCTTCTACGGCATCGAGCTGGTCAAGGACAAGGCCACCAAGGAGACCTTCGACGACGACGAGTCCGAGCGCCTGCTCCGCGGCTTCCTGTCCAAGGCGCTCTACGACGCCGGGCTCTACTGCCGCGCCGACGACCGGGGCGACCCGGTGGTGCAGCTGGCCCCGCCGCTGATCTGCGACCAGGAGCACTTCGACGAGATGGAGCAGGTCCTGCGCTCGGTGCTCACCGAGGCGTGGAGCATCCTCTGACGGGGACCCACCGACGCGAGGGGTGAAGAAACCCCCCAGGCCCGGGGGCCTGGGGGGTTTCGTTGTCCGGGGGGACCCGGCAAGCAGGTCGGGCACGCGGAAGGTCGGGCGGATTTCCGCGCACCCGAGATCGTGGGTGCAAGGTCTGTGGAACCTTGTGACCACGACTGTACCGCTCCTGACCGCTCGACACAACCCATGTTGTGTCGGGTTCGTGCAAAGTTCGCGCGGCTCAGGCGAGGCGGCGCGACCGCGCCCGGTTGACCGTCTGCTGCCCGATCACCAGCGACAACGCGAGCAGGAACATGATCGTGCCGATCACGTTGATCTGCATCGGGATGCCCTTCTGGGCGGCACCCCAGACGTACATCGGGAACGTCACCGTCTGCCCCGAGTTGAGGTTGGTGATGATGAAGTCGTCGAAGGACAGCGAGAAGCTGAGCAGCGCCGCCGAGACGATGCCCGGGACAACCAGCGGGAAGGTCACCCGCCAGAACGTCTGCCACTCGTTGGCGTAGAGGTCCGCGGCCGCCTGCTCCAGACGCGGGTCGAGACCCGCCAACCTCGCCTTCACGGTGATCACCACGAACGACAGGCAGAACATCACGTGGGCGACGAAGATCGTCCAGAAGCCCAGCTTGCCGGCCAGGCCGCCGTTGACGAACAGCGCCAGCAGCGACGAGCCGAGCACGATCTCGGGCGAGGCCATCGGCAGGAAGATCATCA
>CAZKZQ010000125.1:0-1778 GCA_964557235.1 uncultured Nocardioidaceae bacterium
GTCGAGCGGCAGCTCGACCCGGAAGGTGCTGCCCTCACCGAGCTTCGACGTGACGTCGATGCGTCCGCCGTGCCGTTGCACGATGCGCTGGACGATGCTCAGGCCCAGCCCGGTGCCGGGTTGGGCGTGCGCCGCGGGGTTGCTGGAACGGAAGAACTCCGAGAACAGCTCTTCCTGGTCCTCCATCGAGATCCCGATGCCCTGGTCCTCCACGCTGACGACGGCACGCTCGCCGTCGACGGAGACGGCCACGACGATGGTGGCGTCCTCCGGCGAGTACTTGATGGCGTTGCTGATCAGGTTGACCAGCACCCGTTCGAGCTCGTCGGCGTCGCCACGGGCATGGACCGGGTGGGGAGAGAGCTCGGTGACGATCTGCTGGTGTCGCTGCTCGGCCATGACCGTGGTCAGGTCGACCGCCTCGCCTGCGAGACGGGTCAGGTCGATCCGGTCGGTCGAGGTGACGCGCTCGGCCCGGTTGAGCCGCGACAGGAGCAACAGGCTGTCGATCACCTGCGACATGCGGTCAGCACCTCGCTGGGCCCCTGCAAGCTGCCGAGAACCTGCCTCCCGCACCGCCTCGATGGACTCCAGCAGCCCCAGGTTGCCCACCACACTGGTCAGCGGGTTCTTCAGCTCGTGGGCGACGGTCGCGATGAGCTGGCTCTTGTAGGCGTCCACGGTGCGGAGCTCGGCATGGAGCCGCCGCTCCTCCTCGTAGACGCGGGCGTTCAGGATGGCGCGGCCCAGGTCGTGGCCGACGTCGAGGGCAGTGAGGCACTCGTCCTCCGCCCAGTCCGAGGATCCTCGTGGCCGGACCAGGGTCAGGCACCCGAGACACTCCTGACCAGCACCGAGGGGCACGAAGAGGTAGGACCCGACGTCGCCGGAGCCAGGCTCGCCGGCGGAGAGACGGTCGAGGACGTCCTGACGCGACATGGGGATCGCTCGCTGCTGTGCCCAGGCTGCGCGCGCCTGGCGTCCGGCGAGGTCGATCAGGTCGCGCGCCACGGGACCGACGTCGCCGTCCACGTAGGCACGAGCGTCACCGTCGTCGGACGCGAAGATCGTCAGCCAGACGGAGTGCGCTCGGAAGCCGTCGGCGAGGGCTCGCCGGGTCACCTCCACGAGCCGAGCGACGTCGAGCTCGGCGGACGCCCGACGGACGATGTCCCGGGCGGTGGTGGCCAGGCGCAGCTGCTCGGCCAGGTGCTCGCGCTCCAACGCGGTCAGCACGGCTCGACGCGCCTGGTCGGCGTACTTCTCGAGCATCTGGCGCTGGGCGGCGTCGGGACGTCGGCCGCTGGACGGCATGTCGATCGACAGCGTGCCTCTGAGCCGCCCCTCGGCGTCCAGCAACGGCGCGAGCAGCAGGTCCAGCGGGTGCCACGCGTCCGGCCCGTCCAGGGGCTCCATGTCCGGGATCCAGCTGAACGGGAAGTCCCCGGAGGTGCGCTCGTGGGGGACGAACTTGAACAGCCCCCAGTCGTCGGCGTTCTCCACCTCGGCGTTGAGGTCGTCGATCGGCGTGCGCGTGCCCGCCAGCGCCGTACGGGCCTCCTCGCTGCCCGCGATCGCGACTCGGTGCAGCCACCCGTCGTCCCTGGCGACGCTGATCACCGCGACCTGGAAGCCCACCAGCTCGGTGATCCCCTCGGCGATGAGGGCGAGCAGGTCCAGCAGCCCCTGCTCCCGATCGCTGGCGCCGACCTCGTCGTCGCTCATGCCAGACACGTCTCCCGAGACTCACGCGGGAAGCTCGACGTCGCTCACCCGCA
>CAZKZQ010000125.1:1878-10734 GCA_964557235.1 uncultured Nocardioidaceae bacterium
GGCTCGGTCGGCGTCGTCGCAGCCGCGACGGGCGTCTCGTGGGTCGCCGTGCCCTGTGCGCTGCCGCTCGACGCAACGGCTGCGGTCGAGGTGCGCGTGTGCGTCGTCGCGTGCTTGGCCTCCAGGCGACGCAGCACGTGCGCGAGGTCGGCCATCGACCAGCGTGATGCGGGGTCCTGGTCGAGCGCCCGCACGATGGGTTCGGTGAGGAAGCCGGCGCGCTCGGGCTGCGGTGGTTGCTGCGAGGCGATCTCGTTCAACAGCGCGAGGGGGTTCTCGTGGGCCGGGAAGAGCGCGTGACCCTCGACCGCGGTGTAGAGCGTGGCGCCCAGCGCCCACACGTCTGCAGCGGGCGTCGGCTCCTCGCCGCGTGCGAGCTCGGGCGCGAAGTAGCTGGGCGTCCCCGTGACCATCCCCGACGCGGTCAGCCGGGGGTCCTCGAGCATCATCGCGATCCCGAAGTCGCCGATCTTCGCGATCCCCTCGTCGGTCACCAGGATGTTGGCCGGCTTGACGTCGCGGTGGACGAGGCCGCGCTCGTGCGCAGCGACCAGCCCGTCGGCGACCTGGGCGCCGATCCGCACCGCGTCCTCCAGCGACAGCGGCCCCCGCTCGAGCAGGTCGGCCAGCGAGCGGCCAGGGATGTACTCCATGACCAGCCACAGCTGGTCGCCGTCCTCCACCACGTCGTACACGGCGACGACGTTGCGGTGGTTGAGCGCGGCAAGAGACCGTGCCTCGCGCAGCGCGCGCGTGTGGTCCGTGGGCTCGTCGGACCGGCTGATGACCCGCTTGAGCGCGACCTGACGGTTCAGCTTCTCGTCGGCGCCGAGCCAGACCGCGCCCATCCCCCCTTGTCCGACGGGGCGCTCGACGCGGAACCGGCCGGCGATCGTCTGCGGCTCCATACAGCCCCTCCTACCCGACAGCAGGCCTGTTACTCCCAGGGCGACGCAGCCGCAGGGGCCGCCCCGCGGTCACGCAGCCAACGTGCCCGCGAAGATCTGCCAGGCCAGGGCGGACTTGGCGGTGAGGCTCAGCACGATGTAGACCTTCTCGCCGAACAGGTAGTCCTGCCACCGCCCCCGGGCGCGGTACTGCAGCCACTGGTTGAGGGCGAAGACGTTGAAGAAGACGAACAACGACACGAAGATCCCGTAGACGAACCCGGGCGCCGAGGCCGAGGACGTCGACCCGGGAGACACGAGGTAGATGGTGATGGCCACCCACGGGACCACGCCGGCCACGCACCCGAAGACGAACGGCAGCCACCCGCCGCCTCCCGGGCGCTCGTAGCGCTCCTGGAGCCAGCCGAACAGGATCATGGCGGCGTTGACGCCGAACAGGGCCACCAGCGCCGCCACGTCGGAGATGCCGACCAGCTGGGCGATCAGGACGATCATCAGCGACGACGAGAGCGAGTACTCGACCCATCGGGCGGGGTTGCGCTGACGGCCCAGGTCCGCGACGTACCGCTGCCACCACGCCGTGCAGACCAGGAGGTGCGCCAGGGCGGACAGCGCCAGGAACCCCGCGACCGCGAGCCCGGTGGGGAGGTCGAAGAGCACCACGGGGTCCTGCGCCGGCGTGCCCGGCGGCCCGGCCAGGTAGCTCGCGGTCACCGGCAGAGCGAAGTCCGTGGTGAGCACGAGCACCGCGACGGCCTGGACCGCATGGAGCGCTGCGGCCCCGAGGTTGGCCCGACGCAGACTCGAGGTCCGTCCGGCGTCCGGCTCGCTCATGGAGGCGTCCCCGTCACGCACCGGTGGCCGCTGTGCCGGCAGCGAGGCGACCCAGCTCGCGCAGGCCGGCCGTGAGCAGGTCGGCGACGGTCACAGGCGGCACGTCGAGGAGGGCAGCCGCCTCGCGATAGGTGAGCCCGCCGAACACGCACAAGGCCAGGCTCGCGCGCTGGAGCCGGGCGAGCTGGCTCACCCACACCATGGCCGGCGGCAGCAGCGCCGCGCCGGGCGCCCCGCCGTAGCGGTCCCACAGGTCCTCGAGCTCGCTCTCGGTGCACACAGACGTCTGCGTTGCCAGTTCCATCCCGACCATCTCTCTTCCGGACGCGCTGACTTCCCGGTCCCCCAGTCGCGCTGCGCCGCCACACCACTGTGGCAGGTTGTACAAGGTTTGCGCAAGGTTTCTGTAGTGTTGCGTCCTCCCAGCGCGAATCTCCATGGTCCGGCTCAGGGTCGGCACGGTGGGCAGCACGCCGCTGTGGTCAGGGTCGCCGGTTGAGCCGGTGGAACATCCTCCGCTGGGAGCGGTAGAGGCGCGGGAGCTCGGCGAACAGCCGGTCGTAGACCGCTCGGTTCGAGGCGTCCGGCTCCAGCGTGAGGTCGACGGGGACGAGGTGACGGAGGTCGTCGTCGACGTCGCCGAGCGCCAGACCGGCCGCGAGCGCGGCGCCACGCAGGCCGCACAGGAGCGGCTCGGCCACCCGCTCCACCGTGCGATCGCACACGTCGGCGACGATCCGGCACCAGAGCTCCGACTGGGCGCCACCGCCGACCAGCCGGAGCGGCTCGAGCCGTCGGCCGGCGAAGTGCTCGGCGGCGACCAGGAGCCAGCGCGCGTTGAGGGCGACACCCTCCAGCACCGACCGTGCCAGGTCAGCTCCCGTCGTGGCGACCGAGACGTTGTGGAAGCCGCCGCGCGCCGACCGGTCGTCGACTGGGCTCCGCTCACCCGCGATCCATGGGGTGAAGACGACCCCGCTGGAGCCGGCCGGTGCGGTCCCGGCCAGCGCGGTGATCTCGTCGTACGACGGGACCGAGCCGGACACCCCGCTGCCCACGGCGTCGCGGTACCACTGCAGGGAGCGGCCGGCGCTCTCCTGGTTGTCGGCCAGCACGTACGGCGCGTCGGCGCGCACGCCGACGCCCGGCACGGCAGCGAGCTGGCGGAGGACGTCGGTCTTCTTCTCCGGCAGGGGGCACGCGATCCACGCCGTCGTCCCGATCGAGAGGTGGGTCTCGTAGGGCGCCACGCACCCCGAGCCGATCGTCGTGCCGTGCAGGTCCGGCAGGCCGGTGACCACCTGCGCGTCCGCGGAGATGCCGAGCTCCTCGGCGACGGAAGGCTGCACGGTCCCGACGACCGATCCCGACGCGACCAGGGGCGGCAGCTTCGCCGCGGCCACTCCGGACCTGCGGAGGAGCGTCGGGTCGTAGGCCAACAGGTCGAGTCGCCGGTTGTCGGTGAGCCAGGCGGCGGTCATCGACATGTGCGAGGCCGCGGCGACGCCGGTGAAGCGCATCGTGAGGTAGTCGACCGGCTCGAGGTACCACCGGGCCCGGCGCGCGACAGCGGGCTGCTCGTGCTCGAGGTGGAGCAGGTGCCCGAGCGGGTCGTCGCCGTTGGTCGAGGGTGCCCCGCCGCTCCGGCGCACCCACGTCGCCAGGGCTACAGGGGCGTAGCCGGACACCGGTCCGCCGACGACCGCGCGGGACAGGTCGCGGCCCCGCGAGTCCATCCACATCACGCAGTCCCCGACGGGAGCCCCGTGCTCGTCGACCGGCACGGTGCTGGCCCACTGGCCGGTCACCGCGACCGCGACGACGTCTGCACCCTCGAGGCCGGTGGCGACCAGGCCCCTCCGGGTCCCGTCGACCACGAGCCGCCACCACTCCTCGGCATCCTGGGTCGCGGCTCCGCCGGGTCCCCGGGTCGTGGCGACGGGATGGTGCTCCCACCACCGGATCTCGCCGCGGGTGGAGACCAGCCCGACCTTCGGACCGCCGGTGCCGAGATCCACGGCCAGCACGAACCGACGAGCCCCCTCCATCACGGGTCCGTCACGGGTCCGGGGGCAGCGACTGCTGGGTGTCGAGCATGTCGGTCATGACCGCCGAGATGAACTCCTCGACGTCGCTGGTCAGCCCACCGGCCACGCCGCCGTACACCGCGCCGCTGACCGCCTGCTCCCCAGCGGCCTCCCGGGCGACGGAGTACGGGACGGCCTCGGCGAGATCCGCCTCGAACTCCTCGACGAGGCCGGCGCGGGTCTGCGGACCGGTCACGGCCATGTGGATCGCGTTGGGGTACTGCTGGCCGTTGAACCGCCAACCGCGCCCCCGCATGAAGTCCGCGACGTGGTAGATGTCGAACGCGTCGGAGGCGAAGCTGAAGCAGAAGGTCGGCCGGCCGATGATCCGCAGCTCGGGGTGCGAGCGCACGACGTCCTTCATCCGGTCCGCCGTGGAGAAGATCGCGCGGGCGTGCTCGAGGTAGCCCTGCCGCCCGTACTGCACCATCGCCGCCCAGGTCGCGGCGAGCAGGCCACCGGACCTCGACCCCGCGATGCTCGGAGACATGTACTTCCCCCCGCTCCAGCCGACCAGCTCGAAGTACTGCGCGTTGCGCAGTGCCCTGTCACGGAACAGCAGCGTCGAGGTGCCCTTGAACGAGTAGCCGTACTTGTGCGTGTCCGCCGAGATCGTGGCCACGCCGGGCACGCGGAAGTCGAACGGCGCGATGTCCTGACCGAGCTGTTCCCCGAACGGCAGGATGAACCCGCCGAGGCAGCCGTCGACGTGCAGTGGGACGCCGCGCTCCAGGGCGAGCCGGCCGAGGTCCGCGATCGGGTCGATGGTGCCGTAGCCGTAGTTGCAGGCCGACCCGATGATGCCGATCGTCAGGTCGTCGACCTCCTCGGCCATCGACTCCGGGTCGACGGTCGTGTCCTCGGTCACCGGGACCACCCGGAGCTCGAGCCCGAGCAGCCGGGCCGCCTTGTCGAAGGCCGGGTGCGCGGTCTCCGGCTTCACGATGTTGGGCCGTCCCGTCGAGCCGTCGATCCCCCGCTCGCGGGCGGCGTGCTCCCGGTAGGCGAGCATCGCGTGCAGGATGCTGTCGGTCCCGCCGCTGGTGACCAGACCTCCGGGAGTGGTGTCCTCGACCACCTCGGCGTGCATCAGGTCGAGCGCCATCGCGATGATCTCGCCCTCGAACTTCGTGGCGCTCGGGCACATGTCGCGCTGAAGGACGTTGACGTGCGCGAAGAGCCCGAACGCCTCGTTGAGGAACCGGTAGTGCTCGTGGTCGCCGGAGTACATGGTCCCCGAGCACTTCCCTGTCTCCCAGAACGCGTCCTCCTCCTCGGCCATCGCCCGCAGCTCGGCGAGGACGTCCTCACGCGGGCGACCCTGCTCGGGAAGGCCTCGGTTGACCGGGAACCGCGTGGCGTAGGGGAAGTCGGTCACAGGACACCATCCGTCTCTCGGTCGCCGAGGTCCGCGAGGGCGTCCCTCATCGCCAGGTGGTGTGCGGGTTCCGGGAGCCGGCGCACGAAGATCGCTCCGACCACCAGGAGCGCCGTCAGGAATCCCAAGGACGGCGTGAACGACCCCGACCCGGTCCGGGTCAGCTCCATCAGCAGCACGAACAGCACCGATGCCTGCCCGGCCAGCTGGACCAGCCCGTTGGTGGTGCCCTCGGGGGTCGGTGCGGTGATCTCGGCGGAGTACTGCATGCCGATCGGCATCGCGCTGGTGAGGAAGAAGCCGAGC
The DNA here is from genome assembly GCA_964557235.1 of uncultured Nocardioidaceae bacterium. Lineage (GTDB taxonomy): Bacteria > Actinomycetota > Actinomycetes > Propionibacteriales > Nocardioidaceae > Marmoricola_A. Next base: position 7,392 of record CAZKZQ010000125.1, read on the forward strand.
ACGAACGCCGAGGCGAACAGGCCGACGTGCGACTCGGCCAGGGTCAGCCAGAGCAGCGCGGCGGCCGAGCACGTGAGGGCGAGGGTCAGGAACGGCACACGTCGCCGGGCCCGGTCCGACGCCGCGGAGAGGATGACCGCTCCCACGACGCCACCGAGCAGCATCAGGGCTCCGAGGGTCCCGGCGTCGGCCGACGAGAGCCCGCGGGGCCGGACGATCTCCTCCACCCACGTGGAGATGCCGTTGAAGACGCCCATGCCGACGAACGCCACGGCCAGGAAGACCACGAACGGCCGCGTCCGCAACGCGTGTCGTACGCCGACGAGCTCGGCTGTGTCCTCCGCCGCCGCGTCACCCTGGACCGGCGTCGGGGGACGGTCCCGGGCCACGAGGACGAAGACGACGCCCGTCACCAGCGCCGCGACGCCGTACCAGAGCTGCAGGCGCCCGACGCTCATCGACTTCGCGAGCTGGGGCGTCAGGGCGAAGCCCACGCCGGTGCCGACCAGGTTGGCGAGGGTCACCAGGCTGACCGCGGTCGCGCGCTGCGAGCGGGGGAACCAGTGCGACGACAGCGTCGTCCACGCGTTGAGCAGGAACGGCTGGGAGACCGCCGCGCCGACGGTGGCCAGCAGCACCGGGACGTAGTGGGGCCCGACCAGTCCGCGGGCGACGCCGGCGACGCCGGCGAGGAGAGCGCCGAAGCCGACGGCGGCGCGGAACCCGCGATGGGCGATGGCGGCGGAGGCCGGCAGCGACAGCGGCAGGTAGGCCACCATGAACGACATCGCCAGGGCCCCGATCGCCACGTCGGGGACCCCGTAGTACTCGCCTGCGGCACCGGTGATGGGGGCATAACTGATCCACAGCACCTGGATCGTCAGGTTGACCGCCATGAAGGCGGCCAGCACCGCCCAGCGGTAGGCGACTGCGTCGCCCGTCGGCTCAACCGGCGCTTCGTTCACCGTGGTGCTCCTCCGCCCAGAGCTGCGTCTCCCGGATCCGCTCTGAGACCCCACGCTAGGGCGGCAGATCCAGACGTATGAGGGCCGAACGGCCCGAGCCTGCCTCCTGCTCGGCGTCAGGGGGAGCTGGTGGCGTCGATCGTCGGCGTCGGCTCTTGCGCTGACCGTGGGTCACCGGACCGTGAAGTCCACAGGGTCGAGTCCGCCAGGGCCCCGACACGGGCACCGAGCTCTGTGAGCCGGACATGACTGCACGAAACGAAAGGGCCCGCACAGTGGACTGTGCGGGCCTCTCACTTTGTAGCGGGGGCAGGATTTGAACCTGCGACCTCTGGGTTATGAGCCCAGCGAGCTACCGAACTGCTCCACCCCGCGTCGGTGATCCCTAGGTTACCGGCCCCCCACAGAAGGGCCAAATCGGGGTGGGTCACCCGGCGGGCGGGTCGGTGAGGGCCAGAGCGGCGCCCTCGCGGAAGAAGCGCGTCACGGCGTCGGCGTCCCCGAGCTCCGTCAGTGGGCGCGCGGCCCCGAAGGAGACGTTCCAGAAGTCGCCGCGGCGCGGGGCCCAGGGCCCGACGTACGCGTAGGGCTCGCCGATCGCGGCGTCACCCGGGGAGACCCCGTAGTTGACCTCGTCCACCGTGATGGCGACGTCGAGGTGCTCCGGCCAGAGGACCGGTGTGGCCGACGGCGCGAACGCGCGCAGAGCCGCGTCGCCCACCGCCAGGGCGTCGAGCAGCACCTGCAGGTGTGCAGGGTCGACGACGATCTCGTCGTCGGTGGTCACCGCGGCCCGGTCGGAGTAGACGTGGCCGAGCTCCTGCGGGACGACGCCCACGGCCGTCGCCACGTCGCGGAAGGTCCCCCGCAAGGGTGCCCGACCGGCCGGGCCGACGACCTCGGTCCCGAGGAGCCGGAGATCGGGCGACCGAGTGGTCGCCACGCCGCCCGGGACGACGCGCAGCCGGACGGTGTCGGACTCGGCGTGCTGCGGTCCGGCGAGCAGCAGCTCGGCGATGCCGTGCAGGGCGGTGCGGGTCGGGGTGAGGTCCACGGGAGCTCCTCGGGACGGTCGTGTAACGCCCGGCGGGGTGCCGAGCACTGAGCATCGTTCGGTCTCCCCGCGAGCAGGAGCGTTACATGGAACACCCCGCCAGCTGGCACCGCGTCGACCCCGCCGACGTCCCGGACGAGGACCGCGTCCGCAGCGTGACCGTCGACGGCCGGTCGCTGGCCCTGACCCGCTGCGGCGGCCGGCTCGGGGCGCTCGACAACCACTGCCCGCACCAGGGTGGGCCGCTGGGCGAGGGCTCGATCGAGCAGGGCCTGCTGCGGTGCCCCTGGCACGGCTACGACTACGACCCGATCACCGGCCTCCCGCCGGGCGCGATGGCGGACCACCTCGACGACCGGGTCACGACGTACGACGTCGAGGAGGGCGAGGACGGCGTGCGCGTCCTGCTGCCCGACCCGCCGGAGCACGTCCGCACCGTCGCCGACGTGCTCGTCGAGACCCTCGTCGCCCATGGCGTCGACACCGTGTTCGGCATGGTCGGCCACTCCAACCTCGGCTTCGCCGACGCGCTGAGCCGCGCCGAGGCACGCGGGGAGCTGCGCTTCGTCGGCATCCGCCACGAAGGTGCGGCCGCCTTCGCCGCAAGCGCCTACGGCAAGCTGACCGGCCGCCCCGCCGCCTGCTTCGCGATCGCCGGGCCCGGCTCCACCAACCTCCTCACCGGGCTGTACGACGCCAAGCTCGACCACGCGCCCGTCGTCGCGATCTCCGGGCAGGTCCCGTCGAAGGAGCTCGGCCGTGGAGCGTTCCAGGACCTCGACCTCGGCGCGGTGTTCCGTGACGTCGCGGTGTCGACCACCACCGTGACCGCTGGCAGCAACCACGCCGAGCTCGCCGCGCTCGCGGTCAAGCACGCCCGGGACGGCCGCGGCGTCGCGCACCTCGTGCTGCCCGACGAGGTGCAGGCCCAGCCCTCCGACGCCGCCGCCGGCACCCCCGCGGGTCGCTACTCCAGCCGCCCGGTCGGCCCCGACCCGGCAGCCCTCGACCAGGCGGTCACGCTCCTGGCCGAGGCACGGCGTCCGGTCCTCGTCGTCGGCCACGGCGCTCGCGAGGCCCGGGCCGAGGTCACCGCCCTCGCCGAGCTCCTCGGCGCCCCGGTGCTCACGACCTTCAAGGCCAAGGGGCTGGTGCCCGACACCCATCCCCTGGGCGCCGGCGTGCTCGGCCGCAGCGGCACCCCGGTGGCCAGCTGGCTGATGAACGAGGCCGACCTGCTTCTCGTCGTGGGGGCGTCGTTCGCCCACCACACCGGGATCGCGCCCTGGCAGCGCATCGTCCAGGTCGACGACACCCCCGCCGC
>CAZKZQ010000126.1:0-10727 GCA_964557235.1 uncultured Nocardioidaceae bacterium
CCGACCAGGCGCCCACCCTCCAGGAGGTACGCCGGCACGACCTTGTCGCCGAACGCGTCCTGCGCCTGCGCGACCACACCGTCGTAGTCGGCGCGGGCGTGGTCGAGCTTGGTGATCACGACCGCGCGGGGCATGCCGACGTCTGCGCACTCGCGCCACAGGGCACGGGTGGGCTCGTCGACGCCCTCGTTGGCCGCCACCACGAACATCGCCGCGTCGGCGGCGCGCAGCCCGGCGCGCAGCTCGCCCACGAAGTCGGCGTAGCCCGGGGCGTCGAGGAGGTTGATCTTGACCCCGTCGTGCTCCAGCGGCGCGAGGGCCAGGCCGACCGACCGCTGCTGCCGCTTCTCGGCCTCGTCGAAGTCGGTGACCGTCGAGCCGTCGATGGTCGTCCCGGGCCTGGACAGCACACCGGCCGAGACCAGAAGGGCCTCGGCCAGTGTCGTCTTGCCCGATCCTGCGGGTCCCACGAGGACCACGTTGCGGATCGCCTCCGCGCTCCGGGCGCCAGGGGCGGCATCAGCGCCTCCCGGCTTGGACTGCGTGCGATTGCCGCCGGATGATCTGCCCGCCATGGGTCGCCTCCTCGCGAAGGATGTCTGATCCCAGATAACTCCTGATTCCCTTGCTGCACAAGGGACCTGGAGGGCGGTTCGACCGCCCCTGCTGCCAGGGTCGGACCCCGGTGTCAAGGGCTCGGGAGGGCCGGTTCACAATGACCGACATGCGTTTGGACCACCTCTCCTACGCCGCAGGACCCGACGGCATGCGGGCCACCGCCGCACGCCTCTCGGACCTGCTTGGCGAGCCCTTCGTGGACGGTGGCATCCATCCCAGGTTCGGCACACGCAACATGGTGCTGCCGCTGTGCCAGGGGACCTACCTCGAGGTGGTCGAGGCCCTCGACCACCCCGCCTCCGACAAGGCGCCGTTCGGGCAGGCCGTCAAGGCACGCTCGGAGAGCGGCGGCGGCTGGCTGGGCTGGGTCGTCGCGGTCGACGACCTCACCGCCCTGGAGTCGCGGCTCGGTCGCGAGTCGGTCCCGGGCAACCGCTTCCGCCCCGACGGTCATGAGCTCAAGTGGCGCCAGATCGGCGTCAAGGGCCTGCAGTCCGACCCGCAGCTGCCGTTCTTCGTGCACTGGCTCGGCGACGGCAGCGACCACCCCAGCCAGGGTGCGAGCTGCGAGGTCCACCTCACGGCACTGGAGATCGCCGGTGACCCCAACCGCGTGAGCGAGTGGCTGGGCCGCCCGGTGGAGGGCCCGCTCGAGGACGTCAAGGTCGAGTGGGTCGGACCCAACGGCCAGCCCGGCCTGGTCGCGGCGCAGTTCTCCACGCCCACCGGCGACGTCCGGATCTGACCCTCCGCTGAGCGGCCGCACTCCCCCGCGTCCCGGTCACCTGCCGGGCACGATCCCGTCCCCGAACATCTGGGACAACACCGCGACCTACGAGCTGGAGAACCACGCCTTCGACCCCGACGGCCTGGTGTGGGCCGCGATGGAGTCCGTCGCCGACTGGTCGGGCCGCACGGTCCTCGACGTCGGCTGCGGCACCGGCTTCCACCTCCCCCGCTTCGCCCGCTCCGCGGCCCAGGTGTACGCCGTGGAGCCGCATCCCGACCTCGCCGCGCTGGCCCGGCGGCGGGTGCACCGGGCTGCGCGGCGGGAGCCGCTCGCCCCCGTCGACGTGCGGGTCGGGACGGCCCAGGCGGTCCCCCTCCCCGACGCCTCGGTGGACGTCGTGCACGCGCGGTGGGCCTACTTCTTCGGTCCCGGGTCGGACCCGGGGCTGCGCGAGCTCGACCGCGTGGTGCGCCGCGGGGGCACGGCGTTCGTGATCGACAACGACGGGTCCCGCTCGACGTGGGGGGCGTGGTTCCGGCGTGGCTACCCGATGGTCGACCCGGTCGCCGTGGAGGCGTTCTGGACGTCGCGGGGCTGGTCGCGCACCCCCGTCACCACGCGCCTGGCGTTCGAGGACCGCGCGGCCCTCGAGGCCGTCGTACGCATCGAGCTGGACGGGGCCACCGCCGACGCGGTGCTGGCCGACCACACGGGCACCGAGGTCGACTACGCCGTCGACGTGTGGTGGCGGCACTACTGAGCCGCTGAGCCGCTGGGCCGCTGAGCCGCTGAGCCGCTGAGCAGAGGTCAGGTGGTGCCGCGGACCTGGAGCTCGGGGGCGAGGATCACGTGGGGCTGGTCGCTGGTGCGCAGCTCGAGGCGGTCCTTGAGCAGCCGCACGACCTCGACGCCGATCTGCTCCAGCGGCTGGCGCAGCGACGTGAGGCCCGGCGGCACGAGCTGGGCGGCGAGCGAGTCGTCGAAGCCGACCACGCCGATGCCGTGGGGTCCGGGGTGGATGCCCCGCTCGACCAGCGCGTGGAGCGCGCCCAGCGCGGCGGTGTCGCTGACGCAGAGGAGGGCCGTCGGCGGCTCGCCGCGGTCGAGCAGCTGGTGCGCGGCCGTGCGGCCGAACTCGACGGTGTCCGCGCCGCGCAGGTCCCAGCCCTCGGTGGGGAGACCGTGGTGGGCCATGCGGTCGACCCAGCCGGCACGCCGGTCCTCGCCGATGAACGAGGTGTCCTGCCAGCCGACCCAGGCGATGCGACGGTGCCCGCGCTCGACCAGGTGGTCGACGGCGTCCGAGACGCCGGCGCGGCCGTCCACGTCGACCCACGGGTGGGGCGCGTCGGGCTCCTCCCACGGCCGGCCGAACGCCACGAAGGGCACCTGGTGCTCCTCGAGCCACGAGGCCGCCGGGTTGCCGCGATAGGTGTCGGTGACGACGAAGGCGTCGACGGCGGCCGACTGCAGCAGGGCGTCGTAGCCGTCGAGGGGGTCGTTGACGTCCGCGGCGGTGAAGAGGAGCACGTGGAGCTCGGACTCGCGGCAGGTCTCCACCAGCGAGTGCAGGAAGCGGTCCATCAGGCCGCTCGCCGTGCCCTCGACGGCGGGCTCGACCCGCAGCCCGACCAGGTGGGAGGCGCGGGTGCGCAGGTTGCGGGCGGCGCGGTTGGGGCGGTAGCCGAGGGTCTCGATCGCCTCCTGCACCCGTGCCAGGGTGTCGGGGCGGAGCAGCTCGGGGCTGTTGAGCGCGTTGGAGACGGTCTGGCGCGAGACGCCCGCGGCCTCGGCGACGGTCGCGAGCGTCGCGACTGGTCGCTGACCGGCCATGTCGCCCCACCTCCACCTCGGCCCACGCGGCCGGTTGATCGTTCCAATCGACCTTATCGTCAGGGGCGTGTCCCTCGCTCGTCAACCATCCGCGCGGGTGATGGACCACCCTGTGCGCGCCCGCCGGGCTTTGTCGGCGCACCGACCTAGGGTGCGGGACATGGCGAAGGCGAGCGGGTCGGGCGAGCGGGCGGCCTACGTCTGCGCGGAGTGCGGCTGGGAGGCGGCCAAGTGGGTCGGCCGGTGCGGCGAGTGCCAGGCCTGGGGCAGCCTCACCGAGCGCGGGCCGACCGGGCGCACGGCGCCGGGGCCGGTGACCTCGCCGGCGGTTCCGATCGGCCAGGTGCCCCAGGAGGAGGCGCGCGCCCGCACGACCGGGGTGCCCGAGCTCGACCGCGTGCTCGGCGGCGGGCTGGTGCCCGGGGTGGTCGTCCTGCTGGCCGGTGAGCCCGGCGTCGGCAAGTCGACCCTCCTGCTCGAGGTCGCGGCCCAGGTCGCGCGCGTCGGCGCCACCACGCTCTACGTCTCCGGCGAGGAGTCCGCGGCCCAGGTGCGCCTGCGCGCCGACCGGTGCGGCGGCATCCACGACCGCCTCTACCTTGCCGCCGAGACCCAGCTGAGCGCCCTGCTCGGCCACGTGCAGCAGGTGAAGCCCGGGCTGCTCGTCGTCGACTCGGTCCAGACGATCTCCGCCGACGACGTCGACGGCGTCCCCGGCGGGGTCACGCAGGTCAAGGAGGTCACCGCGGCGCTGGTGCGCCAGGCCAAGGCGCGCGGCATCTCCACCCTCCTGGTCGGTCACGTCACCAAGGACGGCTCCATCGCCGGACCGCGCGTCCTCGAGCACCTCGTGGACGTCGTCCTGCAGTTCGAGGGCGAGCGGTCCAGCAGCCTGCGCATGGTCCGCGCCACCAAGAACCGCTTCGGCCCGGTCGACGAGGTCGGCTGCTTCGCCCTGACCGCCGACGGCATCACCGCGGTGAGCGACCCGTCCGGCCTCTTCGTGTCCCGGCACCACAACCCGGTGCCCGGCTCCTGCGTCACCGTCGCCCTCGAGGGCCGGCGTCCCCTCCCGATCGAGATCCAGGCGCTCGTCACGCGCTCCTCCGACCGGCCGCGCAGGGCCCAGACGGGCGTCGACTCCTCACGGGTCGCGATGGTGCTCGCCGTCCTCGAGGCCCGGCTCGGGGTGCAGAGCAGCGACAGCGACGTCTTCGTCGCCACCGTGGGTGGCGCACGCCTGCAGGAGCCGGCGGGCGACCTCGCGACGGCCCTGGCGATCGCCTCGGCCAAGCGGGGCACGATCGTGCCTCCCCAGGTGGTGGCCCTCGGCGAGATCGGCCTCGCCGGCGAGCTCCGTCGGGTGCCCGACCTCCGGGTGCGGCTGATGGAGGCCGCCCGCCTCGGCTTCACCGTGGCCGTCGTCCCGCAGCAGAGCGACGGAGGCCCCGGCTCGCGCGGGATCCCCGAGGTGCCGGGGCTCCACGTCCACGCCGTGCCCGACCTCGCGGCCGCGCTGACGGCTGTCGAGCAGGCCCGGCCGCCGCGCGAGCCCCGCGGGCCCGGTCGGACCGCGGGCGGACTCGGGCTCTGATCGGCCAGACAGGTGCAGCCGTCCGGTCGAGCGTCGTGAGGCATCGCGATCTCCTAGACTCGCCGGACACGCCCCTGCCCTCGCCCCCGACCCAGGAGATCCCGCGTGCCTGCCGATCCGTCCGATGACACCGAGCGCCTGCGCGCCACCCTGGCGCTCGTCGCGCCCGGCACGCCCCTGCGCGACGGGCTCGAGCGGATCCTGCGCGGGCGCACCGGCGCCCTGATCGTGCTCGGCACCGACCGTGTCATCGACTCGATCTCGTCGGGCGGCTTCACCCTCGACGTCCCCTTCTCCTCCACGGGGCTGCGCGAGCTGGCCAAGATGGACGGCGCGCTGATCCTCGACCGCGACATCACGCGCATCCTGCGGGCCGCGGTCCACCTCATGCCGGACCAGTCGATCCACTCCGTGGAGACCGGCACGCGTCACCAGACCGCCGACCGCGTCGCCAAGATGACGCCGTTCCCGGTGGTCTCGGTGTCGCAGTCGATGCAGATCATCGCGCTCTACGTCGGCGAGATCCGCTACGTCCTCGAGGACACCGGCGCGATCCTGTCGCGGGCCAACCAGGCGCTCGCGACCCTGGAGCGCTACAAGATGCGGCTCGACGAGGTCTCCACGACCCTGTCGGCGCTGGAGATCGAGGACCTCGTCACCGTCCGCGACGTCGCCGCGGTGGCCCAGCGCCTGGAGATGGTCACCCGCATCGCGAGCGAGATCGAGGACTACGTCCTCGAGCTCGGCACCGACGGGCGTCTGCTGGCCCTGCAGCTCGAGGAGCTCATCACCGGGGTCGACGCCGACCGGCACCTGGTCGTGCGCGACTACCTCCCGACCGGCAAGCGCGCACCGACCACCGACGAGGCCCTGGCCGCCCTCGGTGCGCTCGGCCCCACCGACCTGGTCGACATCAACGCGGTCGCCCGCTCCCTCGGCCTGGGCACCAACGAGCTGCTCGACAACCCGGTCTCGCCCCGCGGCTACCGCCTGCTCGCCCGGGTGCCCCGGCTGCCCGGCACGGTCGTCGAGCGGCTGGTCGAGCACTTCGGCGGACTCCAGAAGCTGCTGGCCGCGAGCATCGACGACCTGCAGACGGTCGAGGGCGTCGGCGAGCTGCGTGCGCGCAGCGTGCGCGAGGGCCTCTCGCGGCTGGCCGAGTCCAGCATCCTCGAGCGCTACGTCTGAGCGCCCGGCTCAGCGACCCGACGGGCTCTGGTCCGGGCTCTGGTCCGAGCCCTGCTTCGCGCCCTGCTTCGGGCTCGGGGTCGGCGTCGGCGTCACCGTGACGGTCGGGCGCAGGGCCAGCCCGAGCACGAACTCCGAGGACGTCGCCCGCGTGCTGCCGACCGCGATCGCCTGGGCGGTGTAGGTCCCGGGGAAGACCCAGTCGGTCAGGTTGGAGCAGTCGGAGTCCGAGGTGCGGCCGTTCCAGAACACCGCGACCTTGCCGGCCTTGGTCTGTCGGGCGACCACGGTCTGCTCCGGCACGACGGCCGTGCACTGCTGGCTGGTCCACAGCGGCTCGCTGCGCTTGGGCGAGAGCAGCCGGAGGATGACCGCGCGGGGCGAGACCTGGAAGGTGCAGGCCGGGCTCTGCAGGCTGGTCACCTCGAGCACGATGCGCACCGGCTGGGCCACGTGGGCGCCCTTGACGACCGGGGTCACGAGCACGTCGGAGGGGTCGCAGGGGCCCTCGGGCTGCGGGAGGCGGCCCTTGCGGCCCGGGCGGACCGGCGTCGGCGAGACCGGGGTCGTCTGGTCGGTGACCGTCGGGCTGCCGGTGGGCTCGCCCCGCACGATCGTCGCCTTGCCCCCGCCGTCGTCGGAGCCGCCATAGCTGAGCAGGCGCGTGAGGCCGAGCACGAGCAGCGCGGCGACGCCCAGCACCAGCAGCCGGCGCACCCAGTAGACGCGCTGGGGCAGACGTCCGCGGGGTCGGGTCAGGGTGCTGGAGCTGCGGCGGTGCCGGTCGTGCCGGTCGTTCCGGGTCCGCTCGCTCATGGGTGTCGAGGCTAATGGGGCCGACCGGTCGTCCGGCGCAGGCGCACCGGGTGCCTAGGATCTGAGCACCCATGGATCCCACCGACCTCCACCTGCGCGTGCTCGCGTGGTACGCCGACCACGCCCGCGACCTGCCCTGGCGGCGCCCTGAGGCCACCCCGTGGGGCGTCCTGGTCAGCGAGATCATGCTCCAGCAGACGCCCGTCGCCCGCGTCCTGCCGGTGTGGGAGCAGTGGCTGCGCACGTGGCCCACTCCGGCATCCCTCGCCGCCGAGCCGGCCGGTGAGGCCGTCCGCGCGTGGGGCAAGCTCGGCTACCCCCGTCGCGCGCTGCGGCTGCACGCGGCCGCGCAGGCGATCGTCGCCGGGCACGACGGCCGCGTGCCCTCGTCGTACGCCGAGCTGCGGGGCCTGCCGGGCATCGGCGACTACACCGCCGCGGCCGTCGCGTCGTTCGCCCACGGCCAGCGCCACGTCGTGCTCGACACCAACGTCCGCCGCGTGCTGACGCGGGTGCTCCGCGGGGCCGAGCTGCCCCCGCCCCACGTGACCAAGGCCGAGCGTGAGCTCGCCACCGACCTGCTCCCCGACGACGACCGCACGGCCGCCGCGTGGGCGGTCGGCGTGATGGAGCTCGGGGCGCTCGTCTGCACGGCTGCCCGCCCCTCGTGCGAGCGCTGCCCGCTCGCCGACGTGTGCGCGTGGCGGGCCGCCGGCTTCCCGTCGTACGACGGCCCGGAGCGCAAGGTGCAGACCTTCGCCGGCACCGACCGGCAGGTCCGCGGGCGGCTGCTCGACGTGCTGCGCGCGAGCGACGGGCCTGTGCCTCGGGCGGCCCTGGACGTCGCGTGGGACGACGAGGTCCAGCGGGAGCGCTGCCTGGCCTCGCTGCTGGACGACGGGCTGCTCGTGGCGCGCGAGGACGGGCTGGTCGGGCTGCCCTGAGGGGCATGACATCTGTCCGTTCCCTCGCACCGGGCACCGGCTCTAGGTTCGGACCCGACCGCTCTCGGGACGTCCGGTCCGACCTCCAAGGAGAGCAACGCATGCGCACACCCAGCTCGATCGTCGCGGCCGCCGCCGGCGGCGTCCTCGTCGGAGCCCTGCTCGTCGGCGGCGGTGCCGCCGTCGGCGCAGCCGTCTACGACGCCCAGAACGCCCACAAGGTCGACGGCAAGCACGCCGTCTCCGCCGCGGCCGGGACCGACGCCCGCAAGGGCCGCCTCGTCGCCGCCGACGCGACGGGCAAGCTGCCTCGCGCCGCGCTCCCCCGCCAGGTCGTGCTCGCCAGCGACTTCAGCACCGGTTCCTCGGGCACGAACTCCACGACACCGGTCGCCCTCCCGGGTGCCAGCGCCACGGTGACGATGGCCAAGGCCGGCCGCCTCCTGGTCACCTTCTCCGCCGAGTCGGTCTGCACCGGCAGCACCGGTGCGGGGTGGTGCGGACTCAACATCCTCGTCGACGGCGACCTGGCTCCCAGCGAGGACGACGACGCCTTCGACAGCGACGACGACCAGACGGAGGGCAGCGACTCCTGGGAGTCCCACAGCCTGCAGCGCGTCATCCCCGTCGGCAAGGGCACGCACACCGTCACCGTGCAGTTCTGGGGCGCCAACGGCGGGCCGGACTTCGAGCTCGACGACTGGACGCTGACGGTCCTCGGCGTGCTCTGAGCGGCTCCGTCTCCGGCTCCTGCCCGGCGCAACTGACATCACGTATCGTCAGTTGTGTCGGGCAGACGGACGGAGACAGACGTGGACCACGAGCACCTGACCGACGCAGTCCACCCCGCGGTGGTGAGCGACCCCTCGCAGGTGCTCGGTCGCCACTTCAGCGACCTGGTCGACGAGAGCGCGTTGCGCCCCGACCCGGTGCAGGTGGAGGAGTTCCGTCGCCACGCGCACTGCGCGGACCCGCTCGCCGACGACCTCGTCGCGGCCCTCGACGGACCCGAGGGGCGGGCCGTGCGCAGCGCCCTGGAGGCGGGGTTCGCCCGGGGCTGCGCGGCCGCCGACGACGACCCCGAGCCCGTCCGTGAGTTCTTCGCCCGGACCGCGGCGACGCCGTACTGGGTGGACCTGCGGGAGGTCGAGGCCGGCCAGCGCGCGCTCGCCCGCGCAGGGGTCCTCGGCCTGATGAGCCTCGGCTCGCTCGCCCTCATGGGCGGCTACCTCTCCCGCCGCAGCATCAAGCCGCTGATGCGCACCGGCGAGCTCGACGCGATGGCGCCGCGCCGGCTGACCGAGACCGCCGCGTGGTGGCTCGAGGTGACCACGCCCCGGTCGCTGCGCCCGGGCGGCCAGGGCATCGAGTCGGTCCTGCGCGTGCGCCTGACCCACGCCCACGTGCGCCGGTGGATGCACCGCCGCGCCGACTGGGACTACGCGGAGTGGGACGCCCCGGTCAACCAGATCCAGATGGCCGGCACGCACCTGCTGTTCTCCATCGCCTGCCTCGGCGGGCTGCAGCGCCTCGGCGTGAGGTACGACGACCGCGAGCGTGCCGCGGTCATGCACCTGTGGCGCTACATCGGCTGGCTGATGGGCATCGAGGACGCCCTCCTCCCCGCGACCGAGTCCGACGGCTGGCGGCTGCTGTGGCTCATGGCGGCCACCGAGCTGGACCCCGACGAGGACTCCCGGGCCCTGGCCGACGCGCTGACCCGCTCCTCGGGCCTGGCCGGCGCGGCCGCGCCCGGGGTGGTCGTGCAGGCCGGCCTGGCGTTCAACGCCGGGATGAGCCGCTACCTCCTCGGCGACTGGGCCTGCGACGTGCTCGGCCTCCAGCGCAGCCGGGCGGGGTCGATCGCCGTGCGCGCGCTGACCCGCGGCGTGGCCGCGGCCGAGCTCGGCCGCCGGGTGGTGCCCGGCGGCACGCGGGTCGCCGGCCTGCTCGGCACGGCGACCCGTCGCCGCTTCATCGAGCAGGCCGCGGCGGCGGTGGGCGCCGACCGGACCTACGGCCGCGACCACCTCGCCTCACCTGCCTGAGCACGCACGGAGGGCCCCCGCCTGAGGCGGGGGCCCTCCGTGTCTCGACTGTGCTCGACCGCCGACAGGCGGTCAGTCGGGGTCGGCCGCGGTCTCGGCCGGCTCGACGTCCTCCACGCCCTCGATGACCTCCATCGGGGGCATGTCCTCGATCTTGGTCAGGTCGGTGCGCGGCTTGCCGTGGAAGGTGAAGGTCGCGGTCGCGCCCTCGCCCTCGACGTCGACCTCGACGATCTGACCGGGACCGACCTCGCCGAAGAGCATCTTCTCGGCGAGCGAGTCCTCGATCTCCCGCTGGACCGTGCGGCGCAGCGGACGGGCACCGAGGACCGGGTCGAAGCCGCGGACCGCGAGCAGGCCCTTGGCCGCCTCGGTGAGCTCGAGCTTCATGTCGCGGTCGGCCAGGCGCTTGTCGACGCCGGCGAGCATCATGTCGACCATGTGGACGATCTGCTCCTGGCTCAGCGGCGGGAAGACGATGATCTCGTCCACGCGGTTGAGGAACTCGGGGCGGAAGTGCTGCTTGAGCTCGTCCGCGACCTTGCCCTTCATGCGCTCGTAGGACCCCGCCGCGTCACCGGACTGCTGGAACCCGAGGTTGACGCTCTTGTTGATGTCCCGGGTGCCCAGGTTGGTGGTCATGATGATCACGGTGTTCTTGAAGTCCACGACCCGGCCCTGGGAGTCGGTCAGGCGACCCTCCTCCAGGATCTGCAGCAGCGAGTTGAAGATGTCCGGGTGGGCCTTCTCCACCTCGTCGAACAGCACGACGGAGAACGGCTTGCGGCGGACCTTCTCGGTGAGCTGGCCGCCCTCCTCGTAGCCGACGTAGCCGGGAGGCGAGCCGAAGAGCCGCGAGACCGTGTGCTTCTCGGAGAACTCGCTCATGTCGAGCTGGATCAGCGCGTCCTCGTCGCCGAAGAGGAACTCCGCCAGCGTCTTGGACAGCCACGTCT
>CAZKZQ010000127.1:0-10605 GCA_964557235.1 uncultured Nocardioidaceae bacterium
GTCAGCGCTTGCGCAGGTCGAACTGCGGCAGCTCGCGCTTGAAGGCGGCGTCGCGCGCGATGCGGGTGTTGTTGTTCATCAGCAGCGCGATCTGCTCGGCGCGCTCGCGGGCGAAGGTGCGCCGCGGCGAGGCGTGCCACGTGCCGTTGAACAGGCGCTTGGCCGCCGCGAGCGAGTCGGGGGACCGGGTGAGCAGCTTGGCGACGAGCTCCTCGGCGGCGGTCATCGGGTCGTCGGAGACCTCGGTGACCAGGCCGAGGGCCTTGGCGTCGGTGCCGGAGACCGAGTCGCCGGTCATGGTGAGCAGCTTGGCCGTGTCGATGCCGACCACCTCGGCCAGGCTGCGGATCCCGGACATGTCGGGGATGAGGCCCCACTTGGACTCCATCACCGACCACTGGGCGTCGGGGGTGGAGAAGCGGAAGTCGGCGCCGAGCGCGATCTGCACGCCGCCGCCGTAGCAGTGGCCCTGGACGACCGCGACCACCGGCACCGGCACGCGGCGCCACACCCAGGCGGCCTCCTGGAAGGTGTTGGTGCCGCGCAGGAGGCTCGGGATGAACGCGCCGGCGATGCCGCGCGGGTCGCGCATCACGCTGGCGAAGTCGAGCCCGGCGCTGAACGACTCGCCGGCGCCGGTGAGGATCACCGCGCGCAGCGACCGGTCCTTGGCCAGGCGGCGGCCGGTCGCGGCCAGCTCGCGCAGCATCGGGAGGGTCAGGCCGTTGAGCTTGTCGGGCCGGTCCAGCCAGACCCGGGCGATGCCCTCGTCGTCGACGGTGCAGGTGACGTGGTGCGCGGACGTCGTGGTCATGGGTCCACCCTAACGCGGGTTACCCATGGGTAACCGGTGGCTCAGAGCCCGGTCGAGCGGCACGGCCGCTGCCGCAGGGCTGCGACGTAGTCCGCCGGAGCGTCGGCCGCCTCCGCTGCGTCCGCGAGCACCCCGAGGTACGACGCCGACGGCAGGCCGCCCTCGTAGGCCGCCAGGACGTAGGTGTAGGCGAGCTGCTCGCCGGTCAGGGCGGCGATGCGCACCTTGGTCTTGAGGAACAGCCCGGTCGAGACCGACTCGAGCTCGTCGAGCGCCGACCGGTCCTCGTCGGTGATGTCGTAGAGCGCCACGAAGACCTGCTCCAGCGGGTCCTCGACGATCGTGGCGAGCGCGCCGTCCCAGCCGAACTCCTCGCCGCCGAAGGTCAGCCGCCAGCCGAGCAGCCAGCCCGTGCCCTGGAGCGGCGAGTGGGGGCAGCGCCGGCTCATCAGCTGCGGGTCCATGTTGGGCCCGTACGCGGCGTACAACGTCACGCTGCGGAGCCTAACCGGCACGAGCGGCCGCGCTCGGGAACTCCCGGTGAAGGGATGGAAGAATGCGGCGCGTGACTCACGTGGCGATCATCGGCGGCGGTCCCGGCGGCTACGAGGCGGCGCTGGTGGCCGCCCAGCTCGACGCCGAGGTGACGGTGGTCGACACCGACGGCATCGGCGGCTCGGCCGTCCTCACCGACTGCGTTCCCAGCAAGACCCTGATCGCGACCGCCGAGGTGATGAACCAGACCGAGGTCGCCGGCGAGCTCGGCATCACCTTCGGCGTCGCGCCCGACGGGTCCGCCGACCGCACCGCAGACGCCGCCGTCGACCTCGCCGCGGTCAACGCCCGCGTGCTCGAGCTGGCCGAGGCGCAGAGCAAGGACATCGCGAGCCGCCTCGAGCGCGAGGGCGTGACGCTGGTCCAGGGCCGCGGACGCCTCGACGGCGTGGACAAGGTGGTCGCGACCTCCGACGACGGCGAGCAGGTCGTCGAGGCCGACGTCGTCCTCGTCGCGACCGGCGCCGCCCCCCGCACGCTGCCGTCGGCCCAGCCCGACGGCGAGCGGATCCTCACCTGGGAGCAGGTCTACGCCCTCGACGAGATGCCGGCGCACCTGGTCGTCGTCGGGTCCGGCGTCACCGGCGCGGAGTTCGCCGGGGCCTACAACGCGCTCGGCTGCGAGGTCACGCTGGTCAGCAGCCGTGACCGCGTGCTGCCCGGCGAGGACGCGGACGCCGCCGAGGTGCTCGAGCACGTCTTCCAGCGACGCGGCATGAACGTGCTCGGCAAGTCGCGCATGGCCGGCGTGGAGCGCAGGGGCGACTCGGTGGTCGTCTCGCTCGAGGACGGCCGCACGGTCGAGGGCAGCCACTGCCTGCTGGCCCTGGGCTCGGTGCCCAACACCGCCGAGCTGGGCCTGGACTCGGCCGGCGTGGTCACCGACGACGGCGGCTTCGTCAAGGTCGACCGGGTCTCGCGCACCTCTGCGCGCGGGGTCTACGCCGCGGGGGACTGCACGGGCGTCCTCATGCTCGCGTCGGTCGCGGCGATGCAGGGCCGCATCGCGATGTGGCACGCGCTCGGCGACGCGGTGTCGCCGCTCGACCTCAAGTCCGTGTCCTCCAACGTCTTCACGGCTCCGGAGATCGCCACCGTCGGCTGGACGCAGCGCGCCGTCGACGCGGGCGAGATCGAGGCCGAGTGCGTCACGCTCCCGCTCGCCACCAACGCCCGCGCCAAGATGCAGGGCGTCACGGACGGCTTCGTGAAGCTGCTCGCCCGTCCCGGCACCGGCATCGTCGTGGGCGGCGTGGTCGTCGCCCCCCGCGCCAGCGAGCTGATCCACGCGATCTCCATCGCGGTCGGGCAGAACCTCACCGTCGACCAGCTGGCCGGCGTCTTCACCGTCTATCCCTCGATGAGCGGCTCGGTCGCCGAGGCTGCCCGGAGGCTGCACCGCCGCTGAAACGCCCGTTCCGGTGGTGACAGGAGTGACTCCAGTGCATCCTGGATGATCCACCCCCTCACCTCTCGGGAGCCTGACGCATGCGCCGCCTCACCCTCGCCGCCCTCGCCACCGTCACCGCCGTGGTCACCACGGTCGCGGTCACCGGCTCGGAGCAGCAGGCCCAAGCCTCCGTGACGACCAACCAGGTCTATCCGGTGCCCGACTCCGGCGTCTTCACCGTCCGCGGGCACGGCTGGGGCCACGGTCACGGGATGAGCCAGTACGGCGCCCTGGGTGCGGCCACCAAGGGCCTCAACGCCCAGCAGATCCTGGCCTTCTACTACCCGGGGACGCAGCGCACGATCGTCGCCGACAGCAGCATCCGGGTGCTGATCTCCTCCGACACCAGCGACCCGGTCACCGTGGACCCGAGGAGCGGCCTCTCCGTGCGCGACCTCGGCAAGGACGTCACCCGCAGCCTCCCGGTGCGCTCCGACATCGCAGGCTGGCAGCTCACCACGAACGCCGACAACCGCAACGTCGTCGAGTGGTTCGACGCGCGAGCCGAGGTGTGGCGCCTCTGGCACCCGCGCGGCTGGAACCTGCTGGCCGGCCAGGGCGAGTTCTTCTCCCCGAACGGCCCGGTCACGCTGCGCACGTCGTCGGGGCGCGCGCAGTTCCGTGGCGCCCTCCGCGCCGCCGCGCCCTCGCCCGGCTCGACCGCGCGCGACACCGTCAACGTGCTCGACGTCGACGACTACGTGAAGGGCGTGATCCCCGCCGAGATGCCCGCCTCGTGGCACAAGTACGCCGTGCGGGCGCAGGCGGTGGCCGCGCGCACCTATGCGATCTTCGAGCGTGACGCGAACTACGACCGCTACTACCAGGTCTGCGACACCACCGCGTGCCAGGTCTACCGCGGTGTCTCGGTCGAGGACCCCCGCAGCAACGACGCGGCCGAGGTGACGGCCGGCCAGATCCGCACCTTCGGCGGCGAGGCGGCCTTCACGCAGTTCTCCTCCTCCAACGGTGGCTGGATGAGCGACGGGGGCAAGCCCTACCTGGCCGACAAGCAGGACCCCTACGACGGGGTGGCGGCCAACCCCAACCACGACTGGACGACCAGGCTCTCGGCCACGACGATCCGCAACGCCTACCCGGCGATCGGCAGGCTGCTGCGCGTGCGCGTCACCAAGCGCGAGGGCGGCGGCGACTGGCACGGCCGGGTCGAGACGATGGTCCTCGAGGGCACGAAGGCCAAGCGGACGATCAGCGGCTCGGACTTCCGCTCACGGTTCGGGCTGAAGTCGACCTGGTTCCGCCTCTGACCCGCCCGGCGGGAGGGGACCGGAAGGTCACGATCCTGGCGTTCCGATGGTGACGGGTGTGACTTGAGTGCATCCTTGAGCCCTCGCTCACCGCCGTCATCTCACCCTCGGGAGCCCCGCATGCGCCGACTGGTCCTCGCCGCCGCGACCACCCTCGCGACCGTCTCCGCGACCGTCGCCCTCCTGGGAGCGGAGGAGAGCGCCGACGCGGCCGCCTCCGTGACGGTCAACCAGGTCTACCCGGTGCCGGACTCGGGCGTCTTCACCGTGCGGGGCCGCGGCTGGGGCCACGGCCGCGGGATGAGCCAGCACGGCGCCCAGGGCGCCGCCCTCCAGGGCCTCAACGCCCAACGGATCCTCGCGTTCTACTACCCCGGCACCGAGCGCACGGTCGACGCGACCGGCCTGGTCCGCGTGCTGATCACCGGGGACACGACCGACCCGGTCGCGGTCCTGCCGCGCTCCGGCCTGACCGTGCGCGACCTCGGCGACGCCAAGACCTACCCGCTGCCCACCAACCTCGGCGCACGGCGCTGGCGCGTGCTGGCCAGCAGCAACGCGAGCGACAAGGTCCAGTTCTACGACGGCAGCGTGTGGCGCAGCTGGAAGCCCGCGACCAACCGGACGACGCTGGTCGGCCGCGGCGAGTTCTTCTCCACCGCCGGCCCGGTGACGCTCCTGGCGGACTCCGGGCCGATGGCCTACCGCGGCTCGCTGCGCTCCGCCGCTCCGAGCGAGAACACGACGGTGCGCAACACGGTCAACGTCGTGACCCTCGACAGCTACGTCAAGGGCGTCCTCCCCGCCGAGATGCCGGCGTCGTGGCACAAGTACGCCGTCCGTGCGCAGGCCGTCGCCGCCCGCACGTACGCCGCGTTCGACCGCGAGGCGCACAAGGCCCGGTACTACGACACCTGCGACACCACGGCCTGCCAGGTCTATCGCGGCGTCTCGGCCGAGGACCCGCGCAGCAACGAGGCGGTCGACATGACGGCCGGCCAGATCCGCACGGTCGACGGCAAGCCGATCCTCGCGCAGTTCTCCTCCTCCAACGGCGGCTGGACGAGCGAGGGGATGGTCGACAACCACCCCGTCGACTACCTGCCGCACAAGGCGGACCCCTACGACGGCTGGTCGGGCAACCCGAACACCAGCTGGAGCACCACGCTGGCGGCCGCCAAGATCCGCAGCAGCTACCCGGCCATCGGCAGGCTGCTGCGCGTGCGCGTGATCAAGCGCGAGGGCGGCGGCTACTGGCAGGGTCGCGTGGAGTGGCTCGTCCTCGAGGGCGCCCAGGGGAGCTACACGATCTCCGGCGACGAGTTCCGCTCGAGGTTCGGGCTGAAGTCGACCTGGTTCCGCCTCTGAGGCTCACCCGCGGGGCGGGAGGCGGTGCAGCTCGACCTGGTCGAGCCGCCCGTCGGTGACCCGGCACGTCAGGTAGGTGCAGTGCGGCTGCCGTCGTCGGTCCGTCGGCGATCCGGGGTTGAGCAGCCGCAGGCCCGAGGGGGTCGTGGTGTCCCACGGGATGTGGCTGTGGCCGAAGACGAGCACGTCGACGTCGTCGTACGCCGCCTGGCAGCGCTGCTCGCGTCCCTTGGCGTCGCCGGTCTCGTGCACGACCGCGAGGCGTACGCCGGCGAGCTCGACCCGGGCGACCTCCGGCAGCCGGGCGCGCAGCTCCGGGCCGTCGTTGTTGCCCCACACGCCCACCAGCCTGCGTGAGCGCCGCTCGAGCTCGTCGAGCAGCGCGGCCGTGACCCAGTCGCCGGCGTGGACGACCACGTCCGCAGCCTCGACCTCGTCCCACACCCGGGTGGGGAGGTCCTTGGCCCGCTTGGGCAGGTGGGTGTCGGCCAGGAGGAGGAGCCGCAACGGAGCGCTCAGGCGTCCTTGAGCTCGCAGATCACCGCACCGGAGGACACGGTCTCGCCGACCGTGGCGCCGAGGTTGGTGACGGTGCCGGCCTTGTGGGCCTTGAGCGGCTGCTCCATCTTCATCGCCTCGATCACCACGACGGTGTCGCCCTCGGCGATCTCCTGACCCTCCTCGACGGCGACCTTGACGATCGTGCCCTGCATGGGCGAGGTCACGGAGTCGCCGGAGGCGGCGGAGCCGGCGGACTTGCCGCCCTTGCGCTTGGGCTTCTTGGCGCCACCGCCGCCGCCACCGGGGGCGGCGACCGCGAGCTCGGCGGGGAGCACGACGTCGAGGCGACGGCCGCCGACCTCGACGGTGATGGTCTGGCGCTCACCGGGCTCGTCGCCCTCGGCACCCGCACCGGAGTAGGGCGCGATGTCGTTGTCGAACTCGGTCTCGATCCACTGCGTGTAGACGTCGAACTTCGTGCCGTCGCCGATGAAGGCGGGGTCGGAGACGACCTTGCGGTGGAAGGGGATCACCGTCGGCATGCCGTCGACGACGAACTCGTCGAGCGCACGGCGCGAGCGGGCCAGCGCGTGGTCGCGGTCGCGGCCGGTGACGACCAGCTTGGCGATGAGGGAGTCGAAGGCCCCGGGGACGGTCTCGCCCTCGTTGTAGCCGCCGTCGAGGCGGACACCCGGTCCGGACGGCGGCAGGTAGGACACGAGCGTGCCGGGGGCGGGCATGAAGTTGGTGCCGGCGTCCTCGGCGTTGATCCGGAACTCGATCGAGTGGCCGTAGACCTCGGGGTCGTCGAAGCCGAGCTCCTCGCCCGCGGCGATGCGGAACATCTCCTGCACCAGGTCGATGCCGGTGACCTCCTCGGACACGCAGTGCTCGACCTGGAGGCGGGTGTTGACCTCGAGGAAGGAGATCGTGCCGTCCTGGGCGACGAGGAACTCGCAGGTGCCGGCGCCCTCGTACTTCGCCTCGCGCAGGATCGCCTTGGAGGACTCGTAGAGCCGGGTCATCTGCTCCTCGGTGAGGAACGGCGCGGGCGCCTCCTCGACGAGCTTCTGGTTGCGGCGCTGCAGCGAGCAGTCGCGGGTGGAGACGACCACGACGTTGCCGTGCTTGTCGGCCAGGCACTGGGTCTCGACGTGGCGGGGCTTGTCGAGGAACTTCTCGACCAGGCACTCGCCGCGGCCGAACGCGCCGATCGCCTCACGCGTGGCGGCCTCGAACTGGTCGGGGATCTCCTCCATCGTGCGGGCGATCTTGAGGCCGCGACCGCCGCCGCCGTAGACCGCCTTGATCGCGACCGGGAGACCGAACTCCTCGGCGAATTTGATGATCTCGTCGGCGTCCTTGACCGGGTCCTTGGTGCCCGGCGCGAGGGGGGCGTTGGCGCGGTCGGCGATGTGCTTGGCCTTGGCCTTGTCGCCGAGGGCGTCGATCGCCTCGGGCGTGGGGCCGATCCAGACCAGCCCCGCGTCGATGACGGCCTGGGCGAACTCGGCGTTCTCTGCGAGGAAGCCGTAGCCGGGGTGCACCGAGTCGGCGCCGGACCTCTTCGCGACGTCGACGATCTTCTCGATGGAGAGGTAGGAGTCGCCCGGCGTGGAGCCGCCCAGGCTGTAGGCCTCGTCGGCGACGCGCACGTGGAGGGCGTCGCGGTCGGGCTCGGCGTAGACCGCGACCGAGCCGATGCCCGCGTCCTTGCAAGCGCGGATCACGCGCACCGCGATCTCGCCGCGGTTGGCGATGAGGACCTTCTGCAGGGGCTTGATGTCCGACACGTTCGGGAGTCTAGGGGTAGGACGCGACGCTCCGACACAGGGTGAGAGCGGCCGCGGACGTGGCTGTTCTCACGTAGGCGTCACGTCGTTGTCACCTCAGCGTGACGTCGGCTGGGCGTCGGGCTCAGCCGACACCGAGGTCCCGGCGTCCGAAGAGCCACGCCCCGGCGGCCAGCAGGGCCGCCGCCACGAGCAGCAGCCCGAGCACGGGCGCGACCTCGAACGACGTGGCCGGCAGCTGCGGCACGTGGGAGTACGGCGACAGCTCGGTGACCGCGTGCGGGAGGCGCAGCAGCTCACCGAGCTCGGACAGCACGACCGAGCCCGCCATGACCGCCCAGCCGGCCACGAACCACCCGGGCCGCACCGCATAGAGCACGAGCGTGACGCCGAGCACGACCCAGACGGCGGGCAGCCGGACCCAGGCGGCGACGAGGTCGGGCCAGACCACCGAGGCGTCGCCCGCCCCGACCGCGTGGGCGGCGCCGAGGCCGAGCCCGACGACGGTGAGGAGGAGCGCGGACCCGGCGATGGCGACGAGCAGGTGCCCGGCCAGCCACACCCGGCGGGGGACCGGGGTGGCGAGCAGTCCTTCGAGCCGTCCGGCGGACTCCTCGCCGTGGGCCCGGCCGGCGGCGCTGAGGGCGTAGCCGGTGGCTGCGACGGCGAGGAAGCCGAGCTCGGCGGAGACGAAGGCGTCCTCGAGCACGCCGCGGCCGCCCATCCGCTCGATCATCGCGCGGGCGTCCTCGGTGTCGAGGAGGTCGCCGAGGTTGGTCACGACGCTGCCGACGACCACCGAGAGGAGACCGAGGCCGATGCTCCACGCCAGCAGCCCCTGACGCTGCAGGCGCCACGCGAGGGCGGTCGCGGACGCGAGCGACCCGCGCGCCGGACCCGGGCGGTCCGGCAGGATCCCCGCGCCGAGGTCGCGTCGCGACTCGATCGCCACCGCGGCGCCCAGTGCGACCACGGTGAGCACCGCGTGCAGCGCGAGCGGCCACAGCCGGTCCTCGGCGAACGGCCGGGTCTGCTGGGCCCACCCGACGGGGCTGAGCCAGGTCAGCCAGCCGAGGTCGGTCGCGTCGGCGACGGCCCGGACGACGTACGCCACGGCCAGGGCGCCCACCACGAGACCTCGGGCGGCCCGGGCGCCGGACGTGAGCTGGGCCGCGACGGCCGCCAGGGCGGAGAACGTGATGCCGGTCGCGGCCCACTCCGCGCCCATCACCAGCGAGCCCACGACCCCCGCGCCTGACGCGGCGGCCGCCGCGCCCGACAGGGCACCGACGAGCAGGGAGAACAGCGCCCCGACGGCGACCGCGGCGGCGAGCGGGGCGTGGCGGGCGACCTCGCCGGCCGAGACCAGCTCGCGGCGCCCCAGCTCCTCGTCGGCGCGGGAGTGCCGGATGACGAGCAGGCCGGCGACGAGGGCGAGGATCGCGGCGTTGAAGACGATCAGCTTCACGAAGGCGATGGCCGCACCGGAGGTCACGTCGTAGATCGGGCCGTAGAGCGCGACCAGTGCCGGCGCCGAGTTGATCGTGCGCGCGCCGGCCGCGCGCTCGGCGGCCGTGCCGTAGAGCGACACCGTCGCGCCGTACGACGAGGCGGAGATCGCGACGAAGTACAGCGTCCACAGCGGCACGATGATCCGGTCGCGGCGGACCGCCAGCCGCAGCAGCGGCCGGGTCCCGACGAGCCGGCCGCTCACGGCCGCGTCCCGTCGGAGTAGTGCCGCAGGAACAGCTGCTCCAGCGTCGGCGGCCGCGACTCCAGCGAGACGATGCCCGCCGGGGCGAGGAGGGCCAGGAACGGGCTCAGCGCCTCGGGGGAGACCTGGGCTCGCACGCGCCGGTCGTCGACGGTCAGGTCGTGCACGCCGGTCATCCCGTCCAGCTCGGGCACCGGGTCGCGCAGCACCGCCTCGACCGTCGTCTCGGTGAGGTGCCGCAGGTCCGCGAGGCTGCCCGACTCGACCGTGCGGCCCTCGCGGATGATGCTCACCCGGTCGCACAGCGCCTCGACCTCGCTGAGGATGTGGCTGCTGAGCAGGACGGTCCGGCCGCGGGCGCTCTCCTCGCGCACGACCTCGCGGAAGACCTCCTCCATCAGCGGGTCGAGCCCGCTGGTCGGCTCGTCCAGCACGAGCAGCTCGACGTCGCTGGCCAGCGCGGCGACCAGCGCGACCTTCTGCCGGTTGCCCTTGGAGTAGGCCCGGCCCTTCTTGGTCGGGTCGAGCTCGAAGCGCTCCAGCAGCGCGTCGCGGCGCTGGGCGTCGAGGCTGCCGCGCATGCGGGTGAGCAGGTCGATCACCTCGCCGCCGGACAGCTGCGGCCACAGGTTCACGTCGCCCGGGACGTAGGCCAGCCGCCGGTGCAGGGCGGTCGCGTCGCGCCACGGGTCGCCGCCGAGGAGACGGACGTCGCCGGCCGTGCGCCGGAGCATGCCGAGCAGGATGCGGATGGTCGTGGACTTGCCGCTGCCGTTGGGTCCGAGGAAGCCGTGCACCTCGCCGGGCCGGACCTCGAGGTCCAGCCCGTCGAGAGCGCGGAAGGCACCGAAGTCCTTCACCAGTCCGCGGACCTCGATCACAGTCCCCATGGCTCCGACGCTACTCCCGCGAGCCCCTGTCAAGATGGGGGTCATGGCTTCCTCTGTCGTGACCTCCACCGCGTTCGAGCTGTCCTCCGAGCACGAGGCGTTCCGTGCCAGCGTGCGCGAGTTCGCCCAGCAGGAGGTGGCGCCGCACGTCGCGCAGTGGGACAAGGACCACCACTTCCCGAGCGACCTGGTGCGCAAGATGGGCGACCTCGGGCTGTTCGGCCTCACCGCGCCGGAGGAGTACGGCGGCGC
>CAZKZQ010000128.1:0-10582 GCA_964557235.1 uncultured Nocardioidaceae bacterium
ACCTCGATCGGGACCTGGTAGGTCGCACCGCCGACGCGGCGGGACTTGACCTCGAGCTGCGGCTTGACGTTGTCGAGCGCACGCTTGAGGGTCACCACCGGGTCGGTGCCGGTCTTGTCACGAGCACCCTCGAGCGCGGTGTAGACGATGCGCTGCGCGGTCTGCTTCTTGCCGTCCATGAGGATCTTGTTGACCAGCTGGGTGACGACGGGACTGCCGTACACCGGGTCGATGTCGATCGGACGCTTGGGAGCGGGGCCCTTGCGCGGCATCAGCTCTTCTCCTTCTTCGCGCCGTAGCGGCTGCGAGCCTGCTTGCGGTTCTTCACGCCCTGCGTGTCGAGCGAACCGCGGATGATCTTGTAGCGGACACCCGGGAGGTCCTTCACACGACCGCCGCGCACGAGCACCATCGAGTGCTCCTGCAGGTTGTGGCCGACGCCGGGGATGTAGGCCGTGACCTCGACACCGCTGGAGAGACGGACGCGGGCGACCTTGCGCAGCGCGGAGTTCGGCTTCTTCGGGGTGGTGGTGTACACGCGCGTGCACACGCCTCGCCGCTGGGGCGAACCCTTCAGAGCGGGCGTCTTGTTCTTCGACACCTTGTCCTGGCGGCCCTTGCGGACCAGCTGCTGGATTGTGGGCACCGCGTGGTTCTCTTTCCTCTGTGACTGCGTCTGGGTGGTGCTCGCCGGACGGGGGGCTTGAAGCTCACCCCCGCGGTCGGGCGTGTCGTCCCTGTTGACTGGACGGCGACTGCGAGCACGCGTGACGGCCTGGGCGGCCAGGCACGATCGCCTAATCTACCGGGTGCCCGGGAGAGGGTCAAAATCGCTCCCGGCCTCCGTCCACAGGCGTGCGTGCGAGCGCCTCGTCGAGGACCTCCGCGAGGTGCTTCCCGTCCCGTTTGCCCAGGTCAGCGGCTTGTGTCCGGCAGGAGAAGCCGTCGGCACACAGGACGGCCTCCGGGTGCTCCCGCAGAGCGGGACCGAGGTCGTGCTCCCAGACCTTGACCGAGACGTCGTAGTGGTCGGGGGTCATCCCGAAGTCGCCGGCGAGCCCGCAGCAGCCCCCGACCCGGGTGAGGTCGGCCCCCGCCGCACGCAGCAGGGCCTCGTCTGCCTGCCAGCCGATCACCGACGCCTGGTGGCAGTGCGGCTGCGCGACCACCTCGACGCCGGCCAGGCTCGGCGGGGTCCAGGCGAGCTCGGCCAGGTGCTCG
The DNA here is from genome assembly GCA_964557235.1 of uncultured Nocardioidaceae bacterium. GTDB lineage: Bacteria > Actinomycetota > Actinomycetes > Propionibacteriales > Nocardioidaceae > Marmoricola_A. The sequence continues at coordinate 1,222 of CAZKZQ010000128.1, forward strand.
GCCAGGGTGCGCAGCGGCGGGAGCGTCGCCCCGTCGAGCAGCTCGTGCGCGTCGTGGCGCAGCACCGCGAGGCACGACGGCTCGAGCACCACCACCGGCAGCGCGTCGGGGTTGCGGTCGGCCAGGGCGCCCACCAGCCGGGTCAGGGTCGCCCGCGCCTCGTCGAGACGTCCGACGCTGACCAGGGTCAGGCCGCAGCACTGCGACCCGTCGGCGACGACCCGCACCCGTGAGCCCGCCGCCTCCAGCACCCGCACGGCCGCCTCGGCGACCTGGGGGGCGAACCGGTTGGTGAACGTGTCGACCCACAGCACCACGTCGGCGTCGGGCGCGGGCGCGTGCTGCTCCTTGGAGACCGGTCGGGGCGCCGGCACCGGCAGGCGGCGGCGCGGATCGACCCCGCCCACCCGTGCCGCGATGCCGGGGGTCGCCCACAGCCCGAGCCGCACGAGCGGCGTCGGCACGCGGGACAGCAGCTTGGGGAGCCCGCCCAGCGTGCGGTGCGTGCGCGGCCTGCGCCAGCCGCGCCGGCCGGCGTACGCCTGGGAGAGGGCCTCGGACTTGTAGGTCGCCATGTCGACGCCGGTCGGGCAGTCGCGTGCGCAGCCCTTGCACGCCAGGCAGAGGTCGAGCGCCTCGAGGACCGCCGGGTCGGCGAGCCCCTGCGGGAGGTGGCCGGAGACCGCGTCCTGGAGGGTGCGGGCACGTCCGCGGGTGGAGTCCTTCTCCTCCCGGGTCGCGAGGTACGACGGGCACATCACTCCCCCGGTCGCAGTCCCGTCGGCCAGGCACTTGCCGACGCCGGTGCACCGGTGCACGGCCGCGACCAGGTCGCCCCGGTCACGGACCAGGGTGAGGTTCGTGCGCGGCGGGGTCGCCGGGAGGTGGGCGAGCCGCAGGTCGGCGTCGAGCGGCGCGGGGTCGACGAGCACCCCGGGGTTGAGCAGGTTCGTCGGGTCGAGGAGGTGCTTGACCCGCGCCATGAGGGCGAGCGCCTCCGGGGAGTACATCCGGGTGAGCAGCTCGGAGCGGGCCCGGCCGTCGCCGTGCTCGCCGGACAGGCTGCCGCCGTACTGCACGGCGAGGTCGGCGGCCTCCTCCACGAAGCGGCGGTAGCCCGTGCGCCCGTCGGCCGACGCCAGGTCGAAGTTGACCCGGATGTGCAGGCACCCGTCGCCCAGGTGGCCGTAGGGCGCTCCGTCCAGCCCGTGCGACGTCATCAGGGCGTCGAAGTCGCGGAGGTAGGCGCCGATGCGCTCCGGCGGGACCGCGGCGTCCTCCCAGCCGGCCTGGCCGGGCGGGGTCGTGGCACGCGCGGCGAGGCCGGCGCCGTCCTCGCGGATGCGCCAGATGACCGCCTGCTCGCGGAGGTCCTCGACCAGCCGGTGGTCCTGCGGCGCGGCGTCGGCGACCACGCGGGCGGCGCGGTCGGCCACCTCGCGGGGGTCGTCGCCGGTGAGCTCGACCATGAGCCACCCGCGGCCCGCGGGCAGGTCGGGCGGGGTGGCGAGCACCTCGGTGATGCGGTGGTCGATGCCCTCGCACGCGACCGGTCGGTGGGCCAGGATCGCGGGCACGGCGTCGGCGGCCTCCGCCAGCGAGGGGTAGCCGAGCACGACGAGCAGCCGCACGGGCAGGTCGCGCACGAGCCGCACGGTGGCCTCGGTGACGAGGGCGAGCGTGCCCTCGCTGCCGACGAGGAAGCGGTCGACCGACCGGCCGTGCTCGGGCAGCAGGTGCTCCAGCGCATAGCCCGAGACCTGGCGCGCGAAGCGGCCGAACTCGGTGCGCACCAGCCCGAGGTGCTCGTCGACGAGCCCGGTGAGCTCGCCCGCCCGGGTCGCCACGTCGGCGCCGTCGGCGGTGATCGCCTCCAGCGACACGACGTTGTCGGAGGTGCGGCCGTAGCCCAGTGCGCGCGAGCCGCAGGCGTTGTTGCCGATCATCCCGCCGATCGTGCAGCGGGTGTGCGTCGACGGGTCCGGTCCGAACCGCAGCCCGTGCGGGGCGGCCGCGCGCTGGAGCGTGGCGTGCACGGCGCCGGGCTCGACGGTCGCCTGGGCCCTCTCGGGGTCCACGTCGAGCACGCGGTTGAGGTGGCGGTAGGTGTCGAGCACGATGCCCGTGCCGATCGCGTTGCCGGCGATGCTCGTGCCCGCCCCGCGGGCGGTCAGCGGGACGCCGAGCTCGCGGGCCACCCCGAGGACGGCTGCGATCTCGTCGCGGTGCCGTGGGCGTACGACGACGCGCGGCTCGAGGCGGTAGACCGACGCGTCGGAGGCATAGAGGGTCCGCGCCAGCTGCGAGTCGTCGAGGTCGTCGAGCCCGGCCCTGCGCAGGGCGGCGACGAGGTCGGACGACGGGGGCACGGGCCCGATTCTAGGGAGACGACGAAGGGGCGCCGACCACGATGGGCCCGCGTGGACCGGCTACCACTCCCGCCCGAACCAGCGCTGCACGCGGCTCGAGCCGAAGTGCTGCTTCTGGGCGGTCAGGTCCGCGGACGGGCCGACCAGGTGGCCGTGGGGCGCGGTCCCCGGGACGAAGGTGACCTCGACGACGGCGACCCCCTGGCTGCCGAACTCGAGGTAGCAGATCCCGCGGCCGTCGTACCCGTCGGCGGAGCCGCCGCGCACCTCGGCGATGATCCGCTCGGCCACGACGGCTGCCTGGCCCTCGGCGAAGACGCCGGCCTTGGGGGTGCCGACGCTGGTGACGTCGCCGACGGCGTACACCCCCGGCCAGGCGGTCTCCAGCGTCGCGGGATCGACCGGGACCCAGCCGTCGACGCAGAGCCCGGACTCGGCGACGACCGCCGGCACGTGGTGCCGCGGGACGCCGAGGAACAGGTCGAAGCCCATCTCGGTGCCGTCCGCGAAGCGGGCGACGCCGGGCTCCAGCTCGCGGACCAGCTGGCCGGGGTGCCAGGCGATGCCACGCTCGGCGAACCCGGCGAGGATCGCCGCCGACGCGTCCGGCGAGGGCGGGATCGGGACGGGCAGCGGCATCACGAGCGCGATCTCCGAGCGGTCGCGCAGTCCGCGCCCGGTGAGGAAGTCGTGCACCAGCAGCGCGGTCTCGCTGGGGGCGGGCGGGCACTTGAACGGCGACGAGGTGACGCCCACGACGACGCGTCCGCCCTCGAACGCCTCGAGCGTCCCGCGTGCGGCGAAGGCGCCGTCCACCGTGTAGAACTCGGTGCCGTGCTCGACCAGTCCCGGCGTGGCCGACGGGTCGAGGTCGGCGCCGAGCGCGACCACGAGCACGTCGCCGTCGAAGGTGCCCGCGTCGGTCTCGACCCGGCAGGCCGCGGGGTCGATCGACCGGATCGTGGTGCGCACGAACCGCACCCCCGGCCTGACGATGTCGTCGTAGCGGTGGAGCACGCTGTCGGCCGGCCGGTGGCCGAACATCACGTCGAGCTTGGAGTAGCCGAAGACGAACCCCTCGGCCCGGTCGAGGAGGATCACCTCGACCGCGTCGCCGAGCTCCTCGGACAGTCGCGTCGTCAGCTCCAGCCCGCCGAAGCCGGCCCCCAGCACCAGCACCCGCATCCCTGACCTCCTCGCCCCGACAGCGAGCGTAGGGCGACCGGCGCGCCGAGGGAGGTGACGAAGGGCCCGCATCCACCGCCCCGGGATGATGGGGTGGTGAGCGCTCTCGACCTGCTGTTCCGCCGGGACCCGTCCGGGCCCGGTCGCGTGTGGACCGCTGCCGGTGGCCGCGGCCCGGCGTACGCCGTCGGGGTGCGGGGCGGCCGCATCGTCGCCCTCGACGACGACGCCGTGGCGCTGCGCGGACCGGGCACCGAGGAGGTCGACCTCACCGGGCGGATGCTCATGCCCGGCTTCCAGGACGCCCACGTGCACGCGGTGTTCGCCGGCGTGACCATGATCCGCTGCGACCTCGCCGGGCTCGACGCCGAGGGCGCGCAGCGACGGATCGTCGAGTCCGCCGCGCTCCGGCCCGAGGGCTGGCTGCTCGGCGGCGGCTGGTCCTTCGACACCTTCGGTCGCACCCCCACCGCCGCGGACCTCGACGTCCTCATCGGCGACCGGCCGGCCTGGCTCACGATCCGCGACGGGCACGCGGGCTGGGCGAGCAGCCGCACGCTCGCCCTGGCCGGCATCGACGAGCACACGCCCGACCCGGCCGACGGCTACCTCGAGCGCGACGCCGACGGGCGTCCGACCGGCGTCCTCCACGAGGGGGCGATGGACCTCGTCGACCCCGTGCTCCCCCCGCCCTCGGACGAGGACTACCTCGCCGGGCTCCGCGCCGCCCAGGCCCGGTTGCACGCGCACGGGGTCACCGCCTGGCAGGACGCGATCCTCGGCGACTTCGGCGGCTGGTCGGACCCGACGCCGTACTACATGACCGCGGCGGGCGACGGCACGCTGACCGCCCGGGTCGAGGGGGCGCTGTGGTGGCGCCGCGGCGACGGGATCGAGCAGGTCGAGGAGCTCGTGCACCGCCGGGCGACGTCCGAGGTCGGCCGCTTCCGCACCGGCGCGGTCAAGGTGATGCAGGACGGCATCGTCGAGAACGGCACCGCCTCGATGCTCGAGCCCTACCTCCCCCACCCGGACGTCTGCTGCCTCCCCGGCCAGGAGCGCGGCATCTCGATGGTCGACCCGGCAGTCCTGCGCGAGGCGGCGGTGCGCCTCGACGCGCACGGCTTCGGCCTCCACGTGCACGCGATCGGCGACCGGGCAGTGCGCGAGGCGCTGGACGCGATCGAGGACGCGCGCCGGGCCAACGGACCCGCGCGCAAGGACGGCGGCCGCCACCACCTCGCCCACATCCAGGTGATCCACCCCGACGACGTGCCCCGCTTCGCCGAGCTCGGCGTCACCGCCAACATGCAGGCGCTGTGGGCCACCCACGAGTGGCAGGTCGACGAGCTCTGCCTGCCGCTGGTCGGCGAGGAGCGCGCGGGCTGGCACTACCCGTTCGCCGACCTCGCCCGCACCGGCGCCCGGCTGGCCATGGGCAGCGACTGGTTCGTGAGCAGCCCCGACCCCCTCGAGGCCATCCGTACGGCGGTCACGCGCGTCGCGCCGTCACAGCCGGCAGGCACACCGCCGTTCCTCCCCCACCAGGCGATCGACCTGGACACGGCCCTGACCGCCTACACCGCCGGGTCGGCCCACGTGAACCGGCTCGACGACGAGACCGGGCGGCTCGAGGTCGGCATGCTCGCGGACCTGGCCGTGCTGGACCGCGACCTGTTCGACGTCCCGCCCGAGGAGCTCCACGAGGCGCGGGTCGACCTGACGTTCGTCGACGGCAACGTCGTCCACGAGCGCCCGGGCCAGGGCTGAGCCACCCGGGTCCTCACCAGAGCTCGAGCGACCCGCGGAGGATGCCGGCGAGGTCCTCGGCCCCGACCTCACGGGGAGCGGTCGCGAGCAGCCGCTGCTGCTTGAGCGAGCCCTCGACCAGCGCATCGACGTCGCCCTCGTCGTAGCCCACGGCTCCGATGCCGTTGGGCATGTCGATGTCGCGCATCAGCCGCGCCAGCGTCTGCGGGAGCGCGTCGGGGCCGGTGGCGCCCTCCGCCCCGCCGAGCAGCTCGGCCGCCCGCAGGTGGCGCTCCGGGGAGGCCTCGAAGGTGAAGCGGAACGCCTCGGGCGCGGTGAGCGAGACCGCCATGCCGTGCGGCACCATCGGCTCGTCCTGCGGATAGCCCGCCGGGCGGAAGTCCTTGACCCGGCCCGCGATCGGGTAGGCGTTGGCGTGCGGGATGTGCACGCCGGCGTTGCCGAAGCCCATGCCCGCGAAGGTCGCAGCGAGGGCCATCTGCTCGCGGGCCTCCTCGTCGCCGCCGTCGCGCACGGCGGTGCGGAACGACGCGGCCAGCAGCGTCATCGCCTTCTCCGCCCACATGTCCGCGACCGGGTTGGCGCCGCAGTAGGGCACGCGCTCCTCCGGCCGCTTCCGCGCGTAGGACGTGAAGGGGCGAGCCGTCCACGACTCGAGGGCGTGGCACAGGATGTCCATCCCCGCGGCGGCGGTGACCTCGGGCGGCTGGGTCATCGTCAGCCGGGGGTCGACCACGGCCATGGTCGGGCGCAGGCGCGGGTGGCTGATGCCGGTCTTGACGTGCAGCGACAGCACGTCGAGCACGCAGATCGTGGTGCTCTCGCTGCCCGTGCCCGTCGTGGTCGGCACCGCGACCAGCGGGGCGAGCGCGTTCCTGGGCGCCCGCGCCCTGCCGACCGGGGCGTTGATGTAGTCCATCAGCTCGCCGGGGTTGCTGGTGAGCAGGTTGACCGCCTTGGCGGTGTCGATCGCCGACCCGCCTCCGACCGCCACGATCGCGTCGTAGGGCCCGGTGTCGCGGCCGAAGGCGACCGCCTCCTCCATGCTGACGTCGGTCGGCTCCACGTGGACGCGGTCGAAGACCTCGACCTCGATGCCCGCCGCGCGCACCTGCTCGGCGATCCGCGCCGGGTGCCCGGCCGCCGCCACCCCCGGGTCGGTGACCAGCAGCACGCGTCGGGCGTCGAGCGCGGCGAGGTCGTGGCCGAGCTCGTCGGAGGCCCCCGCACCGAACTTCAGCGCCGGTGCGCCGTAGGTGAAGACGGTCTCGTGCTGGCCGCTGGTCATCGGGAGTACTCCTCGGGGATCGGGGTCTCGACGCCGAGCAGGCGCAGCCCGAAGCGGGCGGCGCCGGTCAGCGGCAGCTCGGCGGCCTGGTCGAGGTCGACCCAGCCGCATCGGTCGGTGGAGCCGTCCACCTCGAGCACGCGGGGCTCGACCCCGACGGACTCGGGATCGACCTCCGCCTCGTAGATCAGCCCGAGACCGTGGAAGTCCTCGAGCACGCCGGTCGGGCTCCGGCCGGTGAAGTGGTGGGAGTAGACGTCGAGCACGCGGCCCGCGGTCACGTGCAGGCCGGTCTCCTCGTGGACCTCGCGGCGCAGCGCGTCGCGCGGACCCTCGCCGTGGTCGACGCCGCCGCCCGGCAGGGTCCACCCGTCGAAGGGCACGCGCGGGGACAGGTGGCTCATCAGGATCTGGTCGCCACGTCGCACCAGCGCATAGGCGGCCACGCGCTGCCGCTTCGGTGTGACGGACCTGTCAGGCATGGCAGGCAGTCTAGGCAAGCCGGACGTGTGGACCAGGCTGGTCCTGGGCATCCTCACGACGTGCAGTCGCCCGTCGCCACCATCGAACGCCCGACCGCCCCCGCGGCTGCGTCGGAGTCCCCCGCGCGTGCGCGCAAGGACCGCGATCCCTGGCTCGACAACAGCAAGTTCATCCTGGTCTCGCTGGTGGTCATCGGTCACGCCTGGACCCTCGCTGCCAACGTCAGCTACCTCTACAGCTGGCTCTACCTGTGGCACGTGCCCGCGTTCGTGCTGGTCACCGGCTACCTCTCCAAGAGCTTCCGGTTCAACCGCCGCCACCTCCAGCGCCTGGCCGCCACGGTCGTCTTCCCCTACGTCCTCTTCGAGGGCCTCTTCGCCCTGCTGCGCATCTACGTCGGCGGCGAGAAGCTCGAGCTGCTCTGGCTCAACCCGCACTGGCCGATGTGGTACCTCTCCGTGCTGTTCCTGTGGCGCCTGGGGACGCCGCTGTTCCAGCGGGTCCCGCACGTCGTCCCGCTGTCGATCGCGGCCTCGCTGGCCGGAGGCTTCTTCTCGCTGACCTACCTCGACGGCAACCGAGCGGTGGGCCTGCTCCCGTTCTTCGTCATCGGCCTGATGGCGACGCCTGAGCACCTGGACCGCCTGCGCACCCCCGACGTACGCCGCGTCGCCCTGGCCGTGCTCGCCGCGGGCGTGGCGATGGCCTGGTTCGTGGAGGCCCGGCTCGACACCGAGTGGCTCTACTACCGCACGCCCTACGCCGAGCTCGACGTGTCCGGTGCCCAGGGGGTCGCCGTCCGGGCGATGCTGCTGACGACCGGGCTGCTCATGGCGCTGTCGGTGCTGTCGTGGATCCCGCGGCACAGGACCTGGTTCACCCGCCTGGGAGCGGCCAGCCTCGTCGTCTACCTCTTCCACGGCTTCTTCGTGGAGGGTCTGGCGATCGCGGACATGAAGACCTGGTCCGAGGCTCACGCCTGGGAGTCGGTCGTGCTCACCACGGTCGGTGGCTTCGCCCTCGCGGTCGCCCTGTCGTGGCGCAAGGTCTCGAAGAAGCTCGACAAGGTCGTCACGCCCCCGCCGCTCCTGCCCTGACCTCTCCGGCTCCGGGGCCCCAGGTCGGGACCACCGCGTGCCGCGGCACGTCCTGCACCGCCGCTGCCTCCTCGACGCCCAGCGCCGTCCCGCCCAGGTGCACGGGGTGCCACGGGGCCGCCCGGCCCGGCTCCGGCGCGTGCCGCGGCTCGGACTGTGCCTCGTCGAGCAGGCGCTGCAGGGTCCCCCCGAGCAGGACGGTCGTGCCGGTCGCGTCGCCCACCGGGAGGCGTGGACCGACGAGCACCGACACCGGCACCCCGCGACGGAGGGTGGGACGCGTCTTGGCCGTCCAGAGCCGTTGTCCTCCCCACAGCGCCACCGGCACGAGGGGCGCACCGGTCTCGTGCGCCAGCGCGGCCGCCCCCGGTGCCAGGGCGCGCACCGTGAAGGAGCGGCTGACGCCCGCCTCGGGGAAGATCCCGACCAGCTCACCGCGGCGGAGCGCGTCCCGGGCGAGGAGGTAGGCGTGGGCCGGAGCCTCCCGGTCGACCGGGATGTGACCCATCCGGTCCATCAGCCACCCCACCGGACGCACCCGCCAGAGGTCGTGGCGAGCGAGGAAGCGCACCCGTCGCCCGCCCCGCTCCTCCCCCACCAGGCCGAGCAGGAGGAAGTCGAGGAACGACACGTGATTGGCGGCCAGCACCGCAGGGCCCGTCCGCGGGACGTGCTCGAGGCCGTCCACGCGCACGCGCAGGCCGAGCAGCCGGAAGACCCACCGCCCGACCCGGATGACCACGTCGTAGACCACGGCCCAGGTTCGCACGAGCCGGGACGCAGGACGGCCCGCCCCGGGATCCGGGGCGGGCCGTCGTGTCAGGCGGGAGGTGCTCAGTCGTCGTAGGAGCGGAACGAGAACTCGTCCAGCGCCACGACCTGCTGACCACCGGTGTTGGAGAAGTCGTCGTAGTACGACGAGTAGCCGCTCACCGTGTAGGCGTTGGCCCGGGCCTCCTCGGTCGGCTCGACGCGCACGTTGCGGTAGCGCTCGAGACCGGTGCCGGCCGGGATCAGCTTGCCGATGATCACGTTCTCCTTCAGACCCATGAGCGAGTCGGACTTGGCGTGGATCGCCGCGTCCGTCAGCACTCGCGTGGTCTCCTGGAACGATGCCGCCGACAGCCACGACTCGGTGGCCAGCGACGCCTTGGTGATGCCCATCAGCT